>NZ_PZZL01000005.1:0-300000 GCF_003046185.1 Phreatobacter oligotrophus
AGCTTGCCGGCCGTGCCGGCCTGACAAACGCCCGACCTCGCTCGGCGGTCGGTCTGTGGTGATCAGAAGATACACCACGTCCTGGGACATCACCCCACGCTGCCGCGTCGAAAGTGCAGTTCCTGTTCGGGCCCGAGGTACACGCCTTCGTCCGTCGCCTGATTGAGGCGGTCGTGAACCTAGAAGTCGGGCACAGCCTTTACCAGACGGGCGACGCAGATCGCGGATGGCTCGATAAAATGCACGAGGCGCGAATGCTGATCAGCACCGCTTCTGGCGAACTAACGACCCTGTGTCGCCCATATATGGCGCTTGCTCCTAGGCGACGCCCGACGCGCCGCACACGCTAGCTAGCAAAAAGCACGAAACCCCGCGAGCCGTTCATCCGGGCGCCGCGGGGTTCTGAGGACGTGCTGGTGGCACGACCTTATGCAATCAGGACGCGATCCTTCCGTCAACCATCTACCGATGCTGCCCATCTTTAGGCGCGTCCTGTTCGAACTCCGCCTGGGTTCGGTCGAAGTACTCCCAAAGGGATGAATTCGGGCGAAGCGCGGGGTCTGGCGGCGGGCGCCGAAGGAGCTCCACCGAACCGGCCGTCACGAGCAAAAGAGGATCAATTTCCTCAACCCCCCAATCGTTCGCGAAAACTGGGATTGGCCCGAACCCGATCCGCCAAGGCACCAACCACTCACCAACGGGAAAGCGGCGCTCTCGCACAACCCGGGCGCCGTAGCGGTCCTCGACGGCGTTGGCGTGGAAACGGATAGCGGCATAGCGCCTAAGGTGGTCGCGCATGGAAGTTTTTGAGCGACGGAAGACGCGGTCCTTTTTCCAGCACTCAAAGCAGGGTTCGAACGACAGCGTTCCCGGGATCCACCGCATCCCGATCCTCGCGTAGGGCGGAAAGGGTCCGTCGTACCCGAACCAAGTTCGTTCCCACCCCGCTTCAACGAGGAGCGAGTCCGCCAGAGTGATTGTGGATTCGAACGTTTGCATGCGCAGATTGAACGCGGCTAAAGCGCGCCGGGCAATCCGGGGGATCCCCGACTAAGCCATTGTGCAACATGAAAAAATTTCGCCTAGTATTCGTTATACAAATTGAGCAAACGCCGGAAGAATTAGCGTATAACAAATTCGACAAATAGCGATTATTGGGGGTTTATTGAATATCCGCGCTCGATTTGGTACATTCAGGTGGCTTTAGAAAGGACAAGGGGCCTCCGAATGCTACCCAACGCCACAAATCAATCCCCCGTCATGAGCCGCCGCGAGGCGGCCACGTACCTGCGGCTTTCCGAAATGACGGTGCACCGCCTCGCATCCGCGGGACACATCCAGCGGGTGAAGATCGGCCGGCGCGCTCTCTACCGTCGCGAAGATCTCGACCGGCTCATTGCACAGGGGGCGCGACGCGCATGACGGACGAGCGCAAGTACCCGAATTCTGGAAAGCAGCCCCACCGCCTAGGCAGAGCCGCGTTTCATATCGCGGCCTTCGAATATGAGCGAAGCCTTCCGCCGCTTTCCTTCGCTACTCCGCCCTGGCCCGAAGGCGCCCAGCCCGCGACGGCCGAAGATGAGATGAAGGCGCGGCTGGCGGCTACCCAACGCAACATCGAAGCCGACCTGCGCGCATCTGCCGTGGAGGAGCTCCGCGACGCCGGAGCTCCGATACCTGTCAAGGGCCCCCGCCCTGCATGGATCGAACCCGCAATTGAACCGAAGATCGAACTGTTTCGAGCTCAGTGGAGAGGCCTGGAGTCGCTCCCGAGCCACGCTGCCGCCCGCGACGTACCCGCCTACTGCATAGTGTACCTCTGCGCCCGATGGGAGCATGGTTCCAGCGACAAGGCGGCGGAGCATCTGAATGGGGACGCACCGAAGAACCGCAGGCCTGTACCCAAAAGCGATGATGTCGAATATCGCGACTCGCGCCTGACCCGCCACCACATCGACCGTGCTGCAAAAAAGGCCAAAGCCGGCCTTATCGAACAGAGCATTCGCGCGCGACGACTGTTTAAGACGGACCTTCTTCCCTGGATCGTTGCGAGCTGGACACGAAGATACAGGGTGATCGATAGGGTTTACGATGAAGCGAAGCGATCGCCGTACTTCCCCGGACTGACGGGCCTGCCACTGTTCGAAGCGATCTGCGCTCGCAAGCCGTTCTACAAGGTGTTCGACGCGATCGACCCCACAGTCCCTGACCTTACGGGCCTGATAGTCGCGCGATTGCGGGCGGCGAAGGAGGCCTAGTTTCGCGCGGCGAACAGCAGCAGCGTTCCTCGACCCACAGAGGAGCGACCCTTGCCCACGACCAATCACCTTCGACCCGAGACCCTGACCATTGCCGAGGCTGCGAGCACCCTGGGGCGATCCCGCTCCTGGGTGCGCGACCAGATCACCCTGGGATGGCTGGAGCGTCTCGACGTGCCCGGCTCTCGGCAAATGCACGTCACAAAACGGAGCGTCCAGCGCATTGCGCCGTGGGCGCGCCAGAAGGCGGCGCCTCGGCCGCATCTGTACCTCATCGTCGACAACACCTGAAACTAATCGGCCGCCGCACCGCTGTAACGGTGCGACGGCCAAGCAACGAGTAAAGGCACTATGTCTATACCAAAAGACGCCGAACGCGTCCAGCTTGGCGACATACTGGCGACGCGACCTTCAGAGCACCCGCCGCAAGCCATACCAGCCGCCGGGCCTAGGAAGACTGACGTAGAAACGATCCGAGTGTTCTACGAAACGGTCTTCAAGCACTGCGGCCCGGGGGGACTACTGTGCCTGCGGTCGGTAGAGCACACGACCGAAAGGCCGGCGACCCGATGGGTGACCATCGGCGGCGGCGCTGCGGCGGCCGCAGCAGAGATGGCCGAGGCAACGGCCACCAAAGCCGAGCCCGCTGTGTTCTGCCCGCCGCTGTGCGTTTTTGGCAACCAGCGCAAGGAAGACGGGATGCCCTTCGCCGGTGAGAGCAACATCGCCGAGGCGCCTGTCCTATCAATCGAACTCGATGAGAATCCCGACACCGGACTGTGGCGCGTCATCGAGGTCATTGGCGTGCCTACCGTTCTTGTTCGCTCTGGCGGCGTCTGCAAGACAACTGGCCAGGACAAGCTGCACGCGCATTGGCGCCTGGCGCTGCCGGCGCGAGACCCCGATGCGATCGCCAAGCTGAAGACCGCCCGCGCCCTCGCCGCCGGACTCGCCAATGGCGACGCAACGAGCATCAGCCCGGTGCATCCGATCCGATGGCCCGGCAGCTTGCACCGCAAGGACCGTTTGCGCCCGCGGCTGGCGACGGCCGAATTTCTAGGCCCCGAAGCACGGGACATTGAACTGGACGGCGCGCTGGCAAAACTTCAGGCCGCGGCCGACAATGCGGGCTTGTCGGTGCACGGCGCCCAGACGCTGCGAGCCCATAAGGCATCGCCGGCCGGCCAACCGCTGGACAGGCGCCACTTGCTGGTATTGGCAGAAGCGATCCCAAACCCCGACAGGCCCGATTGGGAGCGCTGGAGCCGGATCGGAATGGCGTTCCACGCCGCGTCCGCCGGAAACGGAGACGGTCTGGACGCATTCATTCTGTGGAGTGAGAAAGCGGCGAGCGTGATCGATTACGACGCGATCGACGAGCGTTGGTCGCACTGGGACCGCTCTCCGGCCGAGTACATGACCGTCGACACGCTGGTCAGCGAGGCAGAGAAGCACGAGCCTGGCTTTCGTTCCCGATGGACGATCGAACGATGGTTCGACGAGAAAGCCGCAGCCGAGGCCGCCGATCGCTCGTTCTCGCGGTTGGCACAGGCCCCCCATCACTCTGACAATGACGAGCGCTGGCCTAAGCCGGATGACCTTTTCGGCTTTGGCGATGGCTTGGAGCGGCAGGAGCCGCCGACAGGAGCATTGCCGAGCGTCCTCGAGGACTTCAGCCGGGACGCGGCCCGCCGAATGGGCGCAAGCGTGGCGCAGTTCACCGGCGGTACGCTGGCCGCACTGTCTGGCGCCGTCGGGACGAAGTTCAGGATCCAGCCGAAAGACCGCGACGCGTCCTGGGCCGAGTTCGGGGTGATCTGGGTTATGGACGTCCAGCCGCCGGGCGGCAAGAAAACGCCGGTGATCCGGGCCGTGACGCAGCCGCTGGAAAGCCTGGAGGCGGAATGGGTGGAACAAGACGCGCCCGTCTTCCGGGCCTGGCTGGCGCAGGAGAAGCGAAAGCCAAAGGCCGGCGAACCGATAATGCAGGAGCCCGTCAGGCGCCGGTGCGTTGCAAAGGATGTGACGCTCGAAGGCCTTCCCGACATCCTTCGCCAGAACCGATCCATCCTCTACTTCAATGACGAGCTCGCCGCGATCATCGGCGGGGCCGGGCAGTACAAGCAGGGCAAAGGCAACGATCGGCAGAAGCTGCTTACGCTGTACGACTGCAACTCCGTGACCATCGACCGAAAGACGGCCGGAACGGTCCACGTCCCCGTCTGGGGCGCAGCCGTCTACGGGGGCATTCAGCCCGGCAAGCTCCGCGAGTTGATCGCTTCAGTCGAGGGCGATGGTTTCCTTCAACGCTTTCTGGTCATCCATGGCGACGGTACGCGCCGGAAAGGCGTGGACGACGAGCCCGGCCCCTCAAGAGAGCGATACCGGCAATTTATCCGGGAAGTCGCGGCCGTCCGCGAAGCAGTGTCAGAACCCGTCAAGCTTAGCGCCGCGGCCCGTGCCGTTTGGGGGCCGCACGAAGAGCGATGGGAAGCCCTGTTTGACATGCAAGGCGCCTCGGAGGCCTTCCAGGGCCACCTAAGCAAGATGGGCGGCATCGCCTATCGACTTCTCCTCCTCTGCCACGTGGCGAACGAGTGGGAGCCTACAGGCGGCCATCCAGAAACGCGGCTTGTGAGCGCCAAGACGGCGACGCAGGCGGCGCGCCTTGTCAGCTGGTTTCTGACGCAAAGCATCCGGTTCTATGAGGACTATGTCGGTGCGGGCGAAGCGGTCGAGGACGCCAGATGGCTGGCCGACCATCTCCTGACAACGGGGAAGCAGCAGCTCACGCGCCGCGAGATCGGCAGAGTTCGGAACGCCATGGCGGGCAAGCCATGGCGGATGTGCGCAGCGATGCGCCAGCTCGAATGGGCGAACTGGGTGGATGTCGACCCGAAGGGCGGAAGCGATAAGCACGGGCCCGAGTGGTGGACCGTCAATCCGCGCGTTCACGTCGCCTTCGCCGATCGAGCGAAAATCGTCGCTGCGCAGCGCGCAGACATTCAGGAACGCATTCGCACTGCCGGCGAAGCGCGTAGACAAATTGTCCAGGCAGCGTGAGGCGTCGGAAATGTCACTTGCGCGGGTGAAGTCTAAATTCATTCATAGCCCCATTCCTCCTTTTTCTCTCTTGCGCGCGCGTAAGCGACATTTCCGACACCTGCCCCCCAGGCAAGTTTTCGGAGCGCTGCCGGACAAATTGTCCAAGCGAGCGGGCGGCGAGCGGGCGAACAACTTGTCTAAGCCGGAGGCGCGACGGGACGCCCGTCGATACTTCACGGGTTCAACGCCGAGGAACGCCCCGTGACGAACACGCCCCGGCAAGGCTGGTCACAGTCGGCGCGATGGCGCCGGATCGCCAGCGAACACTGCAAGCGGATGAACGCCGACCCGAACCGGCCCCGCTGTGGCGCCAAACGGCGCAGCACTGGCGAGCCGTGCCGGAACGTCGCGATGGCGAATGGCCGTTGCTACATCCACGGGGGCCGCACGCCTAAGGGCGACGACTGGCACAAGCCGCGGTGGCCGGATCGGGAGCGACCTGACGCGAACGAGAAACTAAGCGAAAAGCTGCGCAGCCTCGAAAAGCGCGCCAACCGCCGCAGGCGAAAGCTCAAGACCATGACCGCCGAAGAGCGTGCGGCCCATGACGCCTGGCAGGCGACGCACACGCCAGGACCGGCCGCCGCGCGGCGCCGCAGGCGGGCCCAGAAGCTTCAAAACCAGGAAGCTGCCTGGATCATCGCGGGCGCCTCTCCTCCGCCATCGCCGCGGCCTGCGCCGCCGATCACTGCCATGCCGCCAAAGGAAACTCCGATGAGCAAAAAGATCCTTCCTCCTGACGTATCGCCGACGATGGTGGAGGCTGACCTAGCCGTCCGCGTACGCACAGAAGGCCTTCCCGCTGCCTATAAGGCTGCACTGGAAGTCTGCCAGGATAAGAAGGCCGCCCCCGCCGCGCGAGCGACTGCGGCCGGCTGGATCTTCCGCGTCGCCGGGTTCGACGCGAAAAAGAACGATGACCGGGGGCGCCAGCTTTACGAGATGTCGGCGGACGAACTCGCGGCCGAAGCGCAGCGGGCCCAGGGTGAGCTAGACCGCCTCGAGGCACTTCGCGCTCGCGGGCGGCGCTTTGAAGACGACGCCAGCGATGACGAAGAGTCGGACTGCTCGGACCGGGACCAGATCGAACAGGACGACGGCCCGGAGGCGAACGCTTTCGATTGAGCCGCCCCCGAACCGACCCCTGGCACCCCTAAAGACTTCGCCGTCTAGCGGGTCCGAAATCTGGGGCGTTTCGCCGCCAGTAGCAGAGCCGGAGGGGCGACGGAAAAACGGGCTCTGCCAGTTTCAAAGAGCCAGCAGTTAGGCGAAAAATCGCAGAGTTTGCTCGCCTAAGGTGGTGCGTTGCTAAATTTTGTTTTTCCGCACTTCCCCAAGATGACAACGATACATGACGGTTTTATTTGATAACCGCAACATTTATTCTTCGCTTCCAAAAGCATTGCATAGTGTTGATTGCGCCGATCGACAGCACAATACAAATTCAACAAGGTTTTTCTATTGCAATGTTTGAGCGCCCTGGTCCACCGTTGGTCCATTCCGCTGGATGAAGCGGCACAACGGAGGACCAAGATGCCTAGAAACGAAATGTGGAACTGGGAACATCTCGATAATTGCCGCCGCGCCACCTTAGGCTTCTGCGGTTGCGGCGACTGGATATACCCGGCGCTTGATATCTTTGCCGCCCGGGCGCAACAGGGTGCGAAGATCGAAGTAAAGCGATCTTACATAATCTCACAGGCACCCAACGTGCCGCCCCGCGAGTCGATCTGCTTCAAGATGATTGGAGATGCCGGCGTTGTCACTGAAACACTGATCGAAGTCGCCGGCTTAATGAAAGAACACTCTGTTCTTTGATGTTGGGCTGCAAAAAAGGGCGCCTGTGGCGCCCTTTTTCATTTCCCCTCTAGGGCGCGATATACGCTGGCCCTGCCGATCCCTAGGGCCTTTGCAGCGGCGGATACAGTCAATCCCTCACCCTTCACCAAGCGCACGGCATCGTCGGCCTTAAGAGCCGCGGAAGGCTTGCGGCCCTTGTATTTGCCTTCCGCCTTTGCCTTGGCGATCCCTTCCCGTTGACGCTCTAGCATCAGGTCTCGCTCGAACGCCGCGACGGCGCCGAGAACCGTCACCATGAGCCGGCCGGTTGGCGTCGTCGTGTCCAGATCCATCGACAGGATCCGCACTTGAACGCCCTTTGCCTGCAGCGTGTCCAGGATCGCTAAAAGGTCCTTCGTCGAACGCGCCAGGCGATCCGGCTTGGTGACGACGAAAACGTCACCCTCACGGGCCCATTCGATCGCCCTCGCCAGTTCCGGCCGCTTAGCGTCGACGGATGACAGTTGTTCGGAGAAGACCTTTGTGCACCCGGCGCGCTCCAGGTCTCTCCGCTGCGCCTCCAGCCCCGCTACCTGTTCGATGGTCGACGTCCGGGCGTAACCGATCACAGCGGACATGGCGTTTCCTCCCAAAATGTCCAATAGGCTCAAAAACGATGTGTTGCGAAACGTCCAGAAATCAAGGGGTACTCAAATGGACCGCGTGCCGCCCGATCCCGGACGCGTCCGCTAGGGCAGGCCTCATTGGACAGAGACGGCCCCCTGCCCCGCTGGGCGCCGCGCCACTTATCGATCACGAACGCGTGAGTGGCGCGCCCCTATGTCGGGTGCGGTCGGATGACTGTCGATCGACAGTCGACCCGCGGGGCGGACCCGACCCCTGCCGGGCAGTCCGATTGCCGAGCGACGGCGGGCGCAGGGTGCCCACACAAAATTGCGCCCCAGCCAAAAATCGTGTGCGCGATTTTCCCGGGCCGAAGCCACCTTTCATCGCGCACCCGGGAGCCGGAGGATCGTCCCGCAACGACGAAAGGCAACGTCATGACACGCGCGTACTTTGCTCGAGAAGAGCACCTGCTACCCGAAGACGAAGCGGCCCGCCGCATGATCGTCCACGGCATACACGAGCATCTCTCCGAGATTTCGGATCACACGACCATCGCGCCCGAATGGCGCCTTACCAACGCTCTTCGCGGCCTCCTTGCTCTCCAGGACTACGGCGCCAGGGCTCTCGCCGACGTCGAGGCTGACGGGATCCGCCGCGCACTCGACGATGTGACGCCATGCATCCTCGCCAAGCTTGAAGGCTTGATGCCGATGGCGGCGCTTCAGACCGGGCTTTTCGATTTTCGGGAGCTCGTGGCGCACCACACTGCGAGGCGCCCCAGCTCGGACCGGGAAACGCGAGACCTGATCGACCGGGCGCAGATCTTCGAGAACGAACTGCACAACGTTTCGCTCCGCAAGCTGATGGAGCGTCGCGCGGAGAAGGCGGCCGCCAAGGCGCTAAAGGCAGCGGTAGCGGCGGCTTCAACGGTCGCCGAAATGCCCGCGGCAACGCCGACCACGAACCAGAAAGTGGCGCCTACGGACAGCATCCCTCCTCTGTCTCTTTACTTCGACATTGGCGACGAAGAACTCGACTTGCTCCCGCCCGATCATCCCTGGCTGAAAGACTGAGGGGCGCCCTCATGGCTCGCATCATCGAATTCGAGGGACGCAGAATCGAAGTCCCCGCAGACGCTACTGACGCTGAGATCGCAACCATCCTGGAAGGCCCGGCGGGCCCTCCCAGCGCGCACAAAGCGGCTGAGAAGCCCACCCCGGGCGCTAGCGGCTTCATTGAGGTCGAGGCACCCGACGGCACGATCGTAGAGTTCCCGGCGGGCACGCCCTACGACGTGATGACCCAGGCCATGCGGCAGCGCTTCGGCGGTCCCCAGACCGGCCCCGCCAGCCCCGCCGCTCCGAACTACGGGGTGACGTTCGATGACCTTATCCCCCGGCCGGGGAGCCAGATCACTTTCGACGATCTGATCCCGCAGACGCCGACGCAGCGCGCCATGGCCGAGCAGAACGCGATGACGCGCCCGCCGACGCCGCAGAGCGTGGCGGAGATCGCCGCGCGTCCGCCGGCGCCGCGCACTTGGGGCGACACAGCTTCCGATGCCTGGAACTACGCGGCATCGACTGGCGCCATCATGGGCCGCGAGGGGCGCCGCGTCATTGCGATGGCCGCCGGTGCGCCGGTCGATCTCGTCAACAACCTGCCGCGCGTCCCCGCCATGGCCCAGGCCGCCGTCAATTGGGCGATCCCTGCGGCGCGAAATCTACCGCAGATCCCCGATCCCGGCCGGATAAGCGACATGGGCGGCGGGCGAACGGAGCCCTTCGGCGGTTCGGAGTCGATCGACCGCGCGCTCGGTGCGCCGATCGACGTCGTCGAAGCCGTTATGCGCCCACCCCAAGGCGACGTGCAGGGCCCGCAGATGCCCTGGCGCGAGGGCCCGGTCCCCCAGGACGCTTTCCAGCGCGTGGCCGGCCGGATCGGCGGAGAGCTCGGCGCCGCGATGATCCCGGCCGCCGGCGCCTTGGCGGTCGCCGGGCGCGTTGGCCGCGAAGGCGCACGGCAGATGGGGCCGGTTGCTCGGTTCATGGTCGAGCCCGCAGCGGTCGACCCCACCGGGTTTGTCCGGCGCGAAGCCGCAAACGCCGGCGCCGCGGGTCTTGGCGCGGGCATAGCGAACGAAGCCGTGGGCAATCCGCAGCGCGGCGACAACTTCGTATCCGACTTCGCCGGATCGATGGGCGGAATCGCGACGCTTGGCGCAGGCAAGGCGATCATCGGCGCGGGCGGCAACGCACTTTCGGCGCTCTTTGGCGGCGGTCGCTACGCCGACGAAGTGGCGCGTGAAGCTGTCGCGTCGCGGATCATGGCGAACTCTTCCGAGATCGGCCGCCAGATGACCGAGGGGCGGCCCATCGATACATCGCCACTCGTCGAGGCGCTTCGCCGACCATCCCAGGCCGAGACGCTCATTCCCGGCTATCAGGCGAACATCGCCGACCGCACCGGGGATCCCTCGCTCGCGACCTTCGCCTTCAATCAGGATATGCGCTCTCCAGGCGCCGCCAATTCGCGCACCGCGCGGAACGAGGCCGCCGTCTCGAGCACGATGGATCGCATGGCGCCCGATGGCGACCCCGCTCAATTCCGGGCCGCGCTGCAGTCGGGCCGGGACGTCCAGATTGCCGAGGCGACGGCAGCGGCGCGACAGGCCGAAGCGGGCTTCGCGGCGGCATCGCAGCAAGTCCAGCCCACGATGCGCGACGCGACGGCGCGCGGTTCGTCCATTCGCTCTGCGCTTCAGGACCGCGCCGACGCCGTTCAGACCAACGTTGTGCAGCCGGCATGGGAGCCGATGAACCAACCCGTGCCGACCGACGTCAACCCGTTGGTGCAGCGGTTCGCGCAGCGTGATGCCACGCTGCCGGCAAATGACGCGGCGCGCTTCCGCCCGGCCGAAGCCGACGTCGTCAAAGGGATGGCGCCCGACGCCGCCCCGGCCCCTGTCAGCACCGGCCTTCTAGACGCCAGCGGTCAGCCGATCATGCGCCAGCCGCCGGCGCCGGACCCGCGCGTCCCGATGTCCGAGATCACCGCCGTTCGCGGCGGCCTGTCGGACGACATCATGGCGGCGGAACGAGCCGGCCGCCTGAACGAGGCCCGCGTGCTCCGCGGCTACCGCGTCGACGTCGACGCAGCCATCAAGGAGGCCCTGCCGGCCGAGCTGGCCGGGGCCTATGAGAACGCCCGGGCGCTGACGCGTGACTTCAAGGATCGCTTCGCGCGCCAGGGCACGGCGATCGGGGACACGCTGATGCGTCGCGAGGGCGGCATGTACGCGCTGGACGACAGCGCCGTGCCCGCTCGGTTCGTGCAGCCCGACAGCGGCCGTGTGAACGACTTCCGGGCGTTGATGCGCGAGGTCGGCACCGACCCGCGGGCGCGCAACGGCGTTGCGGACGAGATCCTGGCCGACGTCCAGTCTTCCGGGCTTCTCCAGCGCCCCGAACAGCTTCAGCGATACATGAACGAGCGCGGCATCATGCTCGGCGAGTTTCCGGAGCTTCGGCAGAAGCTGCAGGCCGCCGCTGAGGCCAGCCGCGGTATGACGGCGGCGCAGCAGGCGGCGCGCGAGACGGAACAGCGTCTGACGACGCCGGGCCGTAGCGCGGTCGCCTCCTACTTGAAGTACGCCGACGAGGCGACGGTCGACGCGGTCCGCACAATCACCACGGGTCCGCGCCCGGCCGAAGCAATGCGTGAACTTCTTGACGCCGCCGGCAACACACCGGAAGCGATCGCCAACGCCCGCGCCGCCCTGTGGGAAGCTGTGAAGCGGCAACGGAACCTTGCGCCGGGGCTCGGTGGCGAGGAGCGTTGGAACGGGCGCAAGCTGCAGCAACTCGTCAACGATCCGAAGTTCAACGCTGCGGCCCGCGTCCTGTGGCGCGACAACCCCGAGGAGTTCGACCAGATCCGCGCCGTATTCAATGCGCTTGCAGGCTCGGAGCGCAGCACGGCCGCGCGTCTCCCCGGCACGTCCGGCACCAGGCAAGCCTTGCTCGGCGGCTTCGACCCGGCGCTGAGCGCGGCGTCGGTTGCGAGCCGCATCCGAAGCGTCAACCGTTCTCAGCTTTCGCCGTCGATCGCCGCGATCGATCTCGCAGCGACCTGGCTTCGCCGGCGGTCCGCCCAGGTCCAGAGTCGGGCGATCGACACGATCGCCAGTGCCGCGGTGAACAACCCCGGCATGGCGGCGACCTTGCTCGAGGAGTTCAACCCCGCTGATTGGGCCGCGCGCCGGCGTCTGATCCTTCAGAAGTACGGCGTGCGCGCGACGCAGTTGGTCAATCTCCTGGACGAGGCCCAGGACGACGACCCGGTTAAGGACGCCATCATGCGACAGCCGGAGGGCCGCCGATGAGCCGAGACCTGCGCCCGGATCCCCTCGCCTATCCGCCGCGCGGAATGAGCCGTGAGGAGGCTGCACGTTACGTCGGTGTCAGCGCGACGAAGTTCGACGAACTCGTCGCCGATGGTCGGATGCCGCCGCCAAAGCAGATCGACGGTCGTGTCGTGTGGGACCGTCTCCGCCTCGACGCGGCCTTTTCCGAAATCTCCGAGCGCGTGAATGCGATCGACGCCGCCTTGAAGGGCCGCGGCCGGGCTGCTTGACTGTTGCGATGGTCGAGCCTCCCCGCCCCTACCTCTCGTCGTTCAAGGACCGCCATGGCACGTTTCGATGGCGGTTCCGCCGGGGCGGCCGTTCTGTCTACCTCGCCGGTCAACCCGGGGAGCCGGCTTTCGAGGCGGAGTACGAAGCGCTCATCACTGGTCAGCGGCGCAAGATAGCCGACATGCGGCCGCTCCCCGGGGCGACGGTTCCGCGGTCATTCCGCGCGGCTTGGCGCATTGCCCAGAAGGATCCTGTCTGGCTTCGGAACACGCCTGAAACCCGGGCGCGCCACGCTGCGATCGTCGAAGCATTCCTGACGGCCAAGGTTTCAGCGGACGCTGACCTGACGTGGGCAGACGTTCCCGTCGAGGACCTGAAGCGCCGCCATGTGAAGGCGATCCTGGCAGAACGAGCCGACACCCCCCACGCTGCGCGCCATCTGTTGACGCGCATTCGGCAGATGATCGTCGCAGCGATGGACGAGGAATGGATCGAACACGACCCGACGCACAAGATATCGTGGCGCCCTGAGTACAAAGGCTGGCGCGCCTGGACGGATGCCGAGCGTCAGGCTTTTGAGCGACACTGGCCTGTCGGGACGACGCCCCGGCTCGTCTACGCCCTCGCCATCTGGCAGGGCCACCGGCGGAGCGACATCGCCCGCCTAAAGCCCGACGACATCGCAGGCGACTTGGTCCGGCTCCAGCAGAAGAAAACAGGCAAGGTCATTCAATTGCCGATCGTGTCCATGCTGCGAGAGGTCCTCGCCGCGACGGATCTCACAGGCAAGACGGTCCTGCGCACGAAGTACGGTGACCCGTTCTCGGCTAAGTCGCTCACCGGGCACATGGCCGTATGGACCAAGGCCGCCGGCCTCCCGCCTGGATGCACGATCCACGGTCTCCGCAAGACGCTTGGAAAGCTGATGGCCGAAGGCGGTGCGTCGACACGCGAATTGATGGACGTCCTCGGACACGACGACATCAACCACGCCGAGCTCTACTCGCGTGAGGCCGAACAGGTGCGGATGGCACGGCAGGGCCTTGAGGCGGCCGAACGAGTCGTGCGAGGCGGCAAGCGGAGTGTCTAGGCGGCTGTCTAACCGACTGACTAACACCGTAGCTAAGTTATTGAGATTAAGCGCTTTTGGCGCTCCCTAGGGGACTCGAACCCCTGTTTTCGCCGTGAGAGGGCGACGTCCTAGACCGCTAGACGAAGGGAGCGGACCGCCTCAAGCGGCGGAGGGCGCTTCATAAGCGCAAAGGCCCCGGCCGGTCAAGCGGGCCGCGCTGGGCTGTCGCAAGAAACTGGGGACCCCCGCGGGACGCCGCGAGATGCCGAGCCGGCGCGCCGCTGCGACCGCGATCAGGGCCGCGGCACCTGCGGGCCGCCGACGCGGATGCGGTGGCTTTCCTTCAGCGTCTTGAGGTCATAGATGACGATGGTGGCGCCGGTCTCCGCCTGATAGGTGACGGTGAGCCGGTTCTCGGCGCTGACCGCCGAGACGAGGCGGCCGGGCTCGGCGGGAATGGCGCCCGAGACGACCGTCCCCGGTCCCGGCACCGTCATCAGCCGGTAGACGATGACCGCGAGCACGCTGCCGACGCCGAGGATCATGACGAGGAACGAGATCACCGAGATGCGGCGCATGCGCGCCACCACCGCCTCGCTGGCGGGATCGGCGGCGTCCGTCTCGGTCGGGGCGGGGGTCGGCTGGATCTGGCTCATGGGCTTTGCGGCGACGGCAGGAGGGGCGGCGTGACGCGCACGGCCGACGAGGGAGCGGAGGGCCTCCGGATGGACGGCGTCGAACTGCAGGCCGACACGCCGCGCGAACGGCTGGACCGTCTCTTGGCGCGCCGCCTGCCGGACCTGTCGCGCTCGCGCCTCAAGGCGTTGATCGAGGCCGGACAGGTCAGGATCGGCGGGCGGACCATGACCGATGCCGCCCACAGGGTCAATGTGGGCGACGTGGTGGCCCTTGTCGTGCCGGAGCCCGAGGATCCGACGCCGCAGGGCGAGGATATCCCGCTCGCCATCGTCCACGAGGACGAGGCGCTCATCGTCATCGACAAGCCGGCGGGCCTCGTCGTCCATCCGGCGGCGGGCAACTGGACGGGCACGCTGGTCAATGCGCTCATCGCCCATTGCGGCGACAGCCTGTCGGGGATCGGCGGGGTCAGGCGGCCGGGCATCGTCCACCGCCTCGACAAGGACACGAGCGGGCTGCTGGTGGTGGCGAAGACCGATCGCGCGCATGCCTCCTTGAGCGCGCAGTTCGCCGATCACGGCCGCACCGGCCCGCTCGAGCGCGCCTATGTCGCCTTCGCCTGGGGCGTGCCCGCGCGCGCGAGCTTCACCATCGACGCCGCCCTCGACCGCGACCCTCGCGCGCGGGAGAAGATCGCCGTCCGCCCCTCCGGACGCGACGCGGTGACGCATGTGACCGTCGAGGAGCCCCTCGCGGGCGGGCTCGCGAGCCGGGTCACCTGCCGCCTCGAGACCGGGCGCACGCACCAGATCCGCGTCCACATGGCGCATGTCGGGCATCCCCTGCTCGGCGACGCGACCTATGGCAGCGGCTTCCGCACCAAGGCGGCGAAGCTTCCCGCGCCCGCCCGCGAGGCCCTCGACGCCCTCGGCCGCCAGGCGCTCCACGCAGCGATTCTGGGCTTCGAGCACCCGATAACGGGCCAAACCATGCGTTTCGAGAGCCCCCTGCCCGCCGATCTTGCCCGTCTGGCCGAGGCCCTGCGCGGCGCCTGAGCGCTGCGGGAACCCGCGCCGCCCCGCCGCCGTTGCATCCCCTAGCGGCGTCCTCCCATCACGCCGCCGTCACGGCAACGTGTAACGACACGATGGCCCGCTTCGTAGTTGACTATGGGCTGAGGTGATCGCCGAGCATCTTGCACGAATGCAAGCTTGACCTCGCGAACCTTCCCCTCTCGCGGGCATCTGTCAATGTTCTGCCATGATTGCCCGCAATGATCCGAACAGGTCGGCGGGCGGTATAGCCCAATGACCAGCGGGCCACCCAGGCTTTTGGGGTGGGTGGCTCGGGGCTCGCCGGATGGTCCGGGAGCCGAAGACAAGGAGCGCCCTATGGCTCATGCTGCATCCCTTCCGATCCTCTCGGCCGAAGCCGGGCTGTCGCGCTATCTCGATGAGATCCGCAAGTTCCCGATGCTGCAGCCGCAGGAGGAGTACATGCTCGCCAAGCGCTGGCGCGAGCACGGCGACAGCGCGGCGGCCCACCGGCTCGTGACCTCCCACCTCCGTCTCGTGGCGAAGATCGCCATGGGCTATCGCGGCTACGGCCTGCCGATCGGCGAGGTGGTTTCCGAGGGCAATGTCGGCCTCATGCAGGCGGTCAAGCGGTTCGAGCCCGACAAGGGCTTCCGCCTCGCCACCTATGCGATGTGGTGGATCAAGGCCTCGATCCAGGAATACATCCTGCGCTCGTGGTCGCTCGTGAAGATGGGCACCACCGCCAACCAGAAGAAGCTGTTCTTCAACCTGCGCAAGGCGAAGAGCTCGATCTCGGCGCTGGACGAGGGCGACCTGCGTCCCGACCAGGTCAAGGTCATCGCCACCAAGCTCGGTGTCGAGGAGCAGGACGTCATCGACATGAACCGCCGCCTCGGCGGTGACGCGTCCCTCAACGCGCCGCTCCGCGAGGACGGCGACGGCGAGTGGCAGGACTGGCTGGCTGACGATTCCGACAGCCAGGAGGCCGTGCTCGCCCGCGAGGAGGAGACGGACAACCGCCGTGCCGCGCTCACCAAGGCGCTCGGCGTCCTCAACGAGCGCGAGCGCATCATCTTCGAGGAGCGCCGCCTCAAGGACGACCCGATCACCCTGGAGGAGCTGGCGGAGCGCTTTGGCGTCTCGCGCGAGCGCGTCCGCCAGATCGAGGTCCGCGCCTTCGAGAAGGTGCAGGAGGCAGTGGTGAAGTCGATCCGCGAGATCGAGCGCCCGGCCGCCCAGGCCGCCGCCCTGCCGGCGCACTGAACGCCCGGCCGACAGGTCCGACACAACAAAAAGGGAGGCCGCGAGGCCTCCCTTTTTCATGTTCGGTCGGGGATGAAGCCGGAGCTCACTGGCCCCAGGCCTGCAACGCCTCCTCGAAAGCCCGGTCGCCGCTGGCCCCCTTCTCCACCGTGAGGATGGCGCGGCGGCCGGCGTCATAGCGCATCGGAATGTCGAAGAATGGCCGGGTGCGCAAGGCCTGCAGGTTGTTGTTGCGGTCCATGTCGAAGCCCGACAGGCCGACGAAGAAGAAGCCGTTGGTGACACGCACGGCCTGGCCGACCAGCGGCACGCCGCGGGCCTGCTCGGACACCTTCATCAGCACGCCGGGAACCTCCGCCACGCCGCCGAACTGGAAGTCGCGCGGCAGCGCGTAGAGGATCTCGATCGTGTGGCTCGCCGGCAGCGTCTGGTCGAGGTTGCGGCGAATGGTGATGGTCACCGTCATCCGCCGCTCTGGGATGGACACTTCGCCGAGCAGGGCAAGGTCCGGCGGCTGGCCGGGGCCGACGCTGACCGTCTGGGTGCGCCAGACGACGGTGCCCTGCATCAGGGTGCCGGCGGCATTGCCCGGCGTCTCCTCGAAGAGCGCGGCGCGGGCGGCCTGGCCGGGGACGGCCGGGGGCGCGGCGGGAGCGGGAGCAGCCGCCTGCGGCGCCACGGGAGCCGGGGCCGGAGCCGCGGGAGCGGCGGGCGCTGCTGCGACCGGCGGAGCAGCAGGCGCGGGCGAAGCCGGCACCGGGGATGGCGGCGGCGGCTCGTTGGAGGCAGCCTGCGAATCCGTCGAGCCCTCATTGGCCGGCGGCAGGGCCGCGGCGGGCGGGTCGACGGGAACGATGCGGCGGGGCGTCGGCGCCGGCGCGGCAGGGGCGGGTGCGGGCGCAGCGGGCGCCTGCACGGCCGGAGCCGGCGCGGGATCGCCGCCGACGCGATCGGTCGACTTCGGCCGGTCGGCATCCGGCGCACGCGGCGCGGGCGCCGGAGCCGGCGTCGCCGGCGGGGTCGGCGCGCGGGCCGTCGAGAAGGGCATCCGGTCGGGATAGGTGTTGGCCACGTACCAGCCGAGAGCACCGGCGCCGCCGAGCAGGATCAGCACCAGCACGATGGCGATGAGGCCACCCTTGCCCTTGCGCGGCGCCTCTTCGGCCTCCTCGCCGAGGACGGCGACACGCGGGCGGATGGGACCGCTCGCGGCATCGTTCGCATCGGTGAACGGCGTCGAGCGGCCGACCGACGGCTCGATCCGCTCGGCCTCGACCGAGGGCTCGGGCGTGGTCAGTTGGTCGCGGGCGGAGCGGCGCGCCTGCGCCGTGGCATCGCCCAGCGTCTGGGCGTCATGGGCCGCATCGCTGACGGTGCGGGCACCGGCGATGGAGATCGGCGCGGGCTTCTGCGCGGCGATGCCGAGGGAGGCGAACTCGCGCTCCAGCATGGCATCGAGGCTGTCGCCGGCATTGTCCGCCTCGACCTTGCGGATGGCATCTTCCAGCGCCATGCGCTCGCGGGTGATGTGCTCTTCGGGCAGCGGCGGGTTCATGCCGCGCAGCTGCGCGAGCAGCGCGGCGCGCGCGCGCTCATACACCGCGCGACGGGCTTCCCCGGTGTTCTCCGCCAGAGCCCCGACGGCGCGGGAGATAAGCGGCGTGTAATCGGCCATCGAAACTCGCTTCTTGCCCCCGAACTCTTACTCGAAGGGGTTGCGCACCAGAATCGTGTCGTCCCGCTCCGGGCTTGTCGATAGTAACGCGACGGGACAGCCGATCAATTCCTCGATTCGCCGGACATACTTGATCGCCTGAGCGGGCAATTCGCCCCAGGAGCGCGCGCCCATCGTGGTGGAATCCCACCCCTCGATGGTCTCGTAGATCGGCTTGATGCGCTGCTGCGCGTCCTGGTTCGCCGGGAAGATGTCGATCTGCTTGCCGTCGAGCTCATAGGCGACGCAGACCTTGATCTCCTTGAAGACATCGAGAATGTCGAGCTTCGTCAGGGCAATCCCGTCGATGCCGTTGGTCTTCACCGCCTGGCGCACCAGCACGGCGTCGAACCAGCCGCAGCGCCGCCGCCGGCCGGTGACCGTGCCGAACTCGCGGCCGCGATCGCCCATGATCTGGCCGTTCTCGTCTTCCAGCTCGGTCGGGAACGGGCCGCCGCCGACGCGCGTCGTGTAGGCCTTGGTGATGCCCAGCACATAGTTGATGGCGCTCGGCCCCATGCCCGAGCCGATCGCCGCCTGGCCAGACACGGTGTTGGACGAGGTGACGAAGGGATAGGTGCCGTGGTCGATGTCGAGCAGCGTGCCCTGCGCGCCCTCGAACAGGATGCGCTTGCCGGCGCGGCGCTGCTCGTCGAGCAGGTCGAACACCGTGGTGACGAAGGGCAGGACCTTCGGCGCGATGCCCGCGAGTTCGTCATAGATCGCCTGGGCCTCGATCTCCGGCAGGCGCAGGCCGCGGCGCAGCGCATTGTGATGGGCGAGGAGGCGCTCGATCTTCGGCATCAGCGTGCCGAGATCGGTGAGGTCCGTCATGCGGATGGCGCGGCGGCCGACCTTGTCCTCATAGGCCGGGCCGATGCCGCGGCCGGTCGTGCCGATCTTGGTGCCGGAATTGGCCGACTCGCGCTGCTGGTCCAGCTCGCGATGCAGGGACAGGATGAGGCAGGCATTCTCGGCAATGCGCAGCGTCTCTGGCGTGATCGACACGCCCTGCGCCGACACGCGCTCGATCTCGGCGATCAGGGCATGGGGGTCGATGACGACGCCGTTGCCCACCACCGACAGCTTGCCGGGGCGCACGATGCCCGAGGGCAGCAGCGACAGCTTGTAGGTGACACCGTCGATGACGAGGGTGTGGCCGGCATTATGTCCGCCCTGGAACCGCACCACCACGTCGGCCTGGCTCGACAGCCAATCGACGATCTTGCCCTTGCCCTCGTCGCCCCACTGCGAGCCGACGACAACCACGTTTGCCATGGTTCATATCCTCCACGGCAAGGGAAAACCCCGGCGACGCGTCCGCGCGTCCTGCCGGGGCCCTTGCACTGTGCGGATAATGGATCATCGCGAGGGTGGCAAGTGTGGAGCCGGCCACCTTCCACCGCCGCTTGGTCCGGCGGGCGCGGGAGCGCCGCGCCTCCGGCCCGTCACGACCTTCCCTGGACCTGCTGCACGCGTTTGTCGGCCGGCCAGCGGATCCGCCAGCCGTGGCGGATGTCGCGGCTGGTGCCCGGAGCGAGGTCGAGGCTCCAGGCGACGATGCCGCGCCTCCCGTCCGGCTCGCGCAGGGTCGGCGCCGTCACGCCCGGCAGCGGCTCGACCGTGATCTCCTGCTGTTCAGGCACGGGGATGCGGTCCTCGACCACCACGCGGCGGGCGACCTGCGCGCCGTTGCGCAGGACGAAGCGGAACTCGCGCTCCTCGGTCCGCGAGGTGGAGATGATGCCGGAGGAGCCATCGGTCCGCCGCACGACCTGATGCTCGACGCGCAGGAGGTCGTCGGGGCCGAAGCCGAGCTTCACCTCGTCCTCGCGCGTCGCCGCGCCGATCTGCCCGCGCCCGGCGAAGATGCCATCGCGATAGAGACTCACCGGCCCGGCCATGAGCGGCACATCCTCGCCATGGCGGAAGCGCGCCTCCAGGAAGGCGGTCGTGTCAAGGCTGGGCACGACCCGCGACACGAGGTCGGGTTCGAGCGTCGCGGAGGCGATGCGCAGCGTGCGGGAGCCGTCGCCCGAGGCGACCTGGGCACGGCCCGGCACGACGAAACTCGCCTGGAAGGCACCGACTTCCGCGACGGCCTCCTGCTCAACCGCCCGTGCGGTGGAAGCTTCTGCCTGCTCGCGGGCGGGAGCCGCCGGAGCCGGCATGGCGAGGGGACGCGGCATGCCGGAGACCGCCGATCGGTCGCGCATCGCCTCGGGGTCGTGGAAGCGCAGGACCAGCGGCTGCAGCACCGGCGCAGCCCCTCCCCGCGCCACCCGCGCGGTGGACACGGTGAGCGCGACATCCGTCCAGTCCTCGCCGGTCTGCTGGCGGATGTCGGCGCGGCGGACGAGCTCGAGCTGGGGCTTCGCCGCCGTCGTGACGAGGCGGGCGTCATAGACCGGCGCCCAGCGGGCCTGGCGCACGGCATAGGTGAGGGTCAGTTCGCCGCGGAAGGCCTGGGCAGCCTCCACCGCGATGCGGGCTTCGAGCCGTCGCGGCGGCTGGGCGCGCAGCTGCGCCTCGATCTCCGCGATCGAGCGGTCGAGGCCGCGCTGGGCCTGTTCGGCCTGGCGGATGGCGCGGTCGGCCGCAAGGGTCTCCTCATGGGCCGCCGCGAGGGCCTGCCGCGCCTCGGCGATGACGAGGCCACGCTCGCCGCCGGCCAGCGTGCCCGGAGAGACCAACGCTTCGGCCGCGCGCTTCCTCACCCGCTCGGCGGCGATCCGGTCGTCGAGGGACTGGCGCTCGTCCTTGAGCGTCTCCAGGCGCTGGACCAGCGCAGGGTCGCGCCGCTCCGTCGGCCGCGGCTGGCGGGCATCGACGGCGTTGATGGCAAGGCTCCCGGTGCCCGCGCCCTGCAGGCGGATCGACCCGGGATCGGCGGTGAGCGGCAGGTCGTCGATGACCAGCACATGCTCGCCCGCCGGGACGGAGACGGTGAGGCGGCGGGTGACGCTCGCCCCATCCGGAAACACGGTGACGGCGTCGGGCCGCGAGGCAACGGGAATGTCGGCGGCCAGCGCCGGCAGGGCGGCGGTGCAGGCAAGCGCCAGGGCGAGGATACTCGAGGCGGGCGCGGCGAGGCGGGGCATGGCGATCCTCCGGGTGTCAGGGCACCGCATGAGGACGCCGGAATGGGGCCGCCGCGGGGCTCAACCGCGGCGGCGATCCGTCCAAAATCAGCCGAAGCGGCCGGTGATGTAGTCGCGGGTGCGCGTGTCGGTCGGGTTGGTGAAGATCTGGTCCGTTGCGCCCTCCTCGACGAGAACGCCGAGGTGGAAGAAGGCGGTGCGCTGCGACACGCGGGCGGCCTGCTGCATCGAGTGGGTGACGATGACGATGGTGAAGTTCTGCTTCAGCTCGTCGATCAGCTCCTCGATCTTGGCGGTGGCGATGGGGTCGAGCGCCGAGCAGGGCTCGTCCATCAGGATCACCTCGGGCGAGACGGCGATGGCGCGGGCGATGCAGAGGCGCTGCTGCTGACCACCCGACAGGCCGGTGCCGGATTCCTGCAGGCGGTCCTTCACCTCGTTCCACAGGCTCGCCTTCTTCAGCGAGGTCTCGACGACCTCGTCGAGATCGGTCTTGCTCTTCACCAGGCCGTGGATGCGCGGGCCATAGGCCACGTTCTCGTAGATCGACTTCGGGAACGGGTTCGGCTTCTGGAACACCATGCCGACCCGGGCGCGCAGCTGCACCACGTCGAGGTCGCGGTCGTAGATGTCCTGGTCGTCGATGTTGATGTTGCCGGTGACACGGCAGATCGAGATCGTGTCGTTCATCCGGTTGATGCAGCGCAGGAAGGTCGACTTGCCGCAGCCCGACGGACCGATGAAGGCCATGACCGAGCGCTCGGGAATGTCGACGTTCACGTCCTTGATGGCGTGCTTCTCGCCATAGAAGACGTTGACGTTCCGGCCGGTGATCTTCGGTCGGGTCGCCGCCATCGGGGCGGTGGACTCGACCGCCGTCGTCTGGAAGGTGGGAAGCGAGTTCATCGATACATCCTTTACCTGAGGCACCGGCGGCTCACCAGCGGCGCTCGAACTTCTTGCGCAGGAACACGGCGACCGCGTTCATGAGGATGAGGAAGACGAGCAGCACCACGATGGCCGCCGCCGTCTTGCTCTGGAAGGCCTGCTCGGGGAAATCGGCCCACATGAAGATCTGCACCGGCAGCAGCGTCGCCGCGTCGGTGATGCTGTTCGGCGCGTCCACCACGAAGGCGACCATGCCGATCATCAGCAGCGGCGCGGTCTCGCCGAGGGCATGCGCCATGCCAAGGATCGTGCCGGTGAGGATGCCGGGCATGGCCAGCGGCAGGACGTGGTGGAACACCGCCTGCTGGTGCGAGGCGCCAACGCCCAGCGCCGCCTCCTTCACCGAGGGCGGCACCGCGCGGATCGCCGCCCGAGAGGCGATGATGATGATGGGCAGCGTCATCAGGGCGAGGACGAAGCCGCCGACGACCGGGGCCGAGCGCGGCATGCCGAAGACATTGAGAAACACCGCGAGGCCCAGCAGGCCGTAGATGATCGACGGGACCGCCGCGAGGTTGTTGATGTTCACCTCGATGATCTCGGTGAACCGGTTCTTCGGCGCGAACTCCTCCAGATAGACCGCCGCCGCGACGCCGATCGGGAAGGACAGGCCGAGCGTGATGAGGAGGGTGAGGAACGAGCCGACGATGGCGACCCAGACGCCGGCGAGCTCGGCCTCGCGCGACGCGCCCCCGAGGAAGAACTCCCGGGAGATGCGCTGCTCGACGAGGCCGCGCTCCTTCATCGCCATGAGGAAGGCGATCTCGCGGTCCGGCAGGCGGCGATTGGTCTCGGCCTGTGCGATGCGGACGATCTCCCATGTGCCGGCCGCGGCCGTACCGGCCGACGTCGGGGCGACGAGCACCTCGCCGGTGGCGCTGGAGGCCTCGATCCGGGCGAGCTTGATGATGCCGCCGTTGATCTTCACGAAATAGCTGGCGACCGTGTTGTCGAGGCTCTCCGAGGCATCCGCCCCAGCGATGCGCTGGTTCAGCTGCTCCAGACGCTGGCGCATCTGCGCCACATCGTTCTGGTTGGAGGCAAGCTGGCGACGCTCGCTCTCCACCCGGCCCTGCAGGCGCTCGCGGTCCGCGGGACCGGCGGCCTCGACGCTGCGGACGAGGGCGGCGATGTCGCGCTCGAGGCCTGCGGTGACCCGCTCGCGGCCGGCAAGGTCACGCTGCAGCGTGTCGCGCACGGTGATGAGCTGCGCCTTGATGGCGGCGAGCAGCGGCTGGAAATTGCTGGCCGTGGCGGTGAGCTGCACCTGGCCCGAGGTGCCCGACAGGCTGAGGTCGCCGGCGCCCTTCATCGTATCCGTCGGCGCCAGGAGGCCCTTCAGGAAAAGGTCGGCATTGTCGTCGAGCGGCAGGTAGAAGGTCTGCGTCGTGCCGATCCAGGAGGGGTTCGCCACCACCTGCCGGCGCATGGACGTGGGCGCGCCGGACGACAGGACGTTGCCGAGGGCGCGCCGGGCGGCGCGGTCCGTCGCACCGGGGAAGAAGGTCCGCATGGCGGCGGCGGTGATGCCGTCGAAATTGGCGGTGTCGATCGCCTTCACGAGGTCGGCGCCCGTCGCATTCTGCGGGTTGAAAGTCTCCGGCTTCAGCTCGATCGTCAGCTTCACATAGTTCTGCGTGAAGGCCGGGATGGCCTGGGTGATGATCGTCGACAGGAAGATGACGAGGAAGCCGGCGGCGATCAGCAGAGCGCCGAGGCCGAGGGCCTGGAAGATGAACTCCGACCGGTAACGCGCCTTCAGGCGACCCTTGGCCTGGTCGTTGGTATGCAGATCGGTGGCGATCCTGGGCAGCGAGACGTCAGTCATACTGTTCCCGATACTTGTTGACGACGCGCAGCGCGACGAGGTTGAGCGAAAGGGTCACGACGAAGAGCACCAGGCCGAGGCCGAAGGCGGCGAGGGTCTTCGGGCTGTCGAATTCCTGGTCGCCGGTGAGCAGCGTGCCGATCTGCACGGTCACGGTGGTCACGGCTTCCAGCGGGTTCAGCGTGAGGTTGGCGGCAAGGCCCGCGGCCATGACCACGATCATGGTCTCGCCCATGGCGCGCGACACGGCGAGCACCAGGGCGGAGACGATGCCCGGCAGCGCTGCCGGCAGCACCACCTTGCGGATGGTCTCCGACTTGGTGGCGCCGAGGCCCGCCGAGCCATCGCGCAGCGACTGGGGCACGGCGTTGATGACGTCGTCGGAGAGCGAGGAGACGAAGGGCACGATCATGATGCCCATGACCACGCCGGCCGCCAGCGCGCTCTCGGAGGCGACCTCAAGGCCCAGCGCATGGCCGGTGTTGCGGATGAAGGGGGCAACCGTCAGCGCGGCGAAGAAGCCGTAGACGACGGTCGGGATGCCCGCGAGGATTTCGAGGACCGGCTTGCCGACGGCACGCACCTGGGGGCTCGCGTAGTCGGACAGGTACACCGCCGCCATGATGCCGAGCGGCGCGGCCACGATCATCGCGATGAAGGTGATGAGCAGCGTGCCGGTGAGCAGCGGGATGAAGCCGAAGGCCGCATTGCCGCCGACCTGGTCGGCGCGGAAGGCCATCTGCTGCGGCGTCCAGGTGAGGCCGAAGAGGAAGTCGATGGGGCTGACCATCGAGAAGAAGCGCATCGACTCGGTGATGA
Source organism: Phreatobacter oligotrophus (assembly GCF_003046185.1). Lineage (NCBI taxonomy): Bacteria > Pseudomonadati > Pseudomonadota > Alphaproteobacteria > Hyphomicrobiales > Phreatobacteraceae > Phreatobacter > Phreatobacter oligotrophus. The sequence goes on from NZ_PZZL01000005.1 coordinate 24,827, forward strand.
GCGAGACGACGATGCCGATCGTTGTCAGGATGGCGATGGTGGCCGAGACCGCGAGGAAGACCTTCACCGCCGCCTCGACCTTGTGGCGGGCGCGGAAGGCGGGGTTGATGGCGCCGAAGCCGTAGATGAAGCCGCCAATGCCGACCGCCGACATGGTCGCGATCATCAGGCCCGTGGAGACCCACTGGCGGGAGGCGAGGACACCGGCCGCCTCGGTGCGGACGGCGTCGCGGATGCCCGCCGTGCCGCCAAAGGCCAGCGCCTGGATGTCACGCCAGAAGCCGTCGAGCTGGGCCGCGCTGGCCGTGCCGAGCTGGCCCGAGAACTGGCCGATCAACATCTGGCGCAGGATATTCGGCGCCACGATGGACCAGACGATGAGGATGAGGAGCGGAAGGCCGACCGTGGTCAGGGCGAGCCAGGAGCCGTGATAGCCGGGCAACGAATGCAGCGAGGCGTAGTTGGCGCCGGCAAGGGAGACGGAGCGACTCCGGCCGATGATGAAGCAGGCGACGGCAACCGCCACCAGGAGGCCGAACAGGGTCAGGAACATCGGAAAACCGCCCGTCTTGACTGGACCCGGCAGGTGCAGGGCCCTGATGCGGGAGGCCCGGCGAACCGGGCCTCCTCATGCGTAGCGCTGGATCAGAGACCGGCCATGCCGGTGGCGGCGCGCGCCGCGCGGGACACCGCCTCGCGACGGTCGGCCGGCAGCGGGACGAGGCCCTTCTTCTCGAGATAGCCGTCATCGCCCATGGCCTGGTCGGAGACGTACTCGTTGATGAACTCCTGCAGGCCGGGGACCACGCCGATATGCTCCTTCTTCACGTAGACGTAGAGGGAGCGGGAGAGCGGGTACTTGCCCGAGGAGATGTTCTCGACGGTGTCCTCGACGCCGTTGATGCGGGCGCCCTGGATCTTGTCGCGGTTCTCCTCGAGGAAGGAGTAGCCGAACACGCCGAAGGCCGACGGGTTGGCGGCAAGGCGCTGGACGATGATGTTGTCGTTCTCACCGGCCTCAATGAAGGCGCCGTCCGCGCGCAGCTGCTGGCAGGCGCGGTTGTCGATCTGCACGTTGGCGCGGCGCTGGACGGCCTTGCAGCCCTCGAGCATGGCGAGCTCGTTGAAGGCGTCGCGGGTGCCCGAGGTCGGCGGCGGGCCGAGGACCTCGATCTTGGCGTTCGGCAGGTTCGGGGCGATGTCCGACCAGTTGCGGTTCGGGTTATCGACCAGCTGGCCCTGGGCGTTCGGCACCTTGGCGGCGAGCGCCAGGAAGATCTGCTCGAGCGTCAGCTGGAGGGCCGGGCCCTGCTTGGAGTTGGCGAAGACGATGCCGTCGAAGCCGACGACGATCTCGATCGGCGTGACGCCGTTCTTCTTGCAGGTGTCGAACTCGGAGGCAGTGATGCGGCGCGAGGCATTCGCGACGTCGGGCGTGTTCACGCCGACGCCGGCGCAGAAGAGGCGCATGCCGCCGCCGGTGCCGGTCGACTCGACGATCGGCGCCTTGCCGGAGCGCTGGCCGAAGCGCTCGGCAACAGCCGTGGTGAAGGGGAACACGGTCGAGGAACCGGTGGCCTGGATGCGGTCGCGAGCCTCGGCCGAGCCGGGCAGCGCGGCGACGGCGCCAAGGGCGACCACCGCAGCGGAAAGAACCAGAGAGAGTTTCACAGGATGCTCCTGTCCTTGGAGGGGCTCGTCCGTCGCACCACCGTGCCGTATGGACGAGGGATGCGGCCCCATCGATAGGGCCGCCGCGCGATACTTCTATGACCTCTTCTTGACAGCTACATGAATTCGAAAATCCATGTTCGTCAGCGGGTTAGAAACGCACACGCGGATTTGTCGCAATGTACGGATGACTCGCGTTAACCCGTGGAATACCGCTGGTGGGCCGCACATTGCTCCCGTGCGCGGCGCCCGCTGCCCCCCGTCCCGCGGGCCGGTATAGTGCGCGTCCCTCGGTTTCCGGCGAGCGCATGCGTCTTTACGATCGACCCTATCTCATCCTCGGCGCGACCACCTTGATCTGGGCCGGCAACGCCATCGCAAGCCGTCTCGCCATCGGCCATGTCTCGCCCATGGTGCTCACCACCCTGCGATGGGTCGGGACGCTGACGCTGATGATCGCCATTGCCGGCGCAGCGTTCCGGTCGGAATGGCCGGTGATCCGCGCCCACTGGAAATGGCTGGCGGTGATGGGCGTGGTCGGTTTCACCGGCTTCAACGCCCTCTTCTACATCTCCGCCGTCTACACCACCGCCGTGAACATCGGCATCATCCAGGGGTCGATCCCGGTCATGGTGCTCGCCGGGGCCTATCTCGTCTATCGAACACCGGTGACCGGGCTGCAGGCCATGGGCATCGTCGTCACCATTGCCGGCGTCGCCCTGCTGGCGGCGCGAGGCGATCTCGCCGTCCTCACCGGCCTTGGCTTCAACCTCGGCGACCTGCTGATGCTCATCGCCTGTCTCGGCTATGCCGCCTACACGGTGGCGCTGCGCGAGCGGCCGCCCATCTCCCCCCGCCCCTTCTTCCTCGGCCTCGCCATCGTCGCGCTGATCTCATCGCTGCCGCTCGTCGGCATCGAGATCGCCCATGGCACGGCGCAGATGCCGGACCTGCGCGGCTGGCTCATCATCCTCTATGTCGCGGTCCTGCCGGGCTTCGTGGCCCAGCTCTTCTTCATGCGCGGCGTGGAGCTCATCGGCCCGGGACGGGCCGGCCTGTGGGTCAACCTGGTGCCTGTCTGGTCGGCGGTCCTCGGCCCGCTGATCCTCGGCGAAATCTTCGCCTGGTATCATGCCGTCGCGCTGCTGCTGGTCCTCGGCGGCATCGCCATTGCCGAGAGCGGCCGGCGCTGACGAGCCGGTGGCGGCAGGCCACCTGCGACAGCCGACCGCGACGCAAATTCACCGGAACGGCTTGCCAATTCCCATACGTCAAGCTTGTATTAGATACAGGGGACAAATGGGGTGATTCAGTCGGTCATGGACGAGACGTCGGATGACGGGAAGCCGTCGCTTCAGGCTTTTCTCCAGGACATTCGCAGCTCCTCCGAGCTCCTGGCGAGGGCGAGCCGAGCGGTTCACGAGATCGGCTTCATGAACCCCGAGAAGGTCGAGGGAGCCCTGCACGTTGCCGCCGCCAAGACGAGCCTCGTCATGGTCGCGGCGACAGAGGATGTCCGCGGCCGCATCGCAGGGTCATTGCCGCCGGGGCCAGATAGGCGCTGAGGGGCTCAGCGCACGGCGTAGCGCATGTAGCCGTTGAGAACCTGGCCGATCCAGGCGAGGCCAATGCCGAAGGCAGAGGCGAGCGCCGCGCCCGCCGCGATGCGGCCGGCATTGCCGCCCTCGAACAGCGCCGCGCCCTGGAGAGCCGGCCAGACGACCCAGAGCACGAGGCCGGGCCCGACGAGGCCGAACAGGATGCCGAAGCCGGCGCCCTTGACGATGCCGTCCCGGCCCCAGCGATCCCAGATCAGGATGAAGAGCAGCCCCCACAGGCCGCCGAGCAGGGCCGGCTGGGTGAGACCGGGGAGGCTCGCCGGCAGCGGCGCCCGCATAGGGAAGAGCTGAACCGGCGACAGGCCCAGCTGCCCGAAGACCCAGACGGCGCCCTGCAGGGCGAGCACCACCGCCAGGACGCCAACGGCGAAACCGAAGGACAGGCGGGCGACGACATACATGGGTCAGGGCTTTCGACGAATCGCGACGGCGTGAGTTTAGCGCAGGCCGTGTGAGGAATGTTTCGCCGGAGAGGTCAGTGCAAGGCCCCTCACCCGTCCCTCTCCCCGCAAGCGGGGAGATGGGACTTCGACGGTCCGCATGACCGGATGGCGCGCGCCAAGCACAACCGCTGTCGCCTCGAACGCGACGCTGTCGCCCCCCTCTCCCCGCTTGCGGGGAGAGGGAAGGGTGAGGGGCCCCGTCGAGGAGCCCGTCCCGTCAGAACGCCAGGCGCCGGGCGCGCTTCACATGCGGGATCTCGTGGATGCGCGCGAGAAGCTCGTCCGAAACGCGCTCGTCCACCGCCACGAAGCAGATGGCATCGCCGCCGGGCGTGTCGCGGCCGAGGTTGAAGGTGGCGATGTTGACGCCCGCATCGCCGAGCAGCGAGCCGAAACGGCCGATGAAGCCCGGCTTGTCGTCGTTGCGGACATAGAGCATGTGATCAGCGAACTCCGCGTCCATGGCGATGGAGCGGATCTCGACGATGCGCGGCTTGCCGTCTGCCAGCACCGTGCCGGCGGCGTGGCGCGGCATGTCCTCGGCCTCCACCGTGATCATGATGCGGCTCTCGAGGTTACCGCCCGGCGCCTCGCGCTTCACCTCGTCCACCGTGATCCCCTTGTCATTGGCGATCGGCACGGCATTGACCATGTTGATGTCGGAGAGGAACGGCCGCAGCACGCCGGTCACCGCGGCGGCGGTCAGCGGGCGCACGTTGAGATCGGCGACCTTGCCTTCATACTCGATGCGGATGCCCTTGATGGGGGCTTCCGTCAGCTGGCCGAGGAAGGAGCCGAGCTTCTCGGCGAGGGACACGAAGGGACGCAGCTTCGGCGCATCCTCCGCCGAGATGGAGGGGAAGTTCACCGCATTGGTGATGGCGCCCGACAGGAGGTAGTCGGACATCTGCTCGGCGACCTGCAGGGCGACATTCTCCTGCGCCTCGGTGGTCGCCGCGCCGAGATGCGGCGTGCAGATCACGTTCGGATGGCCGAAGAGCGGGTTCGCCGTCGCCGGCTCCTCGGAGAACACGTCGAAGGCCGCGCCCGCCACATGGCCGGACTCCAGCGCCTCGCGCAGCGCCACCTCGTCGACGAGGCCGCCGCGGGCGCAGTTGATGATGCGCACGCCCTTCTTCGTCTTCGCAAGCGCCTCGCGGGAGAGGACGTTCTTGGTCTGCGCGGTCATCGGCACATGCAGGGTGATGAAGTCGGCGCGGCGGAGCAGGTCCTCGAGCTCGACCTTCTCGACGCCGATCGACACGGCGCGTTCCGGCGAGAGATAGGGATCGAAGGCGATGACCTTCATCTTCAGGCCGAGCGCGCGGTCGGCGACGATGGAGCCGATATTGCCGCAGCCGATGATGCCGAGCGTCTTCGAGGTCAGCTCGACGCCCATGTACTTGTTCTTCTCCCACAGGCCCGCCTGCGTGGTGCGGTCGGCATCGGGGATCTGCCGGGCGATGGCGAACATCATGGCGATGGCGTGCTCGGCCGTGGTGATCGAATTGCCGAAGGGCGTGTTCATCACGATGATGCCCTTGGCGGTCGCGGCGGGGATGTCGACATTGTCGACGCCGATGCCGGCCCGGCCGATCACCTTGAGGTTCTTGGCATTGGCGAGGATCGCCGGCGTCACCTTGCTGGCCGAGCGGATGGCGAGGCCGTCATAGTCGCCGATGATCGCGGCGAGCTTGTCCTTGTCCTTGCCGAGGGACGGCTGGAAATCGACCTCGATGCCCCGGTCCTTGAAGATCTGGACGGCGGCGGGCGAGAGGGCGTCGGAAATGAGAACGCGAGGTTTGGTCATGATGGGCTCCACGGCCTCCTCCTGCGGAGAAGGGGCGCCTTTGGGCGCGGGGTGAAGAATCGGGCTCCGACCGACCCTCTCCCCCTGTGGGAGAGGGTGGCTGCGGAGCAGCCGGGTGAGGGGAAGAGAAACGTCGGCGATCGATGGAGCCGGCCATCAGCGCGGGCGAGGCCAGTCCCCTCACCCGCCCGCTGACGCGGGCACCCTCTCCCGCAAGGGGAGAGGGTTGCGTCAGCAGCCTCAGGCCGCCTTCTTCAGCTTGGCCTTCTCCAGCGCGAAGGCATAGGCGATCCACGGCATCAGCGCCTTGAGATCGCGCGCCTGCACCGTCGCGCCGCACCAGATGCGAAGGCCGGGAGGCGCATCGCGATAATGGCCGAGGTCGAGGCCGGCGCCTTCCTTCTCCAGCGTCGCGACGACGCCCTTGGCGAAGGCCGCCTGCGCATCCGCCGGCAGGGCCGTCACGGCCGGGTCGGTGAACTTGAGGCAGACGGAGGTGTTGGAGCGCGTCTTCGGCTTCACCGCGAGGAAATCGATCCAGTCGTTCTCCTTGACGAACTTGGCGATGACGCGGGTGTTGGCATCCGCGCGCTTCACCAGGCCGTCGAGGCCGCCGACCTTCTGCGCCCACTTCAGCGCGTCGATATAGTCCTCCACGCAGAGCATGGACGGCGTGTTGATCGTCTCGCCCTCGAAGATGCCCTCGATGAGCTTGCCGCCCTTGGTCATGCGGAAAATCTTCGGCAGCGGCCAGGCCGGCTTGTAGGTCTCGAGCCGCTCCACCGCGCGCGGGGAGAGGATCAGCATGCCGTGGGCCGCCTCGCCACCGAGCACCTTCTGCCAGGAGAAGGTCACGACATCGAGCTTCGGCCAGTCGAGGCGCTGGGCAAAGGCCGCCGAGGTGGCGTCGCAGATGGTGAGGCCCTCGCGATCCCCAGCGATCCAGTCGGCATTCGGCACGCGCACGCCCGAGGTCGTGCCATTCCAGGTGAAGACGACATCGCGGGTCTTGGTGTCGATCTTATTGAGGTTCGGCAGCTCGCCATAGGGCGCGGTGATGGTGCGCACGTCGCTGAGCTTCAGCTGCTTCACCACGTCGGTGACCCAACCCTCGCCGAAGCTCTCCCACGAGACCATGTCGACGCCGCGGGCGCCGAGCATCGACCACATGGCCATCTCGACCGCGCCGGTGTCGGAGGCCGGCACGATGCCGATCCGGTAGCCGGCGGGGACCTGCAGCACCTCGCGGGTGAGGTCGATGGCGAGCTTCAGCTTCGCCTTGCCGACCTTGGCGCGGTGCGACCGCCCGAGGGGCGCGTCAGCCAGAGCTTTGAGGGACCATCCGGGGCGCTTGGCGCAGGGGCCGGACGAAAAGGTATTCACGCGCGGACGCGCGGCAGGGGCAGTCGTCATCTGTGTCTCCATCCTTACAGATGGGCGTGCCCCGTTGGGGGGGCATGTCCCGCTGATGGGGATAGGACCAATGATGGGTCAGGTCAAGGAAAAGACGGGACCGTCGGGCGGCTCAGTGGCCCGCCAGCCCGTCACCGAACATGTAGCGCAGGCCGACGCGGATCTCGTGGGCCGCGACCGTCGTGCGATAGCTCCCGCCCACCGTGTCGATGAAGCGCAGCGAACCCATGTGCAGGTAGCGGTAGCCGATGTCGATCTTGGTCTGCGGCGTCACATCGACCGTCACGCCCGCCATGGCGGCCCAGGCGAGCGTCCACTTGGTCGTGTTGGCTAGGACCGGCGTGAAGACCGTCTCGCCGAGGGCTGCTGCGGCCGGCACCGGCGTCGAGACGAAGTTGGAGGCCGAGAGCCGCGCCGTGCCGAGACCGACGCCGACATAGGGCGTCAGCGGGCCGAAGGCACCGAGATCGGCATAGGCATTGATGAGCAGCGTCTGGGCGCTGACGCCGAAGCTGTTCAGCCGCGATGGCACGGGAAGAGGCCCGACATAGCCCCAGTTGCCCTGGGGCGGTGAGAAGCCCGAGAAGGTCGCGCGGCCATGGATGTCGAGCGTCGCGTCGAGGCGGAAGCTCTTGTACTTGAAGCCGGCGCCCAGGCCCCCGCCGAGCGAGCGGCCCGCCCGGGTGCCGCGCTGCTCGACGAGCGCGTTCGCCGTGTCGTCAAAGACCGCCATGGCCGGCGAGCGGAAGAGATTGGCGGTGAGATCGCCGCGCACATACCAGCCGGAGGAGAAGTCCTCCGGCAGCACGGGCGGCGCGAGAGGCGCATCGGGAAGCGGGGCGCGCCGGTCGGCGGCGAGCGCAGGCGCGGCCATGCAGAGGGCTGCGGCAAAGACGGCGATGCGGTGGGAAAGGCGGGGGTTACGCTTCATCGGACGTCCTGCAACGCTGACGCCGCCCTGCCGGGCGGATGACCATGGCGACACTGTCGCAGACCGCGGTTAAGGGGGATTTAAGGTTAAGAATTAACCACGCAGGCGACCTCGCGGACCCGTGGCCCCACCAGCCCGGACCAAAAGAAAACGGCGCGGGCCAAAGGCCCGCGCCGCTGCTGTGGGGAACGGTGCTGCGAGGTCAGTAGCGGGCGACGACCGGGGCCGGCGCGACCGGGGTCGAGCCGCCGAAGGCGTAGCGCAGGCCGAGGCGGATATCGTGCGAGGTGACCTGGCGGATCTCGTAGTTCTGGACCGCCGTTGTGCAGAGCGGGCACGGCGCGCCGGAGCGGAAGTTGCCGAGGTTGAGGTAGCGGTAGCCGATCTCGATCTTGGTGTTGGCCGAGACATCCCAGGCCATGCCGGCCATCAGCGCCCAGGCGAAGTTGCCGTTGGAGCCGCCATTGATCACGCCCGAGGAGGGGCCGACGCCGACGACCACGCCGGTGTCGAAGGTCGGGGCGAGGCGGTTGTGGGCATAGCCGATGCCGCCGCCGATATAGGGGGTGATGCCCCACCAGGTGCCGAGGTCGATATAGCCGTTCACGAGGGCCACGATCGAGGACATGTTGGTGTGCAACACGTTCTCATAGCTCTGCGGGCCCGTGAGGATGTCACGGCCGACGAACCGGCCGCCGGAGCGATATTCCAGCGAGGCGTCGACGCGGAACCAAGAATTGAAGGCGTAGCCGATGCCAGCGCCGATGAACATCGTCGACGACAGCGAGTGCTGGTAGGTCGCCTGGGTGATGCCGCCGGGCGGGTTCGGGTTGTACTGCCAGCGCTGGGCGGTCTGGGTGCCCAAGCCGACATCGCCGCGCAGGTACCAGCCGCCATTGTCGACCGGCTGCACGGCGGGGATGGATTCACGCAGCACCGGCGGCGCCATGTCGGCGGCGGTGGCGGCGGTGGCGACGAACGCCGCCGTGGCGGCGAAAGCGAGACTGATCAGGCGGCGCATGGCGGTGTCCTGGGAGAGGGCCTCGCCGTGCCAGGCGCGCCCGAGGGTTCAACACCCCGGAGCCTGCCGCAGATTGTTTAAAGTCCACTTAACCCTAACGGACGTGGTGAACGGCGCGTAAAGGCGCGCCCTCCCCCGCCCGCGGCGCCGTCAGGCGGCGGCCTTGGTCACCGCCTCGACGATCTGGTCGACCACCGTCTCGACGAGGTCGCGGTCATCGCCCTCGGCCATGACGCGGATGACCGGCTCGGTGCCCGAGGGGCGGATGACGAGACGGCCGTGATTGCCGAGCTTCACCTTGGCATCGTCGATGGCGGAGACGACGCTCTTCGCCTCCAGCGGCTTGCCGCCCTTGAAGCGGACGTTCTTGAGGATCTGCGGCAGCGGCTCGAAGCGATGGCAGACCTCGGAGACCGGCCGGCCCATCTTCAGGACGACGGCCAGGACCTGGAGCGCCGCCACGAGGCCATCGCCGGTGGTCGAATAGTCGGAGAGGATGATGTGGCCGGACTGCTCGCCGCCGACATTGAAGCCGTGCTCGCGCATATGCTCCAGCACGTAGCGGTCGCCGACCGGCGTGCGGGCGAGCTGCAGGCCGAGCCCGCCGAGGAAGCGCTCGAGGCCAAGGTTCGACATGACGGTCGCGACGATGCCGGGCTGGGCGAGGCGGCCATCCTCGAGCCAGGACTGGGCGACGACGGCCATGAGCTGGTCGCCATCGACCACATGACCCTTCTCGTCGACGATGAGCACACGGTCCGCGTCGCCATCGAGGGCGATGCCGATATCGGCGCGCATCTCGCGCACCTTCTCCACCAGCGTCTCCGGATGGGTCGAGCCGCAGGCATCGTTGATGTTGAAGCCGTCGGGCTTGTCGCCGATCGTCACCACCTCGGCGCCGAGCTCCCAGAGCGCCGCCGGGGCGACCTTGTAGCCGGCGCCATTGGCGCAATCGATGACGATGCGCAGGCCGTCGAGATCGAGGCTGCGCGGCAGGGTCCGCTTGGCGAATTCGATGTAGCGCGCCTGGGCGTCGTCGATGCGCTTGGCGCGGCCGAGATGGCGGGAGCTCGCGAGCTTCCGCGACAGGTCCTGGTCGAGCAGGCTCTCGATCTCCTTCTCCACCTCGTCGGAGAGCTTGTAGCCGTCGGGGGCGAAGAGCTTGATGCCGTTGTCGTCGAAGGGATTGTGGGAGGCGGAGATCATCACGCCGAGATCGGCGCGCATGGAGCGCGTCAGCATGGCAACCGCCGGCGTCGGCATCGGGCCGACCAGCAGCACGTCCATGCCCACCGAGGTGAAGCCGGCGACCAGCGCGTTCTCGATCATGTAGCCCGAGAGCCGCGTGTCCTTGCCGATCATCACGCGATGGCGATGCTCGCCGCGCTGGAACGCGACGCCCGCGGCCTGCCCGACCTTCATCGCCATGTCCGGCGTGATCGGGAAGGCATTGGCGCGACCACGGATGCCGTCGGTGCCGAAATATTTGCGGGCCATGGGTGCAGGTCTCGGGGTGAAGGTCACATCCGCGGCGAAGGAGGCGACGGGCGATTCGCGGGAACCGCCCACCGTCGCAGCCTTATAGGCGCGGCCCGGCGAAATGTCCCCGAATCCGGTTCAAAAATGGTGATGGACTGTGACAGCGGCGCCGGCCGGGCCGGCACCGCGCTGGCGCTTCAGCTCTTGAAATAGGGCTCGACCGGCCCCTTGAGCTTCACCGTCAGCGGATTGCCGTGCCGGTCGCGCGCATTGCCGGCGACAACCCGCACCCAGCCCTCGGAGACGCAGTATTCCTCGACATTGTTCTTCTCGACGCCCTTGAAGCGGATCCCGACCTCCCGGGAGAGGATCTCGGCATCGTAGAAGGGGCTGGCGGGGTCGGTGGACAGCCGGTCGGGCGGTGCGGCGCGGGTCTCGTCGGTCATGCCTGCTTCCGTCGCTGGAGGAGATCAAGGCGCGGACCAATAACGGCCCGGACCGGCCGTGCCAAGCGGCGGCCCTCATCGCTTCAGGAACTGCGGGCCGGCGGCGGCGTTGGCCTTGCAGAAGAGCGTCCATCGCGGACGCCCCCGTTTCCGGGAGAACGACCATGCACCGCCGATCCCTTCTCCATGCCGTCCTCGGCCTCGCTGTGGTCCCGGTCTTGGCGTCGCCGGTCCTTGCCGCCCCTGACACCGCCTTGCGTGAAATGCAGCGCGGACCCGGCGGTGGTGGTGGCCGCGGCGGCGGTGGGGGAGGCGGTCGCGGCGGCGGCGGGGGAGGCGGTCGCGGCGGCTTCGGCGGTGGCGGCGGGGGCGGCAGTCGTGGCTTCGGCGGCGGCGGTCGCAGCTTCCAGGGCAGCCCGGGCGGCTTCCGCGGACCCGGCTTCGGTGGTGGCGCCTATCGCGGCCGCGCCTGGGGCGGCGGGGGCTGGCGCGGCGGCCGGCGCTATTACGGCCGCCGCTATTATGGCGGCGGGGGTTGGGGCTATGGCGGCGGCCCCTATTACGGCGGCGGCTACTATCGTCGTTGCTGGATCAACCGCTGGGGCTACCGCGTCTGCCGGCGCCCAGCCGTGCCTCTGGTCCTTCCCTTCGCGCCGTTCTTCTGACGCGCCAGCCAGCGGGAGGCAGACCGGAGCCGAACGCAAAGCAACCCATCCTCCGACCGTCTATGGTCCGCGCCTCCGAGGGGGCGGGACCAGCCCGTCCCTTGATCAGGACGTACGGAGGAAACATGTCCACCATTTCGACCCGCTCTCCCGCCTCGCGCCGCGGCGTGCTCGGCGCAGGCCTTGCCGGCGCCGCGCTGGCGACGCCGGCCCTCGCCCAGGCCAATCCGAAGATCTCGTGGCGCCTCACCTCGTCCTATCCGAAGAGCCTCGAGACGCTGTTCGGCCTGTCGACGCAGGTTGCCAAGCGCGTCGCCGAGGCGACCGACGGCCAGTTCCAGATCCAGACCTTCGCCGCGGGCGAGATCGTTCCCGCGCTCCAGGCGCTCGATGCCATCCAGAATGGCACCATCGAATGCGGCCACACCCTGTCGAGCTTCTATATCGGCAAGGATCCCGCCTTCGCCTTCGACACCTCCCTGCCCTTCGGCCTCAACACCCGCCAGCACAATGCCTGGCTCTATCAGGGCGGCGGCCGCGAGCTCGTCGCCGAGTTCATGAAGGGCCACAACGTCCACGCCATCCCCTCCGGCAATACCGGCGCGCAGATGGGCGGCTGGTTCCGCAAGGAGATCAAGTCGCTCGCCGACCTGCGCGGCCTCAAGTTCCGCATCGCCGGCCTCGGCGGCACCATCATGGCCCGCCTCGGCGTGGTGCCCCAGCAGATCGCCGGCGGCGACATCTATCCCTCGCTGGAGCGCGGCACGATCGATGCCGCCGAGTTCTCCGGCCCGGCGGATGACGAGAAGCTCGGCTTCCAGCGGGTCGCGAAGTACTACTATTACCCGGGCTTCTGGGAGGGCTGCGCCAACGTCTCGTTCTTCGTGAACCTGGAACGCTGGAACGCCCTGCCCGCCCATTACCGCGCTATCGTCGAGGCCGCCTGCGCCGAGGCGCTCGCCCTGTCGGTCGCCAAATACGACCACCTCAACCCCGACGCCCTGTTCCGCCTCGTCGCCAGCGGCGCGGAGCTGCGCGCCTTCCCGCAGGACGTCCTCGCCGCCGCCTTCAAGGAGGCCCAGGCGCTCTATGGCGAGCTTGCCGCCAGCAATGCCAACTTCAAGAAGTTCTACGATTCCTGGCTGCCCTACTGGCGCAAGGAGCAGATCTGGTTCCGCGTCGCCGAGCTGCCCTTCGACGCCTTCACCTCCTCGCAGGTGCAGGGACGCTGACGGGGGGCTTCGACCGGGAACGACGACGGCGGTCGCGCGTCATTTTGACGAGCCACCGCCGTTGTTTTTTGCTAGCGTGGCGCTGGGTGGTGGCATCTCGTGACGAGGAGATGTTTCCGATGCATCGCAGACTGTTCCTGACGACCTTGGCCGCGGGTGTCGCGGCAGGAGCGGGGCTCGCCTCCGGCACGGCCCAGGCCGCGCCCGTGGGCGCCCCTGCGACCGATCTCGCAGGTGTGCGCGCGGCCCTCGGCCCCGCCCCCGCATCCGAACCCTCCCTGCTGGAGATGCGCCGCCGTGGCGGTGGCTTCCGCGGCGGTGGCCGTCGCTTCCGCGGCGGTGGCTGGGGTGGCGGACGGCGCTGGCGCGGTGGCGGCGGCTGGCGTCGGGGGGGCTGGGGTCCGGGCTGGCGGCGCCGCCGCTACTGGGGCCCGCGTCCGTGGGGCCCCCGTCCCTGGGGTCCGCCGCGTCGCTGCTTCTACAATCGCTGGGGTGAGCTGGTCTGCCGCCGGCCCTATTGGCGCCGTCCCATCTGGTGGTGACGCCTTTGCCTCTCTGACGATCCCGAAGGCCCGGCTGGACGCCGGGCCTTTTCTCATTCGCGACCCGGCCGCGGCTCGATCTGGCCGCGCCGCTGCAGCCACAGCGCCACGATCCAGCAGAGCAGCGCCCAGGCGGCGCCGAGGCACCAGCCTGCCAGCACGTCCGTCGGCCAGTGGACGCCGAGATAGACGCGGCTGATGCCGATGAGCACGGTCATCACCACCGCGACGCCGATGAAGAAGGCATGGACCCGCCGGGGTGCCTCGATGCGCGTCAGCAGCGCGCCGAGCGTCAGATAGGCCACCGCCGAAATCATCGCATGGCCCGAGGGGAAGCTCGCCGTCAGCTCGATCGGCGCCCCGGGGATGAGGTCGGGCCGCGGCCTGTCGAAGACGATCTTCAGCCCATGGCTGAGCGCCGTGCCGCCGATCACCGAAACGAGCACGAAGAGCGCCGCCGCGCGCTTGCCGGCGAGCAGCAGGTAGATCACCGCGAAAGCCACCAGCATCGACAGAACGGCGAGGCCGCCAAGCGCGGTGATGTCGCGCATGATGCCCGGCAGCCAGGAGGGCCCGGGCGCAAGGCCGGGATTGGCCGGATCGCGCATGAACAGCAGCAGCGCCCGGTCGAAGGCCTCGGTCTCGCCGTCGACGACGATGTCCGCGAGGCGGAGGAAAGCCAGCGTGCCACCGGTGATCACCACCAGCGCCACGACGAGGCCGATCTCGTCGCGCACCAGCCTCGCGAGGCGTCCGAGGGTCGAGGGCAGGGGGAGAGGGCTCGCCGTCATGGACCTTGAGGTGGCTGAGCCTGTCCGTGGCGTCAAGGCGAAAGCGCTGCGGCCGGACCTTCTGCCGCACGACAAGGCCCGAGGAACCGGCAGCGCGCCGCGACGTTGGCACCATCAGGCCGCGATGGTCTCCGCCGGCCGCAGACCCATCCAAGGAGGACGCCCATGAACCGCAGAACCCTGCTGACCGCGCTGGCGGCCGGTGTCGCCGTATCGGCCATGCCCTTCGCCTTCACGGGCGAGGCGAACGCCCTGCCCGCCTCGGCTCCCGCCGACCTGACGGGCGTGCGGGAGGCCCTGGCTCCCGCTGCCGCCGCCCCGCAGGACATGCAGTGGCGCCGCCGTCGCTGGCGCCGCCGCTACTGGGGCGGCCGCCCCTGGCGTCGCCGGCGCTGCTGGATCAACCGCCGCGGCTTCCGCGTCTGCCGCTGGTAATCGCGACGATCCGGGTTGCCGGCGACCCCGGCGACCCGGGTTTCTTGATCGACAAGTCGGTTCTGCATTTTCCGCAATCAGGACATGTCGTCGCGGCCTGCCTGCTTAACGAAGGTGCAAGCGTCGCCCGTCATCATGCGATCCATCGCCCGGACCCTGGTCCCAGGTGACGGATGACCGCGTGACCGAATATCTCCACCCGCGCACGATTGCCCTCGCCGTTGTCGTCGTCAGCATGACGGCCGGCCTGCTGCTGCTCATGTCGTCGCGGCGGAACAGCGAGGAGCCGAGCCTCTTCACCTGGGGCATCGCCAATGTGATGGGCAGCATCGGGGTGGCCATGCTGGCCATGCGGAACATCGCACCCGACACCCTGACGATCATTGTCGCCAACGCGCTCACCCTCTCCGCCTACATGGTGAATGTCGCGGGCGTGCTGCAGTTCTGCCGCCGACAGGTGCCCTGGGGTCTGATCGCCTTGCCGCCTCTGGTCTGGCTGCTCCTGTGCCAGGTCCCGGACTTTTACGGCAGCGTCGAGGCGCGCCTCACCTACATCTCCGCCATCGTCGTCATCGCCTCCTTCACGCCGGCCGCCGTCCTGTGGCGCCTGCGCGGCGAAGCCCTGCCGACCCGGATCCCGACCATCGTCTGGTACTGCCTGCACGGCTGCGTCTTCATCGTGCGGCTTGTCATCCCGCTGCTGAACACGGCCCCTGCCCCCACGGAGCTCCAGGCCTCGCCAGTCGTGGTCATCATCATGGTCGAGGCCCTCGTCCACGTGACGATGATCTCCTTCCTGCTGCTGCTGCTGATCAAGGACCGCGCCGAGGAGCGCTATCGCCGCGCGGCCGAGACGGACGTGCTCACCGGCCAGCCAAACCGCCGCGCCTTCATGGCCGAGGCCGAGCGCCTCGTTGCCGAGCCGACGCGCTGGCCGGCCTGCATGCTGGTCATCGACGTCGACCGCTTCAAGAGCATCAATGACACGGTGGGCCATGCCGGCGGCGATACCGTGCTGGTGACGATCGCCACGACCATCCGCTCGCATCTGCGCCCAACCGACACGTTCGGCCGGCTCGGCGGCGAGGAATTCGGCGCGCTGCTGCCCAACACGACGCTGGCCTGCGCCATGACCATCGCCGAGGGCCTGCGCGCCCGCGTCGCCGCCCTCGACATCGCGGCCGGCGGCACCACCCTGCGCGCCACCGTCAGCATCGGCGTCTCGATGATCGCCGGCGGTAAGCCGGACCTCGACACGCTCATCGACCGGGCCGATGCCTGCCTCTACGAGGCCAAGCGCACCGGCCGCAACCGCGTCGTCGCGCGCGAGGACGGGATCAGGCTCGCGGGGTGAGGCGGCACGCTCAGCCGCAGCGCGACACCCGCCCCTCCAGCGGATAGGCCGGGTCGGTATAGCCCGGCGTCGAGGGATGCCCCGCCGGCACCAGCCTGTCGACCAGCGCCTCATCGGCCTTGGTGAAGGCGTAACCCGGCGCGCCGAGATAGTCCTCGAACTGCTCCATGGTGCGCGGGCCGGCAATGGCCGCGGTGACGAAGGCGTTGTTCAGCACCCAGGCGGTGGCGAACTGGCCCGGCGTGATGCCGCGCTTCTCCGCATGGGCCTTCAGCTTTTGGGCGATGACGAGGGATTCCTTGCGCCACTCCGTCTGCATCATGCGGCTGTCGGCGCGGCCGGCACGCGAACCCTCCGGCGGCGGCGCCTTCGGGTCGTACTTGCCGGAGAGGATGCCGCGGGCGAGCGGCGAATAGGGCACGACGCCGAGGCCATAGAAGCCGCAGGCCGGCAGGTGCTCGACCTCGGGCATGCGGTTCATGGCGTTGTAATAGGGCTGGCTGACCACGGGCCGGTCGATGCCCATGCGGTCGGCGAGGTTGCAGATCTCGGCGACGCGCCAGGACCGGTGGTTGGAGACGCCGTAGTGGCGGATCTTGCCCTGCCGGATGAGGTCGCCGAGCGCCCGCACGGTCTCCTCCAGCGGCGTCCCGTGATCCTCCTTGTGGAGGTAGTAGATGTCGATGACATCGGTGCCGAGCCGCTTCAGCGAGGCCTCCACCGCGCGCATCATGTAGAGGCGCGACAGGCCGCGGTCATTGGGGCCAGGGCCGGTGGGATTGGCGAGCTTGGTGGCCAGCACCCAGTGCGAACGGTTCGCCTTGATGGCCCGCCCGGTGATCTCCTCGGAGCGGCCCTCGGTGTAGACGTCGGCAGTGTCGATGAAATTGACGCCGGCCTCGCGCGCCCGGTCGATGATGCGGACGGAGGCCTTCTCGTCCGTCGGGCCCCCGAACATCATCGTGCCGAGGCAGATCGGCGAGACCTTGAGGCCGGAGCGGCCGAGATTGCGCGGGGTCATGTCATTCCTCCCGGATGATCGTTGGACGGCAGTAGGCCGGGACGAGCGACGCAAGGGAAGCCACAGCCACGCATGGCGTGGCCGCTGAAACTGACGGGGCCGACCTCACGCCGCCTGGGCGAGCGCGGCCTTGAGCAGCTTGGTCGCCTGGTCGGCGGTCATGGGCTCGCCGAAGGCGAAGCCCTGGGCATAGTCGCAGCCGAGCTGGAAGAGTTCGACGGCATCCGCGTCGCTCTCGGCGCCCTCGGCCACCACCTCCATCCCGAGGTCCTGGCCGAGCGCGATGATGGTGCGCAGGATCACGGGGCGGACACCGCGCTGGTCGGCGCGCACGAAGCTCTTGTCGATCTTGATCGTGTCGAAGGGGAAGCGCTGCAGGTAGCTGAGCGAGGAATAGCCGGTGCCGAAATCGTCGAGCGACAGGCCGGCGCCGAGCTCGCGGATGCGCTGCAGCATCTGCGCGGCATATTCCGGGTTCTCCATTACCAGGCTCTCGGTGAGCTCCAGCTTGAGGGAGCCGCGGGCGACGGTGGAGCGCGACAGCACGCCCTTGATGTCCTGCAGCAGGTCGTGGCGCAGCAGCTGGCGGCTCGAGACATTGACCGAGACGAAGAGCGGCGGGTCGAGCGGCATGAGCTGCTGCCAGGAGGCAAGCTGGCGGGCCGAGCGGTCCATGACGAAGAGCCCGAGCTCGACGATGAGCCCCGTCTCCTCGGCAATGGCGATGAACTCGCCCGGCGGCAGGCGGCCAAGGCGCGGATGGTCCCAGCGCACCAGGGCCTCGAAGCCGGCAAGGGTGCGGTCGGCAAGGCGGACCACCGGCTGGTAGACGATGGCGATCTCGTTGCGCTCCAGCGCCCGGCGAAGGTCGCTCTCCAGCGCCAGCCGGTCGCTCTTCACCGCCCGCAGCGCCGGCTTGAACACCTCGATGCGGTCGCCGCCCAGCCGCTTGGCGTGATAGGCCGCGAGCTCGGCATCCTTCAGAAGGTCGTCGCGCTTCACCTGCGTGCCGTCCGCCAGGGCGATGCCGATGGAGCCGGTCAGGAAGATCTCGCGGTCGCCGAAGGCGATGGGCGCGCGCAGCGCCTTGCGCAGCGTCTCGGCAAAGCCGGTGATGCGCTCGGGCGTGCGCTCCGACACGAGGATGATGGCGAACTGGTCGCCGGCAAGCCGCGCCAGCGTGTCCTGCGGCTTGATGAGGCGGGCGAGGCGGCGCGAGACGCTGAGCAGGATGGAATCGCCGACCGAGACGCCGACGGAATCGTTGACCTGCTTGAAGCGGTCGATGTCGAGCACCATGACGGTCGGCCGGCGGCCGTCCTCGGCCGCGAGGCTGGTGAGCGAGGCGTCGAGGCGGTCGAGGAAAAGCTCGCGGTTCGGCAGGCCGGTGAGATTGTCGTGGACGGCGTCGTGGAGCAGCCGCTCCTCCGCCGCCTTGAACTCGGTGATGTCGGCGAGCGTACCGACAAGCCGGACGACCTCGCCATCGGAGCCGACGACCGGCCGGGCGCGCAGCACCATCCAGATGAAATGGCCGTCCGTCGCGCGCAGGCGAAACTCCTCGACGAGGCGGCCGCGGCGATGCTCCACCACCGTGTCGAGGGTGGAGCGGATGCGGTCGCGGTCGGCGGGATGCAGCGCCTCGATGAAACGGGTGGCGACCCCTTCGAGCGTGCCGCGCTTCAGGCCGAGCTGCGGCTCGAGCTCGGGCCCGACCCAGATGCGATTGGTGACGACGTCCCAGTCGAAGATGACGTCGCCGGCCCCGGTCAGCGCCAGCGCCTTGCGCTCGGTGTCGGAGACGAGGCCACGCGGCACGCCGGCGCCGGAGAAGGCGTGCTGCATCACCGTGAAGCCGATCAGCATGACGAGGAGCACCAGCGCGCCGAGCATGGCGGGCGCGGCGATCTCGTTGTTGAGGCGGCCGGAGACCATCAGCAAGGCGGCGCCCGACCAGACCATGAACAGGACCCAGGTCGGCAACAGGTTGATGGCACGGTCGTAGCGCAGCACCGAGAGGTAGACGAGGATGACCGTGCCGAGGA
The DNA here is from genome assembly GCF_003046185.1 of Phreatobacter oligotrophus. Lineage (NCBI taxonomy): Bacteria > Pseudomonadati > Pseudomonadota > Alphaproteobacteria > Hyphomicrobiales > Phreatobacteraceae > Phreatobacter > Phreatobacter oligotrophus. Next base: position 43,745 of record NZ_PZZL01000005.1, read on the forward strand.
TGGTCACCGCGCCGATGCCGAGGCGAGCGATGCCGGCGGCGATCGACGGGTCGAACCAGGCCACCGTGAGCATGCCGCCGGCAAAGGCGAGCCAGACCGCCATGAGCACGGTGTAGCGCACGTGCCAGCGGTTGAGGTCGAGATAGGCGAAGAGGAAGATCATCAGCGTCGCCGAGAGGATCGCCTCGGCCACGGCGCGCCAGAAGGCGACGACCTCCGGCGCCAGTTCCATCACCCGCGTCCAGAAACCGAAGTCGAGCGCCAGCGTGCCGAGCACGGCCCAGGCGAGGAGCGCGGCGGCCGGGAACATCAGCGAGCCCTTCACCACAAAGAGGATGGTGAGGAACAGCGCCAGCAGGCCGGCAATGCCGAGGATGATGCCGCGATAGAGCGTGAAGGAGTTCTCGCGGTCCTTGAAGGCATCCGGCTGCCATAGCGTGATCTGCGGCAGGCGCGGATCATGCAGCTCCGCCACGAAAGTGACGGTGGTGCCGGGGTCGAGCGTGATCAGGAAGACGTCCTGGTCGACAGCGGTTTGCCGCTCCGGGCGGAAGCCCTGGCTGGGGGTGAGCGAGACGAGGCGCTGGGCGCCGAGATCGGGCCGCAGCAGCCCTGAGCGGATCAGCCGGTAATGCGGCACGACGACGAGGCGATCGACCTGCTCGTCGGTGGCGTTGGAGAGGGTGAACACGCCCCAGACGGAGCTCGAATCGGTGCGGGTCTGGCGCACCTCCATGCGGCGGACGATGCCGTCGCTGCCGGGTGCGGTTGGAACCGAGACGCGGTCGCCCTCGCCCTGCACGAAGGTCAGGGCGCGGCCGAGATTGATGGCGGGCGACGTCGCCGTGACCGCCACGGCATCGACGCCCTGCGCCAGCGCCGGGGTCATGGCCGCGCCCAGCGCGAGAAGCGCCAGCGTCAGGAACCGGGAGAGAAGGAGAAGCGTCGTCCGCACGAGGACCCGTCGAGGCTTGGCCGTGAGCACTGGTTCTGCAACAGGCGGCACGCCATGAGCCCCGTGTGTGGCGCCATTGCGGCGCTCGTTTCTACGCAACCACCGAGACTTAGCCTCGCGGGGCGGTAACCGGCAAGGGCGGGCAGGGAAATTCGCCCATCAATCCAGCGATTTCGCGTGCGTGTCGAAGGCCTCGGGACGGATCGCGGTGCCGGCCCCCGGCTGCTCCGGACGCACCACGTCACCGTTGGTCACGGTGACCGGCTCCTCGAAGCAGGACCTGATCCACGGGATGTATTCGAAGGAGCTGGTGGCCGGGTGCCAGAAGGACAGGTGGACATGCACCTGCCCCATGTCTCCCGCATGGGCGACGACCGGCAGCCGCGCCGCATGGGCGGCCTCCGCGACGCGGATGTATTCGGTGATGCCGGCGAGCCTCGCCACGTCCGGCTGGACATAGTGCATGGCGCCGCGGCGGATGAAATCGAAGAAGGCCTCCGCCGTATAGAGTTGCTCGCCGAGCGCCACCGGCACGCCGCCTTGCGCGGCAAGGCGCACATGGCCCTCGACATCGTCGTACCAGAGCGGCTCCTCGAACCAGAGGAGGTCGAGGTCGCGCGCCGCCCGGGTGAAGCGCAGGCAGGTCGGCAGGTCCCAGCGGCCATTGGCGTCGGTGGCGATGGTGACGCGGTCACCGACGGCGCGGCGAACGGCGGCGAGCCTGTCGATGTCGCGGCCGATATCGGCCGAGCCGACCTTCACCTTGATGCCCCGGAAACCCTCTTCTTCCACCGCCCGGCGGGCGCCGGAGACGAGCGCCTCGTCGGAGAGGGACAGCCAGCCGATATCGGTGTTGTAGGCGGTCAGCCGCTCCGACGTGGCGCCACCGAGCAGCTTCCAGAGCGGCAGCCCGGCGGCTTGCGCCTTCAGGTCCCACAGCGCCACGTCGACGGCGCCGAGCGCCAGATGGGCGATGCCGGCCCGCCCGATCCATTGCAGCGGCGGATGGCGGGCGACCTTCTGCCAGAGCCGCGTCACATCGCGCTCGTCCTCGCCGATCAGCAGCTCGGTGAGCGAGGTGGCGATGCAGCGGGCGATCAGGCGGTCGCCGGCAATGTCCGCATGGGTGCCTGTGAAGCCGGTCCCGACCAGCCCCTCGCGGGTGTGGATGCGGCAGCCGACCACGCCCCAATGCGACAGCGTGTGGGTCGAGTCGGAGATCGACGAGCCCGTCACCGGCACATGCAGGATGAAGGGCTCGATGCGGCTGATGGTCATGGGGCGCCCCGCCAAAGGTCAGGCGGAGTGTGGGCGCGGGAGGAGGAGCGCTCAAGGCGGTCGGTGGGCATAGCCGTCTTAGCCGCTGATCTGACCAAAAGGGCGCGGCGCTCTTGGGCGCCCCTCACCCTTCCCTCTCCCCGCGAGCGGGGAGAGGGTGACATCGGCGTCCCGCCAGTCCGCAGCCGGCGTGTCAGGCGCAGCCGCTGCTGAACACCCGCGACGCTGCTACCCCCTCTCCCCGCTCGCGGGGAGAGGGAAGGGTGAGGGGCCAGATCAGAAACCGCCGCCAAAACGACAAAGGCGGGCATCGCTGCCCGCCTTCATCAAACCAATCGCCTGAGGTCGCTCACGCCTGCGGCTGCGGCTCCAGCCCGTCATCATTGGCGGGGCGGCGGCCCTTGCCGGCGGTCGGCACGGCGGAGTGGCGCACCTGGCCCTTGTCCGGCTCGCTGTCGCGCACCGGCGGCTTGCCGGCCAGCAGGTCCTTGATCTCGTCGCCGGAGAGCGTCTCGTACTCGAGCAGCGCCTCGGCGAGCATGATGAACTGCTCGCGGTTCTCGGTGAGGATGCGCTTCGCCTCCTCATAACCCTCCTGCACGAGCCGCTTCACTTCCTTGTCGATCTTCTGGGCCGTCGATTCCGAGACGTTCTGCTGCTTGCCCATGGACATGCCCAGGAAGACCTCTTCCTGGTTGTCGCCATAGGCCACCATGCCGAGCTCCTCGGAGAAGCCCATCCGGGTCACCATGGCGCGCGCCATCTTGGTGGCCTGGTCGATGTCGCCGACGGCGCCGGAGGTGACGTTCTCCTTGCCGAAGGTGATCTCCTCCGCCACGCGGCCGCCCATGGCGACAGCGAGGTGCGAGGTGTACTCCTTGTACTTCATCGAGTAGCGGTCACCCTCGGGCAGGAACTTCACCATGCCGAGCGCACGGCCGCGCGGGATGATCGTCGCCTTGTGCACCGGCATGCCGGCGGGAACCTTCAGGCCGACGATGGCGTGGCCCGCCTCGTGATAGGCCGTCAGCTTCTTCTCTTCCTCGCTCATGGCCATGGAGCGGCGCTCGGCGCCCATCATGACCTTGTCCTTGGCGTCCTCGAGGTCGCTCATCGTGACCATGCGCTTGCCACGGCGGGCGGCGAGCAGCGCGGCCTCGTTGACGAGGTTCATCAGGTCGGCGCCGGAGAAGCCAGGCGTGCCGCGGGCGATGATCTTCAGGTCGACGTCGGGCGCCAGCGGCACCTTGCGGGCATGGACCTTGAGGATCTTCTCGCGCCCGTTCACGTCCGGGTTCGGCACGACGATCTGGCGGTCGAAGCGGCCGGGGCGCAGCAGCGCCGGGTCGAGCACGTCCGGACGGTTGGTCGCGGCGATGATGATGATGCCCTCGTTGGGCTCGAAGCCGTCCATCTCGACGAGGAGCTGGTTCAGCGTCTGCTCGCGCTCGTCATTGCCGCCGCCGAGGCCGGCGCCGCGATGGCGGCCGACGGCGTCGATTTCGTCGATGAAGATGATGCAGGGCGCGTTCTTCTTGGCCTGCTCGAACATGTCGCGGACGCGGCTGGCGCCGACGCCGACGAACATCTCGACGAAGTCCGAGCCGGAAATGGTGAAGAAGGGCACGTTGGCCTCGCCCGCAACCGCCTTGGCGGTGAGGGTCTTACCCGTGCCAGGCGGGCCGACGAGGAGCACGCCGCGCGGGATGCGGCCGCCGAGGCGCTGGAACTTCTGCGGGTCGCGCAGGAACTCGACGATCTCCTGCAGGTCCTGCTTGGCCTCGTCGATGCCGGCAACGTCCTCGAAGGTGACGCGGCCATGGGCCTCGGTGAGCAGCTTCGCCTTGGACTTGCCGAAGCCCATGGCCTTGCCGCCGGCGCCCTGGATCTGGCGCGACATGAAGATCCACAGGCCGATCAAGAGGAGGACCGGGAACCACTGGGCGAGGAGCGCCACGAACCACGGAACCTGCTCGCCCGGCGCGCGGGCCTGGACCTGCACGCCCTTGTCGACGAGGCGCTGCGTGAGGCCCGGGAAGGGCGGTGCATAGGTCTGGAAGGTGCGGCCATCGGTGAAGTGGCCGGTCAGCTCGGGACCCTGGATGGTCACGTCGCGGACGCGACCGCCATCGGCCTCGGTGAGGAATTGCGAGAAGGGCAGGTCCGAGGACCCGGCCCGCTGCTGCGGGCTCTGGAAGAGCGTGAACAAGGCCAGCAGCAGGAGGACGATGATCACCCACAGGGCCAGGTTGCGGAAATTGGAGTTCATCGCGTGTCCATCCCCAGGGTCTCACCGCGGACGCGGCGCCGAAGCGGCGCGCTATCCGTGCTCATGCCCGATGCGTCATGCGGCATTACCCGTACCCGTCCAATGTAGGAGCCCGCCGGGGACTTGCCAAGGAGCAGCCTTCCGACCTTTCACGCGTTTGCGATGCAAATCCGCGAGGCGGTCAACCGTTTCCTACCATCAATTACGGGCGGAGCGGCGGGCCGGCTCACGTGCCACGATGACGCGCCCCTGCGGCGAGACCGAAACCAGCGCCCCCTGCAGGTTGCGCCGGAGCGCCTCGCCGCCGGCAATCGCCATCAGCACCTCGCCGGTGAGCCCTTCCAGCGCCTCGAGCCGCGCATCGACATCCGGGTCGCCGAGGCGGGCTATGGCATCGGCGAGGAGGCGCAGCACGTCGGTGAAGGGCGCCTCCAGCCAGGTCGTGCCGTCATAGGCCTCAGCGCCCTGGGTGCCCGCGGGCACCGTCGTCGCCTCGGCGAGCCGCGCGGCGTGGTGCGCGCCCGCGGCGTCGAGCATCTGCATGCGGCCGGCGAGGATGGCGAGCCTTTCGGCATCGAGCCCCTCCCCTTCGAGGTCGCGGAGGATCCGGCGGATGCGGACGCGGGTGAAGCGCGGGTCGTCGTTCGACGGATCGTGGACCGGGGAAAGCCCGGCGACGCGCGCCGTTGCCGCGAGCCGCGCCTTCGGCACGAAGAGGAAGGGGCGCAGCAGCGCGAGCCCGTCCCGCTCGGACGTTGACGCCATGCCCTTGAGGCCGAGCGGGCCGGAGCCGCGCAACAGCCGCATGAACACGGTCTCGGCCTGGTCCTCGCGATGATGGGCGAGGACGATTCCCGTCGCGCCGACCGCACGGGCATGGGCCACGAGCAGCGCGAGGCGGGCGTCCCGCGCGGCTTCCTGCAGGCCGGACGCCGGCTTGTCGCCTTCCCAGGCGAGGATGGTCGCGGGAAGCCCAAGGCGGCGGGCTGCCTCCACCACCATGGCGCATTCGCCCGCAGCCTCGGGCCTCAGGCCATGGTCGACGCTGGCCACATGCAGGGCAGGCCCCTCGCCGGCCAGGGCGCGCCAGCGGGCGGCAGCCACCATCAAGCCGAGCGAATCGGGACCGCCGGACACCGCGAGGACGAGCGCGGAATGGCCGTGGAAGGATGCGAGGAGGTCTTGGATCTCGTCGTCGTCGAGCGGGGCCTCGGCCACCGGCTCAGCAGCTGGCACGGCGCTGCTCGCTCACCACCGCCGTCTTGGTCGCGGGGGCGGCATTGGGGAACTTGCGATTGAATTCGGCATAGGCGGCGCAAGCGGCTTCGCGCTCGCCGAGGGCATTCAGGGACTGGCCGAGGCGCAGCAGGCTCGACGGCGCGCGGCTGGCGCGGGGAAAGTCGGTCGAGACCTTCAGGAACTGCTCGGCCGCCTCGCGATACTGGCGGCGCTGGTACATGGTCTCGCCGAGCTGGTGGGTGGCGTCACCCACCAGACGGTCGCGCGGATGGTTCTGCAGGAAGGCGCGCAGGGCGATCTCCGCCTGCTCGTAGTCGCGGCGGGAGATGAAGGCGACGGCGGCGTTGTACTCGTCGCGCGGCGAGGAAGCGATGATCGGCTGGGTCCCCGTGCTGCCGGTGGAGGCCACCGCGCCCGGGATCGCCGAGCGCGGCTCGGCGGGGTCCAGCGAGGGATCGGCAGCGGCGCGCCCGGCAAGCTGGCCAAGGTCGAGCGGCTGCGCACCGCCGGCGCCACCGGCCGCAGCCGTCCGGGGCGGCGCGGCATTGGAGCCGGGCGGAAGGGTGCCGAGGTCGCGGGGCGCGCCGGGGGCGGCCTGCTGCTCGGAGGGATCGAAGGCGTCGGAGCGTCGCTGCGGCGGCTGGCCCTGTTGCTGCGGCTGCTGGGGCGGCTGGCCGGCGGGCGGCTGCTGCGGCCGGCGGGCGCCACCGCGGGCATTCTCGAGCTCGTTGAGGCGGAACTCGATGTCGGCCTGCATGCGGCGCTGCTGGTCCTCCATCTGGCGGACGCGGAACTGCGACTGTTCCAGCTGGCCGTTGAGCGAGCGCACCTGCGCCTCCAGCCGCTGGATGCGGTCCATGAGGTCGGCGGCGCTCTGCGCGCGCACCGGCGCCACCGCAAGCCAGAGGGCGAGCAGCGCCGTGCCACCCACCATCACTGCCATGTCGAAACGGAACCAGGCCTTGGCCACCCGTCCGGTCATCATCTGTCGTCCTTCAGCCCGAGCAGAGGAAATTCATGCGGGGAATTGGGCGAGATTTCGGCCCATTTCAAGCGAAAACGGCGCCCGGTGGGTCCGGGCGCCGTTGGCTGATGCCGTGAAGACGGGATCAGGAGCCGGCGCCACCGGAGAGCACGGTGACCGTGCGGCGGTTCTGCGACCAGCAGGAGATGTCGTTGCAGACCGCGACCGGGCGCTCCTTGCCGTAGGAGATGGTGCGCATGCGGGCAGCCGAGACACCGCGGGCGGCGAGATAGTCACGCACCGTCTGGGCGCGGCGGGCGCCAAGCGCGATGTTGTACTCGCGCGTGCCGCGCTCGTCGGCATGGCCCTCGACCGTGAAGGAATAGCGGTTGTACTGGTTCAGCCAGACCGACTGCTTGTCGAGCGTGGCGCGAGCCTGGGGGGTCAGCTCGGAGGAATCGGTCTCGAAGAAGACGCGGTCGCCGACATTGACGATGAAGTCCTGGGCGCTGCCCGGGGTCGCCGCACCGGCGCCGCCGGCACCGGCCTGGTTGGTGGGGTTTTGGGCGCAGGCGCCGAGCACCAGCCCGAACGCCATGATGGCAGCAAACTTCAGATTGCGGCCCAGAGCCATGGTCAGCATGATGGTCTCCTTGACCTGAAAATGTGACGGCACCTCTAACAGGAGGTCGGTTAATCGAACCTTCCGCGGAAGGGCCGGTCCGGGCCCGCAGCCTTCACCGACAGCGGTCCGATGCGTCACATCCAGGTGGTTATCGTCCTGAATGATCTGTTCTTTTTGCGATCGCCCGGACGGTGAGGCGTTAAAACCTCGCTGCCCCGCCAATCGCCGGAATGGTCAACCATCGGTTAATGGAAGCCCGGGAATTCGTCGTGTCGGCGCGTGACGCACTGCGACACCACCCCCGCATCGCGGCGGAGCGTGACGAGACTGTGGCAAGCGGGTGGCCATGGGGAGAAGCTGGCCCGGTGCCGCACCCTTCGCCGCGACCGTTGCGGAAATGTCACGCAGGCCGGCGTCCCCAGGGCGTCACCCACAGGGCAAGGACCGATCCGGCGCCGTAAATGACCATGGCGAAGCCGACGAGGGCGAACATGGCCCAGGGCTGCTGGTCGGTGGCAACCAGCGCCCAGCCGCCGAGCGCGATGACGACGAGCCGCGCCGTGCCGGCCAGCACCGGGCCGATCACCCGGCCCGCACCCTGCGCCGCGAAATAGAGGCAGAGGCCGAGGCCGAAGAAGCCGAAGCAGGGCCCGGCCCAGGTGAGATAGGCGGCGGTGGCGGCGATGACCGCGGGATCGCTGGTGAACAGGCGGGCCCAGACCTCGGGGAACAGCCAGCCCGCGACACCGACGCCGCCGGTGACGAGGAAGGCCATGGCCCCGCCGGTCCAGGCGGCGCGGCGGGCGCGGGCGGCATTGCCCGCGCCGATCGCCATGCCGACCATCGGCACCAGCGACACGCCGACGGCGAAGGTGACGGGGATGAGCAGGAATTCGAGCCGCGAACCGATGCCGTAGCCGGCCAGCGCCGCATCGCCGAAGCGGGCGACGAGCCGGGTCAGGATCAGCACGGTCAGCACCGATTGCAGCGACGAGATCATGGCGATGGTGCCGACCTTGAGGATGTCGCTCGCATGGTCCCAGCGCGGCGTCAGGCCGACCAGCGGCAGGACGAACCGGCCGCGCCCGGAGCGCAGCCAGGCGAGCAGCGCCAGCGCGCCGAGGCCATAGGCGATGACCTGCCCGGCCGCGACGCCGGCCATGCCGAACCGCGGGATCGGCCCGAAGCCGAGGCCAAGGCCACCGCCGATCACCACCTGCAGGCCGGCGACCGCCAGCAGGATCGCCGAGGGCACGACCATGTTGCCCATGCCGCGCACCACCGAGGCGAGGAGGTTGCACAGCCAGATGGCGAGCGCGCCGACGAAGACGGCGTTGGAATAGGTCAGCGCCTCCGCCAGCGCCGCACCGCGCCCACCGAGCAGCGCATAGAGCGCCGGGCCGACGCCGATGAACAAGACGCTCATGCCGATGCCGCCGGCAAGCGCGATCAGCACGGTGTGGAAGGCGAGCGAGCGGGCCCTCTCGATGTCGCCGGCGCCGAGCGCCCGGCTGACCGCGGATGAGACACCGCCGCCCATGGCCCCTGCCGACATCATCTGCTGGAGCATCACGACGGGGAAGACGAGCGCCATGCCGGCGAGCGAGGCCGTGCCGAGAAGCCCGACATAGGCCGTCTCGGCGATGGCGACGGCCGCGGTCGCCACCATCGCCATGAGATTCGGGGTCGATAGCCGGAGGATCGTCGGCAGGATCGGCGCGACGAGGATGGGATTGGCGCGGGGCGCGGCGGCAGCGGGGGCGGTCATCGGGTCGGGCTCCGCAGCGTCGATCTATCGGGGGTCATGGCGCGGCCGCCGCAACGGGGCCGAGCCGGGCGAGCGAGCCGTCGAGCTGGGCGACGAGGGCAAGGCTCGCCTCATCGCCGAGCGCCGCGCGCATTTCCGCCTGCGCGGCCTCCCATCCGGCGCGGGCGCGCCGCAGCAGGGCGCGGCCCTCCTCCGTCAGGGTCAGGCGGCGGGTGCGCCGGTCGGCAGGATCAGGCGTCAGGGCGAGCAGGCCGCGCCGCTCCAGCGGCCGCAGCGCGCGGGTGAGGGTCGTCGGATCCATGACCATCCGCTCGGCCAGCTGGCCGATGGAGGGTGCATCCCCCACCCTCACCTGCGCCATTACCCCGAACTGGCTGATGGTGAGGCCATGGGGTTCGAGGTGCCGGTCGTAGATCTGCGACACGCGCCGCGTCGTCCGCCTCAGGCGGGCGCAGATACAGGGAAAGGACGGCGACGGGTCGCTCATGGCTCCACATTATCTGCATATGCAGGCTTCGCTACAGCCTGCACGCGGGGCTGGCCTGCGCCAGGCCTTGATTGCGGGCCGGCAGCCGCCCTACCCTTGCGCCGACGCTGCCCAGAGATCCCCGATGCGTCGCTTCCTCCGCCTCGCCCAAGCGCTGCTCGCCGGTGCCCTGCTTCCGGCAACCGCGGCGCTTGCCGATCCGCGCAGCTGCGCCCAGAGCGCCGACGTGGTGACGGCCGCCGATTATCTGCTCGTTGACCCGCAGAACGCGCACCGTTTCTGGCGCGATCGCTATGGCGCCGAGGCTGCCTACTTGCTGGTCCGCTATGGCGAGCTCCCGCCCGCCGCCGCCCTCTCGCTGGTGGAAAGGCTCGCGGCGCGGCAACGCCCGCCCGAGCGAATCGAGGAGTTGCGGCTCGTCCTGCTGCCGCCGGACCGCCGCCTCTCCGCCCTGGCCAGCGGTGACGCCGCGCTGAGCGCGGCGGCGCGCTCCTCCTCGGTCCAGCGGGCGCTGATCCTCGACGGCGAATGGCCACGGGTCTTCGCCGACATCGCCGCCCGCGCCACGGCGCCCGGCGGCACCGCCTCCGAGGAGACCGCGCTTGCCCGCGCCCTCGATGATGTCGATGACCTCGAGAAGTTGCGCCTCGCGGCCCTTGCCGAGGCGAGCGGCCTGCGCGACCTCGCCGGGACCCTGCTTGCGAGCCGCGCCGACCTCTCGCCCTGGCTCGCCCACATCCGGCGCGGACCACAGGCCCCCACAGGCGAGGCAGAGCTTGCGGCCCTCTTCGCGCCAATCTGGTTCGGCCGCCTCGTTCCCGGACGGGCGCCGCCGCCCCGCGCCGCGCTTCCGGCAGACCTGGCCGCCGCCGCCGACCGCCTGGAAGCAAGCCGCCAGCCCGGTTCTGCCGATCTCGACCGGGCCCTGGCGCTGGCGCAGATCGCCCCGGCGACGCTGATGCTCGCCAATGCCATCAACCAGTCCGGCGACCTGCGCCTCGCCGGCGAGGTGGCAGAGCCCCTGCTCGCGGCGATCCGCGCCGGACGCCAGTCGGCCGCCGATGTCGATGGGCTACGCGCAATGATCCTTGAGCGCAGCGTGGCCGTGCTCGGCCTCGACCAGGCCCGCGCCGTCTATGGCGGGGTCCGGCGCCAGCCGGACATGTGGACGTCGGGCTCGGCGCTGGAAACGCTTGAACGGTCGCTGGCCCGGCGCGCCCTGCTCGCCTTCGCGCGCCGCGAGGGCGAGGCCCCCGCGCGGCCGCAGCTCCTGTCACCGGGGTTCGACTGGGCCGGCTGGCGCAATGCGGCCGAGGCCATCAGGGCGGGCGAGCCGGCGCCCGACAGCTATCGCGGCATCGAGGCGGAACTGCTCCATGCCATGGGGCGGCACGGCCAGGCCCTGCGGCTCTTGCGCGAACTCGGCCCCTATGACGAGAACCGCCAGCGCGCCCACGGAATGCTCGCGACACTCGATCAGGCCTGCACGGGCCTGCTCAGCCCCCATCCGTGGCTGGGGACGCCGGTCTTCCGCTTTCCGCCGCGGCTGCGCTGAAGCCTCAGCGCAGCGTCGGGCTCCAGGCCGGGTCGGAGGCGAAGCTCGGCGTCGGCACCGGGTTTTCCGAGCGCGCGAAGATGTCGGCCTGGAACAGCTTCGGCCCGCCGCCCTGGTCGCGGAAGAACATCACGAACAGGCCGTTCGGCGCGAAGGTCGGGCCCTCGTTGTGGAAGCCCGAGGTGATGATGCGCTCGCCCGTGCCATCCGGCTTGATGACGCCGATGGCGAACTGGCCGCCGCCCTGGCGGGTGAAGGCGATGAAGTCGCCGCGCGGCGACCAGACCGGCGTCGAATAGCGGCCCTCGCCGAAGGAGATGCGGTTCGCGGCACCGCCGCCGGCGCTCATCACATAGAGCTGCTGGCCGCCGCCGCGATCGCTCTCGAAGACGATCTGGCGCCCGTCCGGCGAATAGGAGGGCGAGGTGTCGATGGCCGAGCCGTCGGTGAGGCGCACCGCCGCGCGCGAGCGCAGGTCGAGCGAATAGAGCGAGGCGCCGCCACCCTGCTGCAGCGACAGGACGATGCGCTGGCCGTCCGGCGAGAAGCGCGGCGAGAAGGTCATGCCGGGGAAATTGCCGACCTGCTCGCGCTGGCCGTTCTCGATGTTGAGCAGGTAGACCCGGGGCTCGCCGCCCGTATAGGCCATGTAGGTGATGTCCTGGCTCGACGGCGAGAAGCGCGGGGTCAGGACGAGGTCGCCGCCGCGGGTCAGGTAGCGCACATTGGCGCCGTCCTGGTCCATGATGGCGAGGCGCTTCTGGCGGCGATCCTTGGGGCCGGTCTCGTCGACGAAGACGATGCGGGTGTCGAAATGGCCCTTCTCGCCGGTCACCCGCTCGAAGATCTGGTCCGAGACGAGATGGGCGATGCGCCGCCAGTTCTGCTCCTGGGTGGCGAACTGCTGGCCGTGGAGCTGGTTGCCCTGGGCGACGTCCCAGAGGCGGAACTCGACGCGCGAGCGGCCGTCGGGGCCGCGGCCGGCGCGCCCGGTGACGATGCCGGCGGCGCCGAGCTGGCGGAACTGGGCGAAATTCGGCGGCGCATCCGGATCGAGGGTCGCATTGCCATAGGCCTGGCGGTCGATGATGCGGAAGAAGCCGGACCGGCGCAGGTTGTTCTCGATGACGCCCGACATGTTGCGGCCGAGATCGCCGTCGCCGCCGAGGTTCGGCACGACGATCGGGAAGGGCTGCACCTGGCCGCGGCGGATGTCGATGACCGGCGGCGCGCCCTGGGCCATGGACCAGGGCGAGAACAGGGTCGTGCTGGCGATGGCGGAGCCGGCAGACAGGACAGTGCGGCGTGTGAGGTGCAGGGTCATGGCGGGTCTCTTCGGGCTTTCAGATGGCGCTGCACGCGGCTCGCGTCGAGGGTGTGACAGGGGCCGGGCGCCGGTCCGTCAGCGCATCATTTCCTTGGGGTCGAAGTTGAGGACGACTTCGCGCCAGGTGTCGTAGCGCTCGGGCGGGAGGCGGACGCCACCCTCCTGCGAGCACCGCATCACCGCGCGAACGGCGGAATTGGCGAGGATCTGGAAGGCCGGATCCCCACGTGGATTCTGGATCTCCGGACGGGCCGTCACGGTTCCGTCGCGGTTGAAGGAGACGCGCAAGCGCACCGCCGGGCTGTTGCCCTCGCGCGCCGCGATCGGGATTTCCCAGCAGCGCTCAGCCCAGGCGCGGATGGCGTCGATCTCGCGGCCGGTGATGCGCGAGGCCGCGCCCGTCGCCGTGCCGAGCGAGGCGGTGCGGGCGGGCGCCGTCGCGCCCGTCGCCTCGGTGCGGGAGGCCTGCCGGCGGTCGTTCTCCTGCGCCGAGCTCGAGGCAAGCCGGGCGGCGATGGAATTGGGATCGAAGCGGCGGGCGTCGGCCTGCTCCTGGCGCTGCCGCTCGGCGCGCTCGCGGGCCTCGCGCTGCTGGCGCTCGCGCTGCTCACGGGCCTGGCGCTCGCGCTGTTCACGCTCCTGCCGCTCCCGGGCCTCGCGCTGCTCGCGTTCCTGGCGCTCCTGCCGCTCGCGCGCCTCACGCTGCTGGCGCTCGCGGATCTCCTGCTGGCGGCGCGCCTCGGCCTGGCGCTGCTGCTCCTGCTGGCGGCGCTCTTCCTCGCGCTTCTGCTGGGCGAGGAGCTCGGCCTCCTTGGCGGCCTGGTCCTCACGCTCCTGCGCGGCGACGGCCGCAGGCGTCGGCCGCGGCGCGGGCTGCGGCACCGGCACGGGAGGCGGCGGCGGGGCGGCCTGGGCCTGGCGGACGGGCGGCGTCGGCTCCGGCGGGCGAGGATCGGCCTGAGCCGGGCGCGGCGGCGGGGGCGGCGGCAGTTCGGTGTTCTGGACGCGCTCGCGGGCGACCGGCAGCGTCGCCGGGTCCTGGGTCTGGCGTTCTTCCGGAGCCTGCCGGTCGACGACGCGCTGCGGCGTCGGCGTCTGCTCGCCGCGGCGGTCGCCGCGGGTGGACTGGGCCGGCTCGTCGGAGACGATCTCCACCGGCACGCTCTCGCCCTCGTCGACCTTGGTGGGCGACGTCAGAAAGCCCACGAGCCCGGCGACGACGAGCAACACGTGCCCGCCGACCGAGATCCCGTAGCCGACCTTCTGGGGGTGAAGCGCCAATCCGGTCTCCTCAGCGCGACGCACGCTCGGTGGCGACCAGCGCCACCTTGGTGAAGCCGCCGCCCTTGAGCTGCGACAGCACGTCCATGATCGCCTGATAGTTGGCGGCGGCGTCGCCGCGCACGAAGATGCGCTCCTCGGCGCCGTTGGTCGCGGTGGCGCGGACACGCTCGACGAGGGCGGCCGCCTCGACCTTGTTGTCGCCGACATAGATCTCGCCGTTCTGGCGGACCGAGACGGTGATCGGCGGCTTGTCCTGCTGGATGGCGCGGGCCGAGGCCTGCGGCAGGTCGATCGGCACCGAGACGGTCATCAGCGGCGCGGCGACCATGAAGATGATGAGGAGCACCAGCATCACGTCCACGAAGGGCGTGATGTTGATCTCGTTCATGACGTGTGACCGGCGCTTGCGGCGTCCACTGCCGCGACCGCCCCCGCCTCCTGCGAGTGAAGCACCCATGATCGATGCTCCTTACGCGGCGCGCTGGTCGTAGCCGCCGGCCTGCTGGTCGATCTGGCGCGACAGGATGGCGGAGAATTCGTCGGCGAAGCCCTCGAGGCGGCTGGCGATCTTGTTCACCTCGCCGGCGAGCTTGTTGTAGGCGATAGTGGCCGGAATGGCGGCGACGAGGCCGATGGCGGTGGCGAACAGCGCCTCGGCGATGCCGGGGGCGACGACCGCGAGCGAGGTGTTCTTCGACACGGCGATGGCCTGGAACGAGGTCATGATGCCCCAGACCGTGCCGAACAGGCCGATGAAGGGACCGGCCGAGGCGACGGTGGCGAGCACCATCAGACGGGATTCGAGCCGCTCGACCTCGCGCTGGATCGTGACGTTCATGACGCGGTCGAGGCGCTGCTGCAGTCCGGCGAAGGACCGCGAGGCCGTTTCATGGCTGCGCTTCCATTCGCGCATGGCGGCGACGAAGAGCGCGGCCATGGCAGTCGTCGGCCGCTGGGCCAGCGAGCGGTAGAGCTCCTCGAGGCTCTGCCCGGACCAGAAGACCTGCTCGAAGCGGTCCATCTGCGTCTTGGTGCGGCGATAGACGATGATCTTCTCGACGATGATCGCCCAGACCCAGATCGAGGCCGAGACGAGGCCGAGCATCACGCCCTTGACGACCCAATGGGCGGCCCAGAAGAGGCCCCAGAGCGAAACGTCGTGGGAGACGGCCGCGGCTGCATCGGCGGGGTTCATGGCAATATCCTTCTCGCGACGGGTCCGGCTTGGTGGTCGCGCGAACGCTCCCCGCCCTGATCGACACGACGTTCCAGCGGTTTAAAGCGTGAATTTCGCCCGCTGATGACGCCTTTGAGGGCGAAATGGCCCCCGAATGTGTCTTGACCGTGGCGCGGACCGTGCTTCCGCGTGGAGACCTACCAAGCCATCGGTAAGGTTAAGGTCAGGTTATCTTCGGCACTGCACCATCATGGCGTGCGGGCGTGGCGGAACAAGGGCTGGTGATGGGGAACCACGGAAACACGCCCGGTATCCAACATCCTAGCCGTCGATCAAGTTCGACAGCAGGTCCGCAAGATCGCGCGCATCCATCTCGGTGAGCTTAGCCGCCACGTGGGTTTGGATCGCCTGCCGATAGCACGGCCACATGGTCTTCAGCAGCGCCCTGCCCTCGTCCGTAATCGATATCACCTGGCCACGACCGTCGTCCTGACAGCGTTGTCGTGCAACGTAGCCCGCCTTCTCCAGCCGATCGATCAGCCTGGAGACGTTGTGCTGGGCGATCAACAGACGACCTTCGATCTCGACCGGGCGCAATCTTCCGCGTTCTTCGCGGTTGAGCTCGAGCAGGACGTCGTACCAGGCGAGTGGCGGGAACCCGGCCGCCTTCAACTCCGCTTCGACCGCGCCAAGCACCAGCTGTGACGCCTTCATGAGGCGCGCCCAGGCGAGGATGTGGCTGTCCGACGGGTTGGCGCTCATCCAAGAACCTTAAACATTGGATGCAGATGCATCAAGATTGACAAAAGAATGCATCTGCATTTATCTCAATGCATATGCATGGAGATGTCACCATGGTTCAGCCACTGACCCTCGTGTCGTTTGATCTCTGCCCCTATGTCCAACGCGCGGCGATCGTGCTGGCCGAGAAGGGCATTCCCTTCGAGCGCATCGATGTGGATCTTTCGAACAAGCCCGACTGGTTCAAGGCGATATCCCCGCTCGGGAAAGTGCCTCTCCTGAAGGTCGGCGACGAGGTGTTGTTCGAGAGCTCCGTCATCGTCGAGTATCTGGAGGAAACCCACCAACCGGCCCTTCACCCAGCCAATCCGTTGCGCAAGGCGCGACATCGGGCATGGATGGAGTTCGGATCTTCGATCCTTGCCGACATTTGGGTCGTCGAAACCACCAAGGACCCTGTCGCTTTTGAACAAAAGCTCGCGATCCTGAAGGACAAATTCGCGCGCATCGAGGCGGAGCTAAGCGAGGGGCCCTACTTCTCCGGCCACGGCTTCACGATCGTCGACGCGGTGTTCGCGCCGGTCTTCCGCTACTTCGACGTATTCGATCAGATCGCGGACCTCGGGACATTCGACGGTTTGCCGAAGACCCTCGCATGGCGGCAGGCGCTGGCTGAGCGCCCCTCGGTCAAGCACGCGGTCGTTCCCGACTATCACGAACGCCTTCGCGCTTTCTTGAAGAGACATGCCGGTCAGATTACGCGGCAACTTGCCTGAAACCCTCTACCCTCCTGGGATGCGCAGGACGCGCTCAGGGCAGCGGATAACCCGTCAGCCGGCGCCAAAGAACACCCGCCGCGCCGTCGCCTCCATCGCCGCAATCGTCGCCCCGTCCAGCCCCAGCGCCTCCGGCAGCAGTTCCGCCGCCTTCGCCACCGCCTCATGCTGGGTCCAGGGCCAGTCGCTGCCCCACATCAGCCGCTCCGCGCCATAGGCCTCGACAATCCGGCCGGCGAGGCCACGGATGTCGGGATGGCGCACGCGATAGGGCGCCGACAGCTTCATGTGGATGCGCGGGTCCGCCGCCCATCCCGTGACGAGCGCGGCATCGTCCGGACCCGGCCGGCCGAAATGGTCGATGACGATCACCCCGTCGAAGCCGCGAAGGTACGGCAGCGCGGCGGCGAGGTCGGGAGCATCGGCATGGAGCTCGACATGCCAGCCGAGCGGCGCGGCCATGGCGAGCATGGCCCTCGCATCGGCCGAGGCGAGGACCTCCGGCGAGCGTCCCACGAGATTGTAGCGCAGGCCCCGGATGCCGGCCGCCGCCAGGGCCTCCGCCGCCTCGGGCGTGATGCGCTCCTCGACCACCGCGACCCCGGCAAGACGCCCTTTGGCCGCCGCCAGCGCCGCGAGAAGAAAACTGTTGTCGCTGCCAAGGAAGGAGGGCTGCACCAGCACGCCCTTCTCGGCGCCGATCCCGTCGAGGAAGGCGAGATAGGCGGCGAGCGGCGCGTCGTAGTCCGGCACGTAGCGGGCGGTGGGGATCGCCGGGAGGCCACGCAGGAAGACATGGGCGTGGGTGTCGATGGTGGTCATGCTTGCGCGCCGCTCCTCATTGCTCTAATCCTGTATAGGAATAGAGATCTCCATGACAACTGCCCTTCCGCCAACGCTCGATGACCGGCTGCCACGCTACCAGCAGCTGCGCGACCTGTTCGCGGCGGCCGTTGCTGACGGCCGCTGGCGTCCGGGCGAGGCCATCCCGCCCGAGGACAGCCTCGCGGCCACCCATGAGGTTGCCGTCGGCACCGTGCGCAAGGCCCTCGCCGTGCTCGTGGCGGAAGGCATGCTGGAGCGCCGGCAGGGGCGCGGCACCTTCGTGCGGCGCGGTAGTTTCGGCAATGCGCTGGCCCGCTTCTTCCGCATGACCGATGCCAAGGGCCGGCCGATGCGGCCGGTCTCGCGTATCCTGTCGCGCCAGGTCCTGCCCGCCAGTGCCGAGGTCGCCGAGCATCTCGGCGTCGCCGACGGCGCACCCATCATCGCCCTGACGCGACTGCGCCTGGTCGACGGCGCGCCGCTCCTCTTCGAGGAGGTCCACCTGCCGCGCGATCCCTTCGCGCTCCTCATGGACCTGCCCTTCGCCGAATTCGGCGACCTGCTCTACCCGCTCTACGAGACGGCCTGCGGCAAGGTCGTCGCCTCCGCCCGCGAGACCATCCGCTTCGGCATGCCGCCGGCCGCCGCCGCAGCGGCGCTCGGCATCGACGCGGGCGTGCCCACCGCCATCATCGACCGCGTCGCCTTCGGCTTCGACCAGGCGCCGCTGGAATTCCGCCGCTCCTACGGGCCGGCGGAGCGCTTTTCCTATTCCATCGACATCCGCTGAGGATCACGCCCATGACCGGACGGACCCCCGCCCCGATCGACCGCCGCACGGCGCTGGCCGGCGGCCTTGCCGCACTCGCCGCACCGGTGATCGCCCCCGGCGTCGCACGCGCCCAGGCCTGGCCCGCCCGCCCCGTGCGGGTCGTCGTGCCCTATTCGGCCGGCGGCGGCGCCGACACGGTCGGCCGCATCCTCTTCCAGAAGCTGGCAAGCCTGACCGGCGGCAGCTTCGTCATCGAGAACCGCGGCGGCGCCGGCGGCACGATCGGCGCCAATGCCGTGGCCACGGCCGAAGCCGACGGCTACACGATCCTCTTCGACGCCAGCGCCCACGCCTCCAATCCGACGCTCTTCCCGCGCCTGCCCTATGACACGGTCAAGGCCTTCCGGCCGGTCTTCCTCGCCGCCGTCGTGCCGAACGTGCTGGTGGTCCATCCGAGCGTGGCGGAAAAGACGGTCGCTGAGATCATCGCCGCGGCGAAGCGCGCACCGGGCAAGATCGACTGGGCCTCCTCCGGCAACGGCTCGGCGCAGCACCTGGCGCTGGAGCTGTTCAAGAGCATGGCGGGGGTCGACATCACCCACGTGCCCTATCGGGGCGGCGGACCGGCCCTGAACGACCTCGTGGCCGGCCAGATCAAGTATTTCTTCTCGAACCTGTCCTCGTCCATCGAGCACATCCGCGGCGGCCTGCTGCGCGCCGTCGCCCATACGGCCACCACGCCCGTCGAGGTCATGCCCGGCCTGCCGGCTGTCGCCGACACGCTTGCCGGCTATCAGGCGCTGGAATGGAACGGGGTCTTCGTGCCGGCCGGCACGCCGGATGCCGTCGTGGCGCGGCTCAGCAGCGCCCTGAACGAGGCGATCAGCGATCCGGCCATCAGCGCCCGGCTGACCTCCCTCTCGGTCACCAGCCGGCCCAATACCCCGGACGAGTTCGCCGCCTTCGTGCGGGCCGAGATGGAGAAGTGGGGCCCGATCATCCGCAGCGCCAACATCCGGCTCTAAGGGTTCCTCCTCAGTCGGCGCCCTTCGGCGACGTCACATTGCGTCCGACGCCTTCGGCGTCATGGCCCGCCTGAGCCCATCGGGAATGCGCACCGGCTTGCCGCCGGCGAGGAAGGCGACGCGCACGCTCGCCTCGACCAGCACCTCCTCGCCCCGCAGCACGCGCTGGGCAAGGTTCAGCGTCGCGCCCTTCACCACCTCGGTGCGGGTCTCGACCGTCAGCACGTCGTCGATGCGGGCCGGCCGCAGGAACTCGATGCCCATGGAGCGGACGACGAAGAAGAAGCCGGCGCCCGCCTCCTGCTTCGCCGTCTCGAACAGGTCGCCCTGGGCGACGCCGAGCAGGCGCAGGAAATCGGTGCGGCCGCGCTCCATGAAGCGCAGGTAGCTCGCGTGATAGACGACGCCGGAGAAGTCGGTGTCCTCGTAATAGACGCGCACCGGCAGGAGATGGGTCTCTCCGTCAATGCGGCCGGCCAGGCCCTGGCCATCGGTCATTCCGCTCGTCCCTTGTCGTGGATCGGGCTGCCAGCCTTAGCGAGGCCACGCGTCGAAAGCGAGGCGGACATGTTTCCCTTGCAGGGAAGGTCTGCGGAGCGGCGGCATCGCTTTGCCGCCGGCGGCATGGTTGGGTCCGCCCGCCGCGCAGCCGCGCGGTCCCATTGCATGAGAATCCCATGAAGACCCTTCTCGCCGCCGCTGTCGCCGTGGCCATTTCCTCCGCCGCCTTCGCCCAGACCCCGGACACCTGCGCCGGCTACCTGAAGGCCCTCGCCGACATGCAGGCAGCGATGCGCCAGTCCGGCGCCACCCCGCCGCCGACCGATCCGAACGACGCCAAGATCATCGCCTATTGCCGCGCCAACCCCAACGCGCCGCTGGCCGACGCCATGACCAAGGCGTTCCAGTAAGACGGGATCACGGCCGCCGGCAAAGGCCGGCGGTCACTCCTCCTCGTCGCCCTTGAACAGCATGAATTGCGCCCCTTCCCGCTGCGGTTCGGCAAGGCCGAGATGGCGGAAGGCGTGGGAGGTCAGCAGACGCCCGCGCGGCGTGCGCTGCAGGAAGCCTTGCTGAATGAGGAAGGGCTCGATGATCTCCTCGATGGCGTCGCGCGGCTCGGAGAGCGCGGCCGCCATGGTCTCGATCCCCACCGGCCCGCCGCCATAGTTCAGCGCAATGGCCTTGAGATAGCGCCGGTCCATGGCGTCGAGCCCGGCATCATCCACCTCGAGCCGCGTCAGCGCCTCATCGGCGATCTGCCGCGTCACCGTGTCGGAATCCCGGTAGATCGCGAAGTCGCGCACGCGGCGCAGCAGGCGGCCGGCGATGCGCGGCGTGCCGCGCGCGCGACGCGCGATCTCGTTGGCCCCGTCGGGCGTCATGCCGACGCCGAGGACGCGGGCGCCACGGGTGACGATCAGCTCCAGTTCCTCAACCGTGTAGAATTGCAGGCGGATGGGGATGCCGAAGCGGTCGCGCAGCGGGGTGGTGAGCAGGCCGGCGCGGGTGGTCGCCCCGACGAGGGTGAACTTGGCGAGGTCGATCTTCACCGAGCGGGCGGCCGGCCCCTCGCCGATGATGAGGTCGAGCTGGAAGTCCTCCATGGCCGGATAGAGGATCTCCTCCACCGCCGGATTGAGGCGGTGGATCTCGTCGATGAACAGCACGTCGCGCTCTTCGAGATTGGTCAGCTGTGCTGCGAGATCCCCGGCCTTGGCGATGACCGGGCCGGATGTGGCGCGAAAGCCAACGCCGAGCTCCTTGGCGAGGATCTGCGCCAGCGTCGTCTTGCCGAGGCCCGGCGGTCCGACGAACAGCACGTGGTCCAGCGCCTCGCCGCGGGTGCGGGCGGCGGAGATGAAGACCTCGAGGTTCGACCGCGCCTGGGCCTGGCCGATGAACTCGGCGAGCCGCTGCGGCCGCAGATGCGTGTCGGCATCGTCGTCGCGGCGTTCGGCATCGAGGAGACGGCGGGGCTCGGTCAAGACGACAGCTCCTTGAGGCCGAGCCGGATGAGCGTCTGCGTGTTCGCCTCATCGCCTGCCTTCTTGGCGGCGGCCGCGATGGCGGCGGCCGCCTGCGGCTGGCCATAGCCGAGATTGACGAGCGCCGAGATGGCATCGGCCACGGGGCCGGCGACGCGCTTCTCGTCGACGTCGCCGGCGAGCTTCGCCAGCGCCGGATCGATGTCGGTGAAGCCCGGCGCCTTGTCCTTCAGCTCGGTGACGATGCGCTCGGCGACCTTCGGACCGACGCCGTTCGCCCGGCCGATCGCCGCCTTGTCGCGCATGGCGATGGCATGGGCGAGGTCGGAGGCCTTGAGGGTGGAGAGCACCGACAGCGCCACCTTGGCGCCGACGCCCTGCACGTTCAGCAGGAGGCGAAACCACTCACGCTCGAGATCGTTGGCGAAGCCGTAGAGCCGGATCATGTCCTCGCGGACCATGGTCTCGATGGAGAGCACCGCCGCCTCCCCCGCCGAGGGCAGGGATTGCAGGGTCCGCGACGAGCAATGGACGACATAGCCGACGCCATGGACGTCGATGACGACCCAGTCAGGTCCGTAGCTGTCGATAGTGCCCTTGAGCTTGCCGATCATGATGGGTCCGCCGCTTCGAGACGCCGCTTATAGCGGATTCGGCAAACCACTTGCTCCTCATCCTCCCGAGGACCAGGGGCCGCCCTGTTGCCCCTCACCCTTCCCTCTCCCCGCAGGCGGGGAGAGGGGGCAACAGCGGCGAGATTCATAGGCGGCGATCATGAGTGGCACTCGGGCTGTCGATGAAGCGGGACGTCGAAGTCCCCCTCTCCCCGCCTGCCGGGAGAGGGAAGGGTGAGGGGCCATGCCGAAGCGGCACGCCGCCTGCACAAACCCTAGTCCTCGCCCGTCATGCGGCGCAGCGCCTCCGGCGAATGGTTCTCGCCGACCGCCATGGCGAGGATGCGCGAGATATGGGTCCGCGGCAGGCCAGTTTCGACGGCCCAGGCGTTCACCTGCGCCTGGATCTTCTTCATATCCCCCTTGGAGGTCGGCTGCGCCGCGACATCCACGCCCGCATCGCGCATTGCCGCGACCATGTCCTGCGAGGTGACGAAGCCGTCCCAGCCGACGAAGCGCAGGAAGTACTGGCCCGTCATGCCGCCGAGGCGGGCCCCGCGCTTGCCGAGGAGCTCCAGCAAGCCGACCTGGTCCTCCGCCGGCCATGCGCTCAGGAAGCGGCCGAAGGAGCCATGCTCTCGTGCGATCGCCTGGACGAAGGCGGCGTTGTCGCGCACCGACCTGATCTTCTGCGGGTTCTTCACGATCCGGCCGTCGCGCGACAGATCGTGCCAGAACTCGTCGGGCTGGAAGGTCAGCGCCTGCGGCGCGAAGCCGAGAAAGGCCTCCTCGAAGCCCGGCCATTTCTTCTCGATCACGCTCCAGACGAAGCCGGCGGAAAAGACCCGCTTCGTCATCTCGGCGAGGATCCGGTCGTCGGTCATGGCGGCCAGCGCCGCCCTGTCGGGGACAGCGGGGAGCAGGCCGGCGAGCACGGCCTCGCCGCCCTTGCGCTTGGCCGCGCGTGTCTGGATCGTCTTGAACGTCATCATGCGGCCGTCCCCCACCCCACATTCCACGCCCGAAGACCGCATCACGGCAAGAGCGCGTGCAAGGACGCTGCATCACCTCTCCCCGGCGGGGAGAGGTCGATGAGCGAAGCGAGGCGGGAGAGGGGGAGCCTTCGCGGAAGCGAACAGCCCCCTCTTCCGGCCTGCGGCCGACCTCTCCCCACCGGGGAGAGGTTGGAGGCGGCGCAGTCCCGCCACGCAGAAGGCCCTCACCGCCGCCCGGGGCCCGTCCGGTGATGGGCGTGGGTCACCGCGATGGCCAGCGCATCCGCAGCGTCCATGGTCTTCGGATCGGCCTTGGGCAGGAGGATGCCGATCATCATGTGGATCTGGTTCTTCTCCGCATGGCCCGCGCCCACCACCGACTTCTTGACCTTGTTGGGCTCGTATTCGGCGACGGGAATGCCGGCGAGCGCCGGCACCACCATGGCGATGCCGCGCGCCTGGCCGAGCTTCAGCGTCGCGGTCGCGTCCTTGTTGACGAAGGTCTGCTCCACCGCCGCCTCCTCCGGCGACCATGCGGCGAGCACATCGGTGAGGCCGCGGTGGAGGCTCGCCAGCCGCGTCGCGAGGTCCGCCTTGTCGTCGGAGGTGACGGTGCCGCAGGCGACGAAGGCGAGGCGGTTGCCGGTCACGTCGATGACGCCCCACCCCGTTCGGCGCAGGCCTGGGTCGATGCCAATGATGCGAATCGTGCCGGTCATGGCGCCAATCTAGCCCAAGTGCAGGCGTGCCCCGCGCCGCCCGATATTCCCGTCCGCGGCCAATGCCCTTAAGCGGGAGGGAACCACACGCCGCAAAGGCTCCACCTTGGACCTCCTCGCCTCTCTCGGCGCTCCCCCGCCCCTCGCCGTCATGCTCGCCGCCTTTTTCGCCGGGACGGTGCGTGGCTATACGGGATTTGGATCGGCCATGATCTTCATGCCGGTGGCCGGCGCCTATCTGGGGCCGAAGACCGCCATCGGCATCATGTCGATCATCGATGCGGTGCTGCAGCTCGCCATGATCCGCTCGACCTGGCGCCATGCCCGCTGGGGCGAGATCGGACCGCTCTTCGTCGGCTACGTCGTCGGCCTGCCGCTCGGCGTCTATCTCCTGGTGACGGTCGACCCCTCGCCGGTACGCTGGGTGACCTCGCTGTCGATCGTGCTGGTGCTGACGCTCCTGCTCACCGTTGGAAGGATCGAGCGCTCGCCGGGCCTTCCCGCCACCATCGCCACCGGCGTCACGTCGGGGATCATTTCGGGCCTCGCCAGCCTCGGCGGCATGGTGCTGTCGCTGTTCTGGCTGGCCGGCCCCAGCCACAATGCCGGGGTACGCGGCTCCTCGGTCGCCTTCTTCGTGCCGGCCTCGGTAATCTCGATGAGCCTGCTCGCCTATGCCGGCATCTTCACATCCGAGGTGTTCCGCGGCGCCGCCTGGACGATCCTGCCCTATGCGGTCGGCATCGGCCTCGGCTCATACCTGTTCGACAAGACCGACCCGCGCTTCTTCCGGCCCGTTGCGTTCGGAGTGATCGCGGCGGCCGCGATCACCAGCCTGCCGCTGCTCGACCGGGTGCTGCGCTAGAGGGCGGCCTCAGCCGCCCATCTTCGCCACGAGCGCCTCGGACAGCTCGAAATTCGAATAGACGTTCTGCACGTCGTCGTTCTCGTCGAGATTGTCCATCAGGCGCAGCAGCTTCTCGCCGGTCTCGTCGTCGACGGCGACATTGTTCTGCGGCTTCCAGGTGAGCGCCGTCTTCTTCGGCTCGCCGAACTTCGCCTCGAGGGCCTTCGCCACCTCGGCGAGGGCATCGGACGCGGTGGTGATCTCGTGGCCCGCCTCTGAGGAGACGACGTCCTCGGCGCCAGCCTCGATCGCCGCCTCGAGCATGTCGTCGGCGGAGGCCTTGTCGGCGGCAAACTCGATCGTGCCGACGCGATCGAACATGAAGGACACCGCGCCGGTCTCGGCGAGGTTGCCGCCGGACTTGGTGAAGTAGGAGCGCACTTCCGAGGCCGTGCGGTTGCGGTTGTCGGTGAGCGCCTCGACAATGACGGCAACGCCGCCCGGGCCGTAGCCCTCGTAGCGGATCTCCTCGTAGTTCTCGGTGTCGCCGCCGGCCGCCTTCTTGATGGCGCGCTCGATATTGTCCTTGGGCATGTTCTCGGCGCGGGCCGCGAGGATGGCGGCGCGCAGGCGCGGGTTCATGTTGGGATCGGGCAGGCCCATCTTGGCCGCCACCGTGATCTCGCGGGCGAGCTTGCCGAAGAGCTTGGACCGCATCGCGTCCTGGCGGCCCTTGCGATGCATGATGTTCTTGAACTGTGAATGCCCGGCCATGGGACTCTCTTCGCGATGGTCAGCCGGGCGGGGCGCCGTTCCGTGCGCCGCTCCAACGCGCCGGCTTGGTCAGTCGGCGCGACTTATAGGCAAGCGTGGCGGCGAAATCCAGCGCCGCCAGCCGGCTCAGCGACGGGCGCCGAAAGCGTTGGCGAGCAGGTCGATCTGGCTCGAAATGGCATTGGCGGCAGTGGGCGGCGCGATCTCGGCGAAGAGCAGCTTGTCCATGTGGACGATGCGCTCCTGCAGGCGCATGGCCTTGCCGATGAGGGCGGAGAGCTGCTCCGGCAGCTCGTCCAGCGTCGACTGCGGGGTCGGCGCACCGACCGAGGAGAGGCGAACCTTCGACTTCTCCTGCGCGGCCTGTTCCTGGGTGAGCTCGCCCTCGTTGACGGCACGCTGCAGCAGAAGCCAGGAGGCGAGCTGCATCAGGCGGGTGGTCAGCCGCATGCTCTCCGTGGCGTAGGCGAGAGCCGGCCCGCGATCGAGGCTGCGGCTGTCGTTGCGACCCGGACCGTCGAGATAGGCGGCGGTCTCCTCGACCAGCGACATCCCCTCGCGGAACAGGTCCTTGAAGGCCTGGGAGCTGGCGAGCCGGGTTCCGAAGGCCACGGCGGTCTCGGCGACGGGCGAAAGGCTCTCTTGCGACATCACGCTACTACTCCCTCAGGGGTTCTGGTGTGCCGCCGTTTGCCCGACCCGTAAAGCGAATGCTTAAGGAAAGGTAAACGGCAGTGGTTCAACGGTCGAACCCTGTCGAGCAATCGGGGTGCCACCCCGTCCTGTGCCGCTTCGGGACAGGTCCCTGCGCGGCGAGGCGAGCCCATCGAACGACGAAATCGCGGCGCTGCCAAGGCCGCGCGTCACCGCGCCCGCGACCTGTCCACCGTCCGGTCGGGCGAGGGGGCGCGTCCCGCGAGGCACAAAAAAAGGCCGCCCGAAGGCGGCCTTGAAGTGAAATACAGGGAGGCGTCAAACAGAGTGGACAGGAGCCACTCGCGTCCAGCGAACTGAACGATTTCCTTGATAAAGGAGAAAGGTTAACCAGCTCTTAGCCCTTGCCGGTGCAGCCAGCGATTCTTGCGGCGCGCCGGCCTTGACGGTGGCGTGAAAATGCTGTGCGACATGGGTCCGCGACGGCGGGCGCGGGCCCGCGGCTCTCCAGGACTTGCCGACATGCTCGATCTCGATCTCGCCATCCGCGGTGGCACCGTCGTCACCGCCTCGGACACCATCCGGTGCGACATTGGCGTCAAGGATGGCAAGGTCGCCCTGCTGGCGGGGTCCATCACCGAAGCGGCGCGGACGATCGATGCCTCGGGCCTCATCGTCATGCCGGGCGGCATCGACAGCCATGTCCATCTCGACCAGCCCTCGGGCCCGGACATCGTCATGGCCGACGGCTTCGAAAGCGGCACGCGCTCGGCGGCGGCTGGCGGCAACACCACCGTCATCCCCTTCGCCATGCAGATCAAGGGAACGTCGCTGCGCGCCTGCGTCACCGACTACCACAAGAAGGCCGAGGGCAAGGCCTATATCGACTACGGCTTCCACCTCGTCGTCTCGGACCCGACGCCGACCGTGCTGAACCAGGAGCTGCCGGCCCTGTTCGCCGATGGCTGCACCTCCTTCAAGGTCTTCATGACCTATGACGATCTCGTACTGTCGGATCGCCAGCTCCTTGAGGTCTTCGAGGTCGCCCGCCGCGAGCAGGCGCTGGTGATGGTCCACTGCGAGGGCTACGACAACATCCGCTTCCTCACCGAGCGGCTGGAGGCGGCCGGCAAGACCGCGCCCTACTACCATGGCCCGTCGCGGCCCCAGGTCATCGAGCGCGAGGCGACCCACCGCGCCATCAGTCATGCCGAACTGCTCGACGTTCCGATGATGGTCGTCCACGTCTCCGGCCGCGAGGCCATGGAGCAGATCCGCTGGGCCCGCCAGCGCGGCCTCAAGGTCTATGCCGAGACTTGCCCCCAGTACATCACGCTGGTCGAGGACGACATGAAGGGCCTGAACATGGACATGTCGGGCGCGAAATATGTCTGCTCGCCGCCGCCGCGCGACCGCGACAGCCATGCCGCCATCTGGGAAGGCCTGCAGCAGGGCATCTTCCAGACCTTCTCGTCGGATCACTGCCCCTTCTATTACGACAGCCCCAAGGGCAAGCTCGCCGAGAAGGGCCGCACCTCCTTCCGCTGGGTGCCGAACGGCATTCCCGGCGTGGAGACGCGCATGCCGATCCTCTGGTCGGAGGGCGTCGCCAAGGGCCGCATCTCCATGAACGAGTTCGTGGCGCTGACCTCCACCAACCACGCCAAGCTCTATGGGCTCTATCCGAAGAAGGGCACGATCGCGGTCGGCTCGGACGCCGACATCGTCCTGTGGGACCCGAACCGCAAGGAGACGATCCGCCAGGAGATCCTCCACCACGGCTCGGACTACACGCCCTGGGAAGGGTTCCAGGTCACCGGCTATCCGGTGATGACGATCGCCCGCGGCCGGACCATCGTCGAGGAGGGCAAGGTGCTCGGCGAGCCGGGCTTCGGCGGCTTCCTCGCCCGCGACAAGAGCCCCTACGCCGTCCCGAAGGGGGCGTAAGGGGAGATCTCAGGGCCCCTCACCCTTCCCTCTCCCCGCATGCGGGGAGAGGGGACTTCCACGTTGCGACCCAATCCGTCGCCGAATGCCAAGCGCGACCGTCGTTCAATGAGGCGCGACGCCGCAGCACCTCTCCCCGCATGCGGGGAGAGGGTCGGGTGAGGGGCTGTGGCTCCCACCTGGGCAGCCCGACGGGAGGCCTGTTCGGCCTCGCCCCATCAACCCATCACACCGTCAGCACGATCTTGCCGACATGGGTGCTGCCCTCCATGCGGGCATGGGCCTTCGCGGCCTCGGCCAGGGGATAGGTCGAATCCATCACCACCTTCACCTGCCCGCTCTCGAGGAGCGGCCAGACCTTCGCCTTCAGGGCGTCGGCCAGCGCGGCCTTGAAGGCGATGTCGCGGATGCGCAGGGTCGAGCCGGTGAAGGTGACGCGCTTCAGCATCAGCCAGCGCAGGTCGACCTTGACCTCCGAGCCGTGCAGGAAGGCGATCTGCACGATCCGCCCGTCGGCTGCTACGCAGTCGAGGTTCTTCTGCACATAGTCGCCGCCGACCATGTCGAGGATGAGGTTCGCGCCCTTCTTCCCCGTGATCGCCATGACCTCGGCGCCGTAATCCTGCGTCCGGTAGTTGATGGCGTGGTCGGCGCCCAGCGCCTTCGCGGCGGCGCATTTGTCGTCCGAGCCGGCGGTGGTGATCACCGTCGCCCCGAAGGCCTTGGCGAGCTGGATGGCGGTGACGCCAATCCCGGACGTGCCGCCATGGATGAGGATCGTCTCGCCGGCCTTGAGGCCGCCGCGGTCGAAGACGTTGGACCAGACGGTGAAGAAGGTCTCCGGGATGCCGGCGGCCTCGACCATCGACAGGCCCTTCGGCACCGGGAGGGCATTGGTCTCGTGCACCACGGCATATTCGGCATAGCCGCCGCCGGAGACGAGGGCGCAGACCGCGTCGCCGACCTTGAAGCGCGTCGCGCCATCGCCCAGCGCGACGACCTCGCCGGCAAATTCGAGGCCGGGAATGTCGGAGGCGCCCTTCGGCGGCGGATAGCCGCCAGCCCGCTGCAGCACGTCCGGCCGGTTGACGCCGGCCGCCGCGATCCTGACGAGGATCTCGCCCGCGCCGGGCGCCGGAACGGGGCGCGTTTCCGGCACCAGGGCCTCGGGGCCACCGGGGACGGGAATGGCAACGGCGGTCATGGTGGCGGGAACAGCGGTCATCAGGGCACCGTTTCGACAGCGGGGGGTGAGACGGTGTAGCCTCGCCCGGATCGCATTGCCAGTCGCCCGCCAGACGGGGAGGCCCTCATGTTCGACGATGACCTGAAACCCCGCCCGAAGCCGCCCGCCCACGTGGTGGGACAGGACCTCGCTGCCCTCTCCGTGCATGAACTCGCCGAACGGATCGCCCTCCTGAAGGAGGAGATCGTCCGGCTGGAGGCCGACATGGCGAAGAAGGAAGCGAGCAAGTCAGCCGCCGCCAGCGTCTTCAAGTTCTGAACGGTTGCGACTGCGTATTGTCACTGAGCAGCGCAATGGTTCAGTGGTACCGCTTCCGTTGCGTCATTTTGTGCTAAACCCTCTGCCAACTGTTCAGGCGTGGAGGGGCGTATGCTGGTCGAGATGCTGGGATTGCTGCTGGTCCTGTTCGCGTTGGGCATCCTGGTGTTCTGGCAGTTCAGCGCCATCGAGAAGCGCGACCGGGTCATTCGCGATCTGCAGGCTGAGCTGCGACTGGCCGGAGCGTCCGGTCCGCAGCAGCCTCGGGACGGCCTGATGTCATGACGTCCTTGCCAGCGGCAACCCGTCCGCGCCAAGGCCCACCGTCACCCGCTGCCCGATAACGAGGCCGGTCTCCGCACGGCACATGACCCGCGGCCCCTCGTCCAGCGTGACGAGGGCAATGGCGTAGCCGCCGGGAAGATCCAGTTCGGGAAGCGGCGCGCGCATGACCTGCGTCACCGACCAGACCGTCCCGCCACCGCTGGCCGTCACCTCGCGCACCGCCGTGGAGCCACATTGCGGGCAGCCGCCGCGGCGGAACTGCCAGACGCGGCCACAGGAGCCGCAAGACTGAAGCATCACGCCGCTCATGCCGTCCGCTCCAGCACGAAGCCGGCATGGCTGGAAAAGACCCCGCCGTCGGCATGGCAATAGGCGAGCGGCGGAGGTCCCGCGACCTGGCGATCGCCGGCCTCGCCGCGCATCTGCCGGATGACCTCGACGACATGGGCGAGGAACCCCGCGACCCCGGGATGGCCATAGGACAGGAGGCCGCCATGGAGGTTCAGCGGGAACCTTCCGTCGCGGCCGAAGAGGCCCTCGCGCGCCATGGCGCCGGCCCGGCCCGGCGGTGCGAAGCCCAGCGCCTCCAGGAAGATGGCGAGCGTCGGCGTGAAACTGTCGTAGAGGCCGAGGAGCCGCATGTCGGCGGCGCTCCGCCCCGCGCCGGCAAAGGCCTGGTTCGCCGCGATGCGCGCGCCGAGGCCGAGATCATCCGGCATTTCCGAGACGTGCTGGTGGGTGTGCGCCTCGCCCCAGCCGGCGAGGCGGATGGAGGCCCCCTGCCCCGGCTCCGCCGAGACAACGACCGCTGCCGCACCATCCGATATCGGACAGCAATCGAGAAGCTTCAGCGGCGTCGCCACGGGCTTCGAGGCCATGACGTCGTCGACGCTGATGGGCTTCGTCAGCTGCGCACCGGGATGGGCTGCGGCGTGGCGGCGCATCAGCACGGCGAGTTCGGCAAGATCGCGTTCGCTGGCGCCGGTCTCGTGGAGGTGGCGGGCCGCGACCAGCGCGTAATAGGCGGGAACCGAGGCGCCGAGCGGCACCTCGTGGACGGGATGTCCGACACCCGCGAGGGTCTTCACCGCATCGTCGCGGCTCTGCCCGGTGAGCCGGTTCTCGCCGCCCAGAACCAGCACGTGCCGGCAGGCCCCCGCAGCGATCAGGTGACGGGCGAGGAGAAGGCCCACCACACCCGTCGCGCCGCCCACGGCCGCCTGGTGCGCATGGCGCGGAGTGAGCCCGAGCCGCTCCACCATCACCGTGGCGGTCATCAGGTGGGGGAAGGTCGTGGCATAGCCGCAGACGAGACCGTCCACGGCCTCCAGCGGCAGGCCCGCATCGGCGATGGCAGCCCGCGCCGCCGTCTCCATCAGCGACGGCGCGTCGGAACCCGAATACTTGCCGAAGGCGGTGGCGGCGACGCCGGTGAGAAAGGCCATGCGTCGCCGGGTCCGTCAGGCCGTCGCTTCGAGGACGATGCGGCCGGCGACCTTGCCGGCCTCGAGGTCGTGCAGCGCCTCGTTCACGGCGCTCATGGGCCGCGTCTCGATCGGGATCGGCGGCAGCTTCACCTTGCGGACGAGATCGACGAACTCCTTGAGCTCCTTCAGCGAGCCGACATAGGAGCCGCGGATCGCAATGGCGCGCATCGGGATGAAGGGCAGCGGATAGCGCAGCTCGCCGCCATAGAGGCCGACGATGACGAGCTGGCCGCCCTTGCGCAGGGCGTTGATGGCCAGCGTCGTCGTGCCCTCGGCGCCGACGAAGTCGAGGGCGGCCGCGAGCTTGCCCTCACCGAAGGCGGCAAGCTGCTTGGCAGCGTCCGGCGCATTGGGGTCGAGCGTCGCGGCGACGCCGATGCTCTCGGCGATCTTGCGCTTCTCCGGCGAGGGATCGACCGCGATGACCGGCCCCATGCAGAGCGCCTTGAGAAGCTGCAGCGCCGTCTGGCCGAGGCCGCCAATGCCGAAGACGGCGATCTTCTCGCCCTCGCGGTGCGGACGGATCTTGTTGACGGCGCTGAACACCGTGACGCCCGAGCAGGCATAGGTCGCGGCGAGCGCCGGATCGAGCCCCTCGACATCGACCAGGAATTCCTCGTCGCGCACCAGCACGTGCTCGGCAAAGCCGCCGCGCGCCTGCACACCGAGGAACTGCGGCTGGGCGCAGAGGTTCTCATCGCCCGACTTGCAGAGCGCGCATTCCCCGCAGCCGATCCAGGTGTGGAGCAGACGCCGGTCGCCGGGCTTCACCGAGGTCACGTCCGGCCCGACCGCCTCGACGGTGCCGAGGATCTCATGGCCGAGTGTCAGCGGCAGTTTCAGGCCACGGTCGGAGAGGTTCAGCACCTTGCCGCCGCCGATATTGTACTTGCCCTCGCGGATATGGATGTCCGAGTGGCAGACGCCGCAATGGCTGACCTTCATCAGCACCTCGCGGCCCTTCGGCACGGGACGCGGCTCCTCGGTGAGCACCAGCGGCTCGCAGGAGACATTGAGCCGCCAGGAATGGGTGGTGCGGGCCTGCGTGAAACCGTCCATGGCTGTCCTCCGTTCGGCCGCGCCCGTTGTCCGGGCGTCGCTCAGCTGGAGGGGGACGCTACCACGCGTTGCAGGTGAGACAATGTGCCGAAGGGCCGATCCGCCCTGCGCCGGCGCTCAGGCCGCGGGCGTGGCGATGACGCTCACATGGGCGGCAACGACCCGCCAGCCCTCGGGCATCCGCGCCCAGGTCTGCATCTGCCGACCGATCTTCTCGGTACCCATGCTGGCGCGGCGGAAGAGGGTCGAGGCGGTCGCCATGTCCCGGCCATAGGTGGTGATGACCGTGCGCTCCAGCGTGCGCTCGAGGCCCATGGGCGAACGGCCGGCGCGGAAGGCGGCGATCTCGCTGAAGCCGTAGAGGTTCTCGGTCACGCCGTAGCGGATCGTCTGCGGCGCGTTCCAGAACAGCGCGTCGAGGGTCTCGACGTCGTTGGTGGTGAGGGCCTTTTCATAGATGGCGAAGGCGGCGCTCACCTCGGCGTGGACGTCTGGGTCGTTGATGACCATGGCAGGCTCCGGATGGGGGCGCCGCGGTCAGGGATGGATCCCCGCCGCCAGCGCGGGATGGATCAGGTTGAGGCCCGCCGCCGGATCGGCGGCGGCGACGATGGCGGCGACAGCGCAGGCGGTGACGAGAACCGTGGCGAAGACCAGGACACGCATGACATCCTCCCCGGACATGGGAGAGGAACGCCCTGAGCCGGCGAAGGTCCCGCCGACCGTTCACCTTTGACGACAATCGTCCCGATCATGGTGAACGGTCCGTTAAGCGCTGTCACAGCCGGGCGATGCGCGAGGCGACGACGCCCTCGCGCTCCAGATGGGCGGCGACCCGCACCGCCACGTCCTCGCGCCAGGGCGCGGCGATGACCTGCACGCCGATCGGCAGCGCCTCGCCTTCGGTCCAGACCGGCACGCTCACCACCGGCAGGCCGATGAAGGAGAAGGGCTGGGTGAACAGGCCGAGATTGGCGCGTACCGGCAGGGTCTTGCCGTCGAGCTCGAAGACCTTCTGGCCGAGCGCCGGCGCCCGGGTCGGCGTCGACGGCGCAAGGATCACGTCGACATCGCGGAACAGCTCCAGCAACGCGGCACGGTAGGTGCGGCGCAGTCGCTGGGCGCGGTGGACATGCACGGCCGGCAGCAGCGCCCCGGCGATGAGCCGGTCGCGGGTGTCCGGATCGAAATCGGCCGCGCGGGTCCTCAGCCGGTCGAGATGCAGCGCCCCGCCCTCGGAGCAGGTGATGACGAAGGCGGCGGCGCGGGCGGCGGCGACGTTCGGGATCTCGACCGTGCCGGCGCCCAGCGCCTCGGCGACACGCGCGGTGGCGGCGCGGGCCGCCTCGGTCTGCGTCCCGTCGAAATAGCCGATGGCGCGGGCAACCTGCAGCCCGCCGATGCCACGCTCGATCTCAGGGGTCAGCGGCGGGGCCGGCCGGTCCTGCGAGACCGGATCATCCGGGTCATGGCCGCGCATGGCGTCATAGAAGGCGGCGATGTCGGCGGTGGAGCGGCCGAGCGGGCCCAAATGGTCGAGGCTCGTCACGAAGGGGAACGAACGCGCGCGCGACAGCCGCCCGAAGGTCGGCTTGAGACCGAACAGGCCGCAGAGGGACGAGGGCACGCGGATCGAGCCATTGGTGTCCGAGCCCAGCGCCACCGGCACGAAGCCGGCCGCCGGTGCCGCCCCCGAGCCGCCGGACGAGCCGCCGGTCATGCGGGTGAGGTCATGCGGATTGCGCGAGGGCCCGTCATGGGCGTTCTCGCCGGTGAAGTCATAGGCATATTCGCCCATGTTCAGCGCGCCGAGCAGCACCGCATCCGCCGCCGCGAGCTTCTCGATCAGGGCGGCATCGCGTGGCGCGGGCGGATGGTCGCGGTTGATCTTGGAGCCTGCGACCGTCGGCATTCCCGCAATGTCTAAGAGGTTCTTCACCGCATAAGGCACGCCGGCCAGCGGCCCGACCGGCGCGCCGCCGCGGACCTTGGCATCGACCGCATCGGCCTCGGCCAGAGCGCGCTCGGTGGTGACGGCCGTGAAGGCCCCCACGCGGCTGTCATGGGTGGCGATGCGCACGAGATGGGCCTCGGCTACCGCGCGGGCGGAGAACTGGCCGGAACGGACGCCCGCCGCGATGGCGGTGGCGGAAAGCTGGGTCAGGTCGTCCATGGTCACGCCTCGAACACGGGCGCGGGCTCGTCATGGTCGCCGAGATCGGCGCTGGCGACGAGGGCGGCAAGCCGGAGCGCGATCTGCAGGTTGAGCACGACGCCCGGCCGATAGGTCTCGGTGACCTCGAGCCCGACCAGGGGCGCCATGGCATCGATCAGGCGCTCTGCATCCTCGGGTGTGGGTTCGGCGGCCGACATTGCATCCTCCCTGCCAGCACCACCCCCGCCCCTGCCTGATTAACAGGCAGAGTGCGTCTCGCAGGGCGGCGTTGCATACAGGAGAGCAAGAGCGGGGCCAGCCGACCGTTGGCGGCTCGCCAGCGTCAGTTGCCGCGATAGAGCAGGCGCGCGCGGATCGTGCCGGGCAGGTCGCGGATCTGGTCGAGGATGGCTTCCGCCTCCGGCACCGCGCCATCGGCCTCCAGCACCACATAACCGATCTCGCCATCGGTCTGGTAATACTGGGCGGCGATGTTGATGCTGCGGGCGGCGAAGACGTCGTTGAGGCGGCGCAGTTCGCCCGGCAGGTTGCGCTGCACCTGGATGAAGCGCGTGCCCGCGGGCCGCACCGGCAGCTGAACCTGCGGGAAGTTCACCGCACCGGTGGTCGAGCCAACGTCGGAATATTCCACGAACTTGCGCGCGACCTCGGCGCCGATGCGCTCCTGCGCCTCTTCCGTCGAGCCGCCGACATGCGGGGTGAGGATGACGTTGTCGAGGCCCTGGAGCGGGGTCACGAACGGGTCGGCATTGGACGACGGCTCCACGGGGAACACGTCGACGGCCGCGCCGCGCAGATGGCCGGACTTCAGCGCGTCGGCCAGCGCCGCCAGGTCCAGCACCGTGCCGCGGGCATTGTTGATGAGATAGGCGCCCTTCTTCATGGCGCCGATCTCGCGCGCGCCGATCATGCCCTGCGTCGCCGGGGTTTCCGGCAGGTGCAGCGAAATGACGTCCGAGCGGCCGAGGAGGTCCAAGAGGTCCTCCGCCGGTTCCACGTTGCCGTGGCGCAGCTTGTCGGTGTGGTCGAAATAGATGACCCGCATGCCCATGGCCTCGGCGAGCACGGCGAGCTGCGAGCCGATATTGCCGTAGCCGACGATGCCGAGCGTCTTGCCGCGCACCTCGTAGCTGTCGATGGCCGATTTGTCCCAGGCGCCGGCATGGGCCGCGGTGGACTTGGGGAAGATGCGCCGCATCAGCATGACGATCTCGGCGATCGTCAGCTCGGCCACCGAGCGGGTGTTGGAGAAGGGCGCGTTGAAGACGGGCACGCCCGCGCGGTTGGCGGCGACCAGGTCGACCTGGTTGGTGCCCACCGAGAAACAGCCGATGGCGATGAGCCGGTCGGCAGCGGCAAGGATCTCCGGCGTGATCTGGGTGCGCGAGCGGATGCCGAGCAGGTGCACGCCGCGGATCGCCTTGGTCAGCGCTGCCCCGTCCAGCGCCTTCGGCAGGCGCTCGATATTGGTGTAGCCGGCGGATTTGAGGACGTTCACCGCCGTGTCGGAAATGCCCTCGAGCAGGAGGATCTTGATTCGATCCTTCGACAGAGACAGCGCGGCCTTTGCGCCAGGCGCAGCGGTTTTCTTGGACGAGGGCATGGGAGTTTCCGTCAGCGGCGGTCGAGGCGACACGGCATGACAGGAAGAGGCCGTCCGGGCAAGGGCGGGAAGGCCCCACTATCCCTGGACAGGCCGGGACAGGCGCCGGGAGCCGCTGGTGCGGCTCCCGCGGCAGGGATCACCGCGTGCGGTCGATCATCTGGGTGAGCGTGTCGTGGGTGCGCTTCAGCTCGATGATCGCCTCTTCGATCTCGCGCTTCTGCTGCTCGAGATGGGCAATCTGCTCGAGGCACTTCTCGCGCGACAGCTTGAGCTGCTGGTCGGGGCCGGCATCGTTGCGCTCGTGGGCCTCGATCATCTCGGCGATCTCGGCGAGGGTGAAGCCGAGACGCTTGCCCTTGAGGATCAGCTGGAGACGAACGCGATCGGTCGCGCTGTAGAGGCGGGCGAGACCCTCGCGGCGGGGCGAGAGCAGGCCCTTGTCCTCGTAGAAGCGCAGGGCGCGCAGGGTGACGTCGAACTCACGAGCGAGGTCGCCGATCGTGTAGACGGCCGGACCTGACTTGGCGGCCTCGGCGTCGTCTTCGATCCAAAAGACGTCGTCGTCGTTGCGGGTCATGAAAGACTTCCGTTCCATAATCTGCTCCGTCCTCGCAGGCGAGGAAACCATAAGCGATGAAGGGACCACGTTAGCCGACGAGACGGGTCCTGATCCACCCTTAGGGCCATGCCGATACGTTAGTTACCGTTAGGAGAAGGCGACGTACGCAGACAGCTAGGCCTACAAACACTTACCAGCGGTTTAACGGTTAACGCGTGTTTCCGGGACGCCGAAATTTTTCTGTTAACGCTCCATTTACCATGAGGACCGAGATTGCACGTGGGTCGTGCTGCGGCGGCACCCAAGGATTCGCCACCGAGAATGCCCCGAACGGAACCAGCCGTCCAGCACGGCTGCCGTGACGTCTGTTTCGCCAAGTGTGGACCCGGCATGCGACACACGATCCCCTGGAGCGTGAAAGGCGTCGATCAGGACGCGAGGGAGGCCGCGAAAGAGGCCGCCCGCCGCTCCGGCATGTCGCTGGGCGAATGGCTGAACACTGTCATCGCCGAACAGGCCGCCGACGCGGCCCCGGAAGAGCAGGATACCGGTCTTGCCACCGTCACCCGCCGGCTCGAATCGATTTCCCAGCGCCTCGACGCGGTGACCCGCCGCGAGAGCGCCACCGCCATTCCCGCCGCGACGATTGCCCGCACCGACCAGACCGACATCGTTCGGGCTCTCGACGCCGTGGCGCGGCTCGCCGAGATTTCCGAGCGCCGGTCCGCCGCCGCCATCGAGGCCGTCGAACGCCTCGGCTCGCGCCCCGCCGCCCCGCCGGCGATCGCCCCCGCCGTTCCGCAGGCCCCTGCCCCGCGCCAGGATCATAGCGCCGAACTCGACGCCATTGCCCGGTCGATCCGCAATCTCGACATGCCGGCCCCGCGCCAGCAGCCGGTCGAGCCGCCGGCCGCGCGCCGCGGCCTGCGCGGTGACATCGATTCCGCCATGGCGGAGATCGCCGCCCGCCAGCAGGCGCTTGCCGGTGGACGCGGCGCCCCCGCAGCCGTCGCCGCATCGGCGCCGGTGACCGTGGCCGCACCGCCGCTCGCGCCGGCCCAGCCGATCACCCTCGACCTCAGCCCGATCGCCAACCGGCTCGACACCCTGTCGCGCCAGATCGACACGGTCCTCGCCCAGGCCCGCCCGGCGGCGAAGCCCGCCGACGCCCAGCTCGCCGGCGAGATCGGCCGCCTGTCGCAGCGCATCGACACCCTCGCCACCCCCGTCGGGGACGGCCTGCACAGCGAGATCCGCAGCCTGTCGGGCCGCATCGAGCAGATGCGCCGCGAGCTTGCCGAGCGTGAAAGCGGCCAGCATGACCATGCGGTCGCCAGCCTGCGCGCCGACATCGCCGCCATGGCCGAGCAGCTCTCCGACCTCGCCCCGCGCCGTGCCGTCGAGTCGCTCGAGGCCGAGGTTCATGCCCTCGCCGACCGCCTCCACGAAATCCGCGCCAAGGGCCTGCCGGCCGAGCCGCTGCAGGACCTCATCGGCGAGTTCGAGCGCACCATTTCCCGCCTGATGCCCGCCGAGGGCATTGCCGAGGAGCTCCGCGACATGTCGCGGCGCATCGACGACCTCGCCGCCCGCGGCATGAGCCAGGCGCAGGTCGCCCGTCTCGCCGACGAGACCTCCGCCATTCGGTCCATGCTCGCCGACACGGTGAGCCGCGACGTGATCGACGCGCTCGGCGCACAGATCGCTGCGCTGGGCCGCCGCATCGACGACATGGCCCACGAGATGGCCGAGGAGCGCGCACGCCCCGCTCCCGCCAGCGACGTCACAGCCATCACCGCCGCCATCGAGGCGCGCATCGACGAAATCGCCGATCGCCTGGCCGCGACGCCGCGCCCTGCCGGACCGGCCGCCTCCAATCCCCAGCTGGAAGAGGCGCTGCGCCGCCTCGCCGACAAGCTGGAGGACACCCACACCCGTCCGGACGATCCGAAGGCCCTCGCCGAGATCGAGCGCCACATCCTCAGCCTCGCCGCGAAGATCGACGCCGCCGATGGCCGCTTCGCCCAGCTCGGAACCATCGAGCGCGGCCTCTCCGACCTCTTCGTGCAGATGGAGGAGATGCGGGCGAGCGCCGTGGAGGCCGCCGAGCGTGCGGCCCGCCAGGCGGTCGCCGCCGCGAATGCCGGCGCCACGCCCTCCGAGGGCGAGATCGAGGCGCTGCGCCGGGAGATTGCCGAAGTCCGCCGCGCCCGCGAGGCACTGGACGCAGCTCCGGCTGCCCAGACGGTCGATGCCGTCCAGCAGACCTTCGAGCGTGTCGCCCGTCGCATCGCCGAGATCGAACCGGCCGCTGCGCCCGCCGCCGCCGAGCCTGCCGCAGCCCCGGCCCGCGCCGAACCCGCCGCCGAGCGCCGGGCCGCTGCGCCTGTCGTCTCCGAGCGCGCCGCCTCCCCGGTTGCCCGCCAAGGCGCCCCGTCGCGCCCGCCGGGCAGCGTCGACCTGCCGCTTGAGCCGGGCTCGGGCGCCCCGCGCGTCCGCCCGCCGGCCCCCGGCGCCGCTCCGGCTTCGACCACCAACAAGACCGATTTCATCGCCGCCGCCCGCCGCGCCGCCAAGGCTGCCGCGGCCGAGCCGGCCCAGCGCGACGATGCGGCCGATGCGCCGGCGAAAGCCGGTTTCCTTGCCCGCTTCCGTGGCGGCGCGAAGCCCGCTGCGACCGATGAGGCCGCTCCCGCCAAGGAGCCGCGCTTCCGCCTGCCCGGCAGGGGTAGCAAGGCGGCCGCGCCAAAGGTCGAACCCGAGGTTGAGGCTGCCCAGGCCCCAGCCCCGGTGGCCGCACCCGCCGCCGAACCGGTGATCGAGATCGACGCGGCCGAGCGGCCCGTCGTGTCGGTCAATCGCAAGACCCTGCTCATGGGCATCGCCGCGGCGCTTCTGGTCCTCGCCGCCGGCATCGCCACCATGCCGAAGATCCGCAGCCTCATCGACGCCACCGGCACGCAGCAGGTTGCAGCGCCCCGCGCCGCCAGCGAGGCGCCCGCCGCACCTGCGGCCGTCGCTCCGGTGTCAGCCACGGCTCCTGCCGCTTCGACCGCCGCGCCCGCGCCCGCCGAGGCCGCACCCGCACCCGAACCTGCGGCGACACCACCCGCGACCGAGGCTGCGCCGGAGACCACCGGCTCGGTGGCCCGCACGCCGCCGACGGGCCCCGGCTCCACGCTGTCGCCGTCCGGCTGGCAGCCCATCGATACCCGCACGGGCCGTCCGGTCACCGTGCCGCCGGCCCTCAAGGCTGCGGCGGATGCCGGCGACCCCATCGCCGCCTTCGAACTCGGCACCCGCTATCTCGAAGGCCGCGGCGTCGCCGTCAGCGCCAGCGAGGCGGCGAAGTGGTATCAGCGCGCCGCCGATGCCGGTGTCGTCCCGGCGCAGTACCGCCTCGGCAGCCTTTATGAGAAGGGCACCGGCGTGCTGCGCGACTTCGAGCGCGCCCGCCGCCTCTACGAGCGCTCCGGCGAGGCCGGCAACGCCAAGGCCATGCACAATCTCGCGGTCATGTACGCCCAGGGCCAGATCACCCAGCGGCCGGACTATCGCGCCGCCGCGACCTGGTTCCGGCGCGCAGCCGAACACGGCGTCGCCGATAGCCAGTACAATCTCGGCATCCTCTATGCCCGTGGCCTCGGCGTCGAGCAGAGCCTCGCCGAGAGCTACAAGTGGTTCGCCCTCGCTGCCGCCAGTGGCGACCAGGACGCCGGCAAGAAGCGCGACGAGGTCGCCGCCCGCATCGACGCCCAGACCCTGGTCGCGGCGCGCCTCGCGGTGCAGACCTTCACCGCCAAGACCGAGCCCGAGCAGGCGGTGCGCGTCGCCGCCCCCGCCGAGTGGAACGACGCCCCGGCCGATCCGGCCCAGCCGGCGCGTCCTGCCCCCCGCCGCGCCCAGTCGACGCGCTGAGATTGCTCATTCAGGCCTGACACTCGCCGTGTCACGGCATGGTGAGCAGGCCCTGATTGACAATCATGGTGCACTGCACAATATCCGTTGCTCTAGGGATGTGAACGCCTCGGGATTTTGATTCACGAGGAGATCACCATGGCACGAGCCACCAATGCGCTCGGCACGATCCGCGAACTGTCCGGCCGCGACGCCGACCTTCATCGCGAGCACCTCCTGCGGCTCGACGCCGAAGGCCGTCGCGAGCGTTTCAACGGCGTCGCCGGCGACCACTTCATCCGCGACTATGCGGCGCGCTGTTTCGCCGGCCGCACCCGCGTCTTCGCCTTCATCGACGCCGAGGGCATCGTCCGCGGCGCGGCGGAGCTTCATGCTCCCGCGCAGGGCGAACCGGCCGACATCGCCTTCTCGGTCGAGCCGACCTTCCGCCAGTCGGGCATCGGCAGCCGCCTGTTCGAGGTCGTCATGTCAGCCGCCCGCTATTCGCGCTATCCGGAACTCCGCATCACCTCAACCGCCGGCAACCGCGCCATGCGGGCGCTCGCCCGCAAGTTCGGGGCCCGCTTCACCTTCGAGGCCGGCGAGGTCGTCGGCCTGATCGGCCTCGACGTCAGCCACGGCAAGGTGGCGGCCACCCGCCGCGCGCCAGCCCTACCGGCGGAGCGCTACGCCGCGGCCGTCTGAGACGCCTCACGGCCGAACGCCATAGAAAAAGCCCGCCGGATCGGTCCGGCGGGCTTTGTCATGTCAGGGGAAAGAGGAAGGGCGATCAGGCGGCCTTGGCAGCCTTCGTGGCCTTGGTGGCCTTGGTCACGATGGCCTCGGCCTCGGTGCGAAGGGTCTCGGCGCCCTCGGTGGCGAGGCCGCGCAGCGTGGCAAAGCTGGCCTCGGCGCGGGCGCGGTTGTCGTCGGCAAAGGCCTTGGCGAAGGCAACCTGGCGCTCAAGGGCAGCCTGCAGGCTGGGGGCCGCCAGGACATCGCGGGTCGCGTCGATCACCAGATTGGCATTGGCGACAGCGCCGGCGAAGGCATCACGCATCAGCGCAGCGCCGGTGCCGGCGGCAGCGACGGCGGCCTTCTCGGCCTTGGCGGCGGCGGCGAGGGAAGCCGTCTCGGCCTCGGCAAGGCCGGCCTTGGCCGCATCGGCGGCGCGGACGGCGAAATCCTTGAGAGCGGGCGGCGGGGTCATCGCGCCCGGCGTGCCACCGAAGGCCGCAAAAGCCTGCTTCATCTGGTTCAGGGCGGTGTCGGCTGCGGTCTTGAAGGTCTGGTCGAACATCTCGGTCTCCATTCTCGTGTGTGAGCCATGGTCCGCCGTCCGAGCGCGGCCCGGCGGATCACCGCTATATAGGCCATCTTATTGTGCATTGCAACATGAATGGTGCAACGCACAATCGGCGAACCCTTCCTGCGCGGGGGCGTTGCGCCTATCTCAGGACGGCAAGCCTTCAGGGAGACGGCCGATCATGGCGCCGGAGCAGACCGCGGACACCGAGGCCGCCCAACGCGAGCGTGAGAAGCAGGCCGCCCTCACCCGCGCCAAGCGGATGGCGACGCTGCTGCTGCTCACCAGCATCACCGTCATGGTCATCGCCAAGGCGCTGGAACACCGCCATCCCGCCTTCGGCTTCATCGCCGCCTTCGCGGAGGCCGCGACCATTGGCGGCCTCGCCGACTGGTATGCGGTGGTGGCGCTGTTCCGCCATCCTATGGGCCTGCCGATCCCGCACACCGCCATCATCCAGAAGAACCAATCCCGCATCGCCGACAGCCTCGGCAAGTTCGTCGAGACCAATTTCCTCGCTCCCGGCCCGGTGGGGGCCAAGCTGCGCGAGGTCGACTTCGCCTCGATGATCGCCGCCTGGCTCGCCGATCCCGCCAAGAGCGCCAGCCTGTCGCGCTTCGTCGTCAACCTGCTGCCGCAGGCGGTCGCCGGCATGGACCAGTCGCGCATGAAGGAGTTCCTGGCCGAACGGCTCACGGACCAGCTCAGCGCGCTGAAGCTGGGCCCGCTCGGCGCCAAGCTCCTCGGCGCCATCACCGAGGATCGCCGCCACCAGCGGCTGCTCGACGAGGTCATCGACGCGGTGGAGCGCATCCTCGCCGACCAGGCGACCATCGACGGCATCCGCGACAAGATCCGCCAGGAGCTGCCGACCCTCTTCAACCTGTTCAAGGCCGATGCCTATCTGCTCGGCCGCATCCTGAAGTCCACCGGCAGCTTCCTCGACGAGGTCCGCACCGATCCCGACCACGCGCTGCGGCTGGAATTCGACCGCTTCGTCGAGAACTTCATCGTCAGCCTGCGGGAGAGCCCGGATTACGAGGCCCGCGCCGAGAAGCTGAAACAGGACATTCTCGGCCGCCAGGAGGTCCGCGACCTCGCCCAGACGCTCTGGCGCAACCTGGTCGACTATGTCGAGCGCGACGCCTCCTCACCGGATTCCCGCATCGAGGCGCAGGTGACATTGATCCTCAGCCATGTCGGCGAGAAGCTCGCCACCGACCCGCGGCTGAAGGCGGAGATGAACGACGGCTTCGTCGTCACGCTGTCCACCCTGGTGGAGCAGCAGAAGAGCGGCGCCTCCCGCTTCATCGCCGATCAGGTCAAGGCCTGGAACATGCAGCAGCTCATCCGGTTGATCGAACTGAATGTGGGGCGCGACCTTCAGTACATCCGGCTCAACGGAACGCTGATCGGCGGTCTCGCAGGCCTCGTGCTGCACACGATCGAGGTGCTGATCCGCGCGTCTTGATGTGGTCATCGCCGAGGCCTAGCGTCGCTGCCGCCCGGGCAGGCATTCCCGGCGTCGTTCCCCGCTTTTGCCATGACCGATGGAGTTGCCCCATGACGCCCAATCCCCAGCCCTTTCTCGATATGTTCAAGAAGCTCGGCGAAGACCTGAAAGTGCCGGCCATGGACCTTGAGCCGATCCTCGCCCATCACCGCAAGAACCTTGAGGCGCTGGCCGCCAGCGGCAAGGCTGCGGCCGAGGGTGCGACCGCTCTCGCTGCCAAGCAGCGCGAGATCATGGAAGCCGCGGTGAAGGACATCCAGGAGGCCGCGCAAGGCTTTCGCATGCCCGGCAGCGCCCAGGAGATGATGGCGGCCCAGACCGACTTCGCCCGCCGCGCCATGGAGGCCGCGGTCAGGAACACGCGCGACCTCGCCGAACTCGTGCAGAAGTCCAACAGCGAGGCTGTCCGCGTCATCCATGACCGGATGCAGGAGAGCTTCGAGGAGATCCGCCAGGCGTTCCAGCGCAAGGCCTGAGCCGCCTGAAGACCTCCGCCATCAGCGGCCGCGCGAGAAAAATCCGCGCGGCCTTTGAACCTGCAACGCTTGAAACGCGACCCAAGGGCTCGAACGGCACGCCTGACACGCACCGCGTGTACATGGCCGCCATCCCAACCCCTGGAGTTTCGCCATGTCCTACGTCGCAACCTCGGCTTCCAAGCCGGCTTCCACCCTCTCGCTCCTCGCCGATCGCATCGCCGCCAGCGTCATCCGTCTCCTGCGCGAGATCAGGATCCGCAACGCGTCGAATGAGCTGCGCGGCCTCAGCCCCGCCCTCCTGAAGGACATGGGCATCGCCCGGTCCGATATCGATCGGGTGGTCCGTCAGGGCCGCTGAACCACGGCGCGGGCGGCGGTCACTCCGCCGCCTGCTTGCCCCTGCTGGCGTCGAGCGCCGCGCGGATGCGGTCGGCGAGCGGCAGGTCCGCGACCCGCCGGCGGCGACCGCCGGTCGCCGGAACCGCGGCGAGGATCTGGTCGATCCGCGAGTCCGGGCCTTCCAGCATGGCGGTGACGCGCGCCACTTCGATGGCGACGTCGTCGATGCGGGCGCGCAGATCCTCGGCCTGCCGGGCGTCGCGCGCCAGGGCCGTTTCAGCGGCCTTGGTCAGCGAGGATACCTGCCGCTGGATGCGGGTGCGGTCCTCGCGCACTTTGGCGAGCGACCCTTCCAGCATGTTCTTCTCGGCAATCGCCGTCTCGGCGGCAACCTGGAGCCGCCGCGCGGTCTCCGCGGCCTCGTCCCGCACGGCCTGGATCTCACGCGCCAGACGGTCGCGCTCGCCCTCGATGCGGGCTGCCGCGCGCTCGGCGGCGTCGCGGGCCGACTGTTCGCGGGCGGCCCGTTCCGTCTCGCCGGCAAGGGCCGCTTCCAGCCGCTGGCGCTCCTCGTCGAGCTTGGCGACCTTGGCCTCCTCGGCGGCGAGGGCCGCGGCGAGCCGCTTGACCTCGGCGGCCCGCTCGGATGCGGAGCGCGCTTCGGCCGTGAGCCGCGTGGAGGTCTCGGCGAGTTCCCGGCCGCGCGCGGCGAGGTCGGACTTGAGCCCGGCCACCTCCTCCTGCTCCCGCTTCAGCTGCGCCTGCAGATCGGCGAAGCGCTGGCGCTCGGCAGTCAGCAGGTTGGATG
This sequence comes from Phreatobacter oligotrophus, assembly GCF_003046185.1. NCBI lineage: Bacteria > Pseudomonadati > Pseudomonadota > Alphaproteobacteria > Hyphomicrobiales > Phreatobacteraceae > Phreatobacter > Phreatobacter oligotrophus. Next base: position 88,368 of record NZ_PZZL01000005.1, read on the forward strand.
TCTCGGCATAGGTCAGGCGATGGGCGGCAAGGTCGCTGTTCGCCGAGGCGAGTTCCGCCGTCAGCGTGGCGATCTGGCTCCTCTGGTTGTCACCCTGGGTGCGCAGCGCCACGATTTCCACGCGCTGGGCATCGCTCTCGGCCACCTTCGCCTTGTGTTCGGCGGTCAGCGCAGCAAGAGCCGCATCGCGGGCGGCGATGGTCTCATTGGCGGAGGCGATCTCGGCCGATTTGGCGGCGATGGTCTCCCGCGCGTCGGCGATGACCCCTTCGAGCCGGCTCACCTCGGCCTCCCGCCCGGTGATGGTCGCGGCACGGCGGTCGAGCTCGGCCTCGAGGTCGCGGATGGTCTCGGTGCGCCGGGCGAGGTCGATGAGATGGCGGTTCGCCGCCTCGCGCTGGCGCTCCGCCTCGATCTCGGCCTGGCGGACGCGCAGCGCGCCTTCAGCCCGCACCTGATCCTTCTCGGCCTTGATCTCGGCCATGGAGAGCGGCATCGCCGCCTGGACGCGCCGCGTCGTGAGCCGCACCGCCCGCTGCCAGACAGCCCCCATCAGCGCCAGCGCCAGGAGGCCGGCGACGACGAAGCCCAGGACAAAGACCATGGCGGTCTCGATGGTCACGGCTCAGCGCCTCCTCTGACGGCCTGTTCCCTCTTCTGCCATGGGCGCAGCGCCGCGGGAAGGGCCGAGACGGTGGTACGAGAGCCCTTGGGGCTCCCGCCGCACCGCTCGCGATCAGAAGGGGTTCCAGGTCGGCCGGGAGGTGAACTTGAGGTAACCGCCATTGACGCCGAGGCGGGCGCCGACGCCCGTGCGGATCGGCACGACCAGCATGTTGTCGGCGCCGAGCGCCGTCATGCCGAGGCCGCCCACGAGATAGGCGGAGCCGTCGATGCCGATGAAACGGCGCTCCAGGTCGCTGACGTCGCGGACCCGGTAGGCCAGCATCATCGTGCGGGCGCCATCGCCGCCGAAGTCGAAGCCGAGCGAGGGGCCCTGCCAGTAGACCTTCGAGTCGCCGCCGCCCTTGGTGTAGAGCATGCCCTCGCCATAGCGCAGGCCCGCGACGAAGGCGCCGGAGCCCTCCTGTCCGAGGATATAGGCGCTCGGGCGGCCCCACTGCTGGGTGGCGCGCTCGACGAGATTGGCAAGGCCCCGGCTGGTGCCGCCGAAGAAGCGATGGCCGGCGCTCAGCACCTCATTGCCGGAAAACGTGCTGGGGGACTGCGAATCGTAAGACCGCTGGGCGAAGGCCGGACCGGCGACGAGGCTGGCTCCGAGGCCGGCAAGAAGGGTTCGGCGGTCGAGGGAGGCGGGGCGGCGCATGATGACCTCTCGATTGGCTCCGCGGTTCTGCGGATGGCGGAACGAACTGCCTACAGACTAGACCGGCGATGGTAACCATTTGGTCACCAGACGCGGATTTCAGCACGCGCGGTAAGACTCCGGTTACCCTCCGCCGGCATGGTCCGGTGGTGTCGGGATGCGAGATTCGGGACCAAAAATGTCAGTGATGAGGCAGTTCCTTCGTCCGCTGCTCCTCACCCTCGCGGTGACCGGTCTTTATGCGGGTGTCGCCGTGGTCATCGGCATGACCGGCGACGAGAGCCGCGCCGCGACCACCGAGCGCGTGGTCACCGATCGCCTCACCGGCCTGGCCATCTACGGCTACGACCCGGTCGCCTATTTCACCGAGAGCGAGCCCCGCGAGGGGGTCGCTGCCTATGAACTGTCCTGGGCGGGCGCCACCTGGCGCTTCAGCAACGAGGGCAACCGCGACGCCTTCATGCAGGACCCCTCGGTCTATGAGCCGCGCTATGGCGGCTATGATCCCGTCGCCATCGGCACGGGCGTTCCCACCCCCGGCCATCCCGGCGTCTGGCTGGTGCACAACCAGCGGCTCTACGTCTTCCATTCCGAGGCGAACCGGGCGCTGTTCATGACCAGCCCGGCCGAAGCGATCCAGCGGGCCGAGGGTCACTGGGCGCAGGTGAAGGCCCAGCTCGTCCCCTGACGGTTCGGCAGGGTCACGGGCGCCGCTTGTCGGCGAAGAAGGCCCAGATCTCCTCGTCCGTCTCCATGTCATGGTTCGGCTGGCCGAGCATGGCGCCGACCACCGGGCGCATGCGGCGCTCCGCGCGCGTGGGCGTGTGATGGCCGCCGCCATCGACCCGGTAGAGCCGCGCTGCGTGCCGGCATCCGGTGCCCTCGAGGATGGTGATGCGGGAATTGTCGGTGCTGTCCTGGTCGGGAAGCGCGCGCTCGCCCGTGCCGGTGCAGCCGTTACGGCCGCGGTAGAACGTGAGCGTGTCGGGAACCGAGACCATGCCGCTGTCCGGGTCCGACCCGGAACCGCGGCCGCCAAAGGGCGTGATGCGATCCTCCGTGCCCGCCACCATCACCACCGGCACGGCCGATGCGGGGCATGACCGGGCCCAGATGATCGACAGCGAGGCCAGCAGCGGCGCGCCGGCGGCGAAAAGATCGCCGGCCTCGCAGAGCAGCCTGTGAACCATGTGCCCGCCGCCGCCGACGCCGACGACATAGACCCGGCGCCGGTCGAGCCGGCCGCGAGTCTCCAGTTCCGAAAGCAGGGTGCGGATGAAGGCGACGTCGTCGACCCGCGCCAGCGGGTTGAAGCGGCGTCCGTCCGTCGGCCGCCCGTCGTTCCAGGCGCCGCGCACGCCCTGCGGATAGATGAGGATCAGCTTCTCCCGGCCACCGACCTCGTCCCAGGTGAAATAGCGGCGGATCTGCTCCGGGCTGCCGTTCTCGTCATGCAGGACGAGGACGACCGGCGCCCGCCGTCCCTGGGCGTGGTCGACCATGAGCGCCGTGCGATTGCCGCCCGGTAGCTGGAAGCTGAGCGTCGTCGTGGTCGACTGGCCGGGCGCGGGCAGCACACCCGCGAGCACGACGAAAACCATCGCCAGGCCGGCGAGCGCCTTCCTTCCCGAACGGATGAGACCGCCACGAATCATGTGTGAATTGGGCGCTCATCACTGCCGAATGACAATCCGGCTAAGCTGGTAGGACCGCGTCAGACGATACCGTTCTTCAGCGGCTCGCCGCGGCCCAGCCGGCCGAGATTCTCCACGAGGACGTCGACCACCCGCCGCTCGTAGGAGGCCGTCTCGCCGCCGGTATGCGGGGTGATCAGCACGTTCTCCATGGTCCAGAGCGGCGAGGCCTCCGGCAGCGGCTCCTCGCGCGTCACGTCCAGGCCGGCGGCGGCGATGGTGCCGGCCTGCAGGGCGGCGATCAGCGCGTCCTCGTCCACCACCTTGCCGCGGGCGCAGTTGATGAGATGGGCCGTCGGCTTCATCGCCTTGAGGCGCTGGGCGTTGATGAGGCCCTCCGTCTCGGGGGTGAGCGGGCAGGTCAGCACGACGATGTCGGCCTCGCCCAGCGCCCGGTCGAGATCGGCCGGGCCGACGAGTGCGTCGACATTCTCGACCCTGACCGACGTGTCGCGCTTGAGGCCGACGACGCGCATGTCGAAGGCCTTGGCGAAGCGGGCGAGACGCCCGCCAATGCCGCCGAGGCCGATGATGAGCATGGTCTTGGCCGCGAGTTCATCCTCGCGCGCCAGCGGATCGGAGATCATCCCGCGCCAGTGCTTGCGCGCCTGGTTGTCGCGCGCCGTGTGAATCATGCGCGACAGCGCAAGCGTCAGGCCCATGGCGTGCTCGGCAACGGCGATCGCATTGGCCCCCTGGGCGCTGGCGAGGCGGATGCCCTTCGCCTTCAGCGCGTCGAGGCCGAAGACGTCGATGCCGGCGCTTACCGACTGGATGAACCTCAGCTTGCCGGCCTTCTCGATCGGCGCGTTGCGCCAGAAGGCGGAGACGCAGACCACGTCGAAAGCGTCGATCCGCGCATGGAAATCGGCCGCCGAGCGGAACTCCTCGAAGCGGATGCCGGTGTTGCGCCGCGCGAACTCGGCGCCCAGCTGGTAGGCCGAATGGCCGAAGCCGATGGTGATGTCGGAGAGCGGGGGCAGCGCGGTCATGGCGGATCCTGGGGCGACGAAGGCGCCGATCTTCCCGATCGCGGCTCCCATGGCAATGGGGTGCGGCGCGGCCGGCCCATGCGACGCATAGCCGGTCCACAGGACGGCATGGGCCTTGCTAGCCTCATGCGCCCCGCGGGCCCTCCCCGCCACCACAAGAGACGGATCCAATGTCCGACGCGTCCACCCCGCCCGTCCTTCCCAGCCACGGCCGCTACGCCTACAGCGCCATCACCAGGCGCCCCGTCTATGACTGGCCGGAGGGCAAGCGCCTCGCCCTCTATCTCGGCGTGAACCTCGAGCATTTCGCCTTCGGCACCGGGCTTGGCGCCGAGCTCGCCCCCGGCGGCCCGCAGCCCGACGTGCTGAACTATGCCTGGCGCGACTATGGCAACCGCGTCGGCGTCTGGCGGATGATCGAGCTCTTCGACCAGCTCTGCCTGCCGACTTCGGTCCTCGTGAACTCCTCCATCTACGCCTACTGCCCGGAGGTGATGGAGGCGTTTCGCGCGCGCGGCGACGAGATCCTCGGCCACGGCCGCACCAATTCCGAGCGGCAGGGCATTCTCGAGGAGGCTGGCGAGAAGACCCTGATCGAGGAGACGACGGCCGTCATCCGCGCCGCCGAGGGCAAGGCGCCGAAGGGCTGGCTCGGACCCTGGATCTCGCAGAGCCACGTCACGCCGGACCTGCTGGCCGAGGCCGGCTACACCTATCTCCTCGACTGGTGCCAGGACGACCAGCCCATCTGGTTCGCCACCCGCAACAACGGGCGCATCCTCTCCCTGCCCTATCCGCAGGAGCTGAACGACATCCCCGCCATCGTCGCGCGCAAGGACTCGGCGAGCCAGTTCGCCGACATGATCATCGACCAGTTCGACGAGATGCTGGAGCAGTCCAAGGCCATGCCGCTGGTCATGGGCATCGCGCTGCACCCCTACATCGTCGGCCAGCCCTATCGGCTGCGGCAGCTGCGCCGGGCTCTGGCCCATATCGTGGCGAAGCGCGACGAGGTCTGGGTCACCACGGCCGGGGCCATCGCGGCCCATGTCGCGGCGCTGCCCGAGGGCATCATCCCGGGATCGCGGGGGGCCTGAGCCCCCCGCTGCCGCGGTCAGGTCATCCGGTAGCTCATCTCGCGCTCCGAGCGCGCGGGGAGGAACGCCCGGTTGAACACCTCGGCCGGCGAGGGTGCGCGCGGCAGCTCGTAGCCGGTGACCACCATGCCGATGGCGCGGGCGAGGCGATCATCCTTCACGTCGCCGGCGCCGATCTCCTTGAGCTCCGGCGAGACGATCAGCTTGTCGAAGGCGTACTGCAGCCGGCGCTTCTCGACGGGGATGTTGACCAGGCCGTCATAGTTGCGGACCGCCGCCATGCCCATTTCCTGGTCGCCCGCGACCTCGAGATTGGCGCGGTTGACAGCGCGCACGAGGCCGGCCACGGCCTGCGGGTTCTCGCGGATCAGCTTCTGCGAGACCATCATGCCGTTGGAATAGAGGTCGAGGCCGTAGTCGCCGAAGGCGAACCAGACGAAGTCCTTGTCGGGGTCCTGCCGGTTGAGCACCAGGTTGAAGTAGCTGGTGATGTTGAAGACCAGCGCCGCGTCGATCTGGCCCTGGATCAGCATGGGCTCCTGCAGGTTCGGCGCCATGCTGGTGACGGTCAGCTTCGACAGGTCGAGATTGTTGGCGCGGGCGAAGACCGGCAGCAGGCGGGTCGTGGGCGTGCCCGGGGCGCCGCCGAGCTTCTTGCCTTCGAGGTCCTTGATGGTGGTGATGCCGGCCGACTTCTTCGCCACGAAGGAGAAGGGCGGCTGGTTCCACATCTGGTAGACCATGACCGGGGTCTCGGTCGGCCGCGTCGCTGCATTCTGAATGATCGCATTGATGTCGCCGAAGCCTGCATCATAGGCACCGCCCATGATGCGGGTGACGGTGGCGCCCGAGCCCTCGCCCTGGTCGATGGTCACGTCGAGGCCGGCGGCGCGGAAATAGCCCTTGTCGCGGGCGACGAAATAGGGGGCGTCGGAGCCCTGGGTCTTCCAGCCCAGCGTGAACTTGATGGGCGTCAGCGTCTGCGCACGCACGGCCGGGGCAAAGAGGGCGAGCCCGAGGCCGGCCGTGGCGGCGCGCCGCGAGATCATGTGGCTTGGGGTCTTGCCGATGGTCATGGGTCTGGCTCCGCTGGTGGGCCGCAGGGCGCGGCCGATCCGTCACGGCGCGGTTTCACGCAAGAACTTTGCCATATGGGGCAGACAGCTCGCCGCAGGCGTCAGCCGGCGGGCGGGAAGCTCACCAGCCGCCGGTAGAGATGCCAGGTCGCATGGCCCCAGAGCGGCAGGACGAGGAGCAGCCCGGCGAAGAACGGCGTCATGGCGAGGAAGACCGTCACCGCGGTGATCGCCCCCCATCCCAGCATCACCGTCGGGCTCGCCTGGACCGTGCGCACCGAGGTGATGATCGCGGTCACCACGTCGTAGTCGCGGTCGAGGAGGAGCGGGAAGGACACGACAGTGATGGAGAAGGTGAACAGCGCCATGCAGGCGCCGACGCAGGTCCCGACGGCGAGGAACGTCCAGCCGTCGGTGGTGAGGAACAGCGCCTTGGCGAAGAGCACTGGATCGAGGCTCGCGAAGCCGAAGAACAGCGCGTAGAGCATCCGCACCTGGTACATCCAGATGATGAAGATGAAGATGGTGAGGAAGGCTAGCCAGGAGAGCTCCCGCCCGCCCTGCCGCCAGACCGTGCCGAGCACCGCGCTCCAGGTCGGCGTGACGCCCTGCTCCCGCAGGCGCGACACCTCATAGAGGCCGACCGCCACGAAGGGGCCGATCAGCGCGAAGCCGGCGGCGAGCGGAAACACCGCCCAAGCGTAACCGAACTGCGCCGGCAGGATGATGAGCGCGAGGCCGCCGAGCCAGTAGATCGCCCCGAAGAACAGTCCGAAGAGCGGCGCAGCCTTGAGGTCGGCCCAGCCGGCCTCCAGCGCTCCCTTGATGTCGTCGATGGTCGCGGCGCGCACCATCGGCTCCGGCTGGCGCGGCAAGGCGGCGGCGGCATCATTCACGTCGGTCATGGCAGGGCTCCCCGAAAGCATGTTGGCCCGCCTGCGGTGACACCGCGGCGGCATGGTTCAACCGCCGGCGTCGAGGCCGGCGGCAGTCGGGGGATGGGTCAAGGATGGCGCGGCGGACCGCGCCGTCAAGAGTTTTGGGGGACTGCTCTCAGCTGGCGAGGCGCTGGGCCGTCTTCAGCGGCCAGGAGGTGACGCCCTGCAGGCTGCGATAGGCCTCGGCATATTCGCGCTTCAGCCGGGCGATGAACTCGCCGGCGCTCTCCACCGCCTTGATGGCGCCGATGCCCTGGCCGGAGCCCCAGATGTCGCGCCAGGCCTTGCTCTTCTCCGAACCGCCGGAGCCAAAGCTCATCTTGGACGGATCGCTCTCCGGCAGGTTGTCCGGATCCATGCCCGCATTGACGATGGAGGCGCGCAGGTAGTTGCCGTGCACGCCGGTGAAGAGGTTGGAATAGACGATGTCGCCGGCCGTGCCCTCGACGATGGCGTTCTTGTAGGCCTCGGAGGCATTGGCCTCCTTCGTGGCGATGAAGGCCGAGCCCATATAACCGACATCGGCGCCCATGGCCTGGGCCGCAAGGATCGAGCGGCCGGTGGCGATGGCGCCCGACAGCGCCAGGGGCCCATCGAAGAACTCGCGGATCTCCTGGATCAGCGCCAGCGGCGACAGCGTGCCGGCATGGCCGCCGGCGCCCGCAGCCACCGCGATCAGGCCATCGGCGCCCTTCTCCAGCGCCTTCTTGGCGTGGGTGATGTTGATGATGTCGTGGAAGGTGATGCCGCCATAGGAATGCACCGCCTCGTTGATCTCGGGCCGCGCACCGAGCGAGGTGATGACCACCGGCACCTTGTATTTCACGCACAGCTCCATGTCGTGCATGAGCCGGTCGTTGGACTTGTGGACGATCTGGTTCACAGCGAAGGGCGCCGAGGGAGCGTTCGGATGCGCCTCGTCATAGGCGCCGAGCTCTTCGGTGATGCGCTTCAGCCAGTCCTCCAGCACCGGGCCGGGCCGGGCGTTCAGCGCCGGGAAGGAGCCGACGATGCCGGCCTTGCACTGGGCGATGACGAGGTCCGGATTCGACACGATGAACAGCGGCGAGCCGATCAGCGGCAGCTGGAGCCGGCTGGCGAGCGAAGCGGGAAGAGCCATGGGGAGCGTTCCGGACCAATTGTTTCGTGACGTGTATCGACACGACGCATGAAAGCCGATCGACCGGGATGAGGGAAGCCCCGCCGGACGGCGGAGGCCGGCGGCGTCAGATGTCGAGGGCCATCTGGCCGGCCTTCGCCGCGGGCCTGGTCGGCTCCGGCGAGAGCGCGTCGAGAAAGGCTTCCGCCTCCTCAAGGATCTGCGCCTTGCGGCCGGCCTCCATCTTCTCCCAGGTCTTGTAGGGCATGGCCATGCGGGGGTTGCCCTTGAGCTTGCCCGCATTGGCGTCGATGAAGTGCCAGTAGAGCAGGTTGAAGGGGCAGGCCCCCTCCCCGACCTTCACCTTCGGGTCATAGGCGCAGCCGGCGCAATAGTCGGACATGCGGTCGATATAGGCCCCCGACGCCGCATAGGGCTTGGAGGCGAGCAGGCCACCGTCGGCGAACATCACCATCCCGTGGACATTCGGCAGCTCGACCCAGTCGAAGGCGTCGACATAGACGGCGAGATACCAGGCCTCGATCTCCGCCGGGCGGATACCGGCGAGCAGCGCGAAATTGCCGGTGACCATGAGCCGCTGGATATGGTGGGCATAGGCGTGGCGGCGGGTGTCGCCGACCACCTCGGCGATACAGGCGAGATCCGTCTCGCCGGACCAGTAGAACCACGGCAGCGGGCGGGTCGCACCCAGCGCGTTGGTCTCGGCATAGGCCGGCATTTGGTGCCAGTAGATGCCGCGGACATATTCCCGCCAGCCTAGGATCTGGCGGATGAAGCCCTCGACCGCATTGAGCGGCGCGGCGCCCCTGCGATAGGCGCTCTCCGCCGCGAGGCAGACCTCGCGCGCCGTCAGCAGGCCGGCATTGAGATAGGGCGAGACGAGGCCGTGATAGAGGAAGGGCTCCCCGCGCTTCATCGCGTCCTGCACGTCGCCGAAGAACGGCAGCGCCTCGGTGATGAAATGGTCGAGCGCCTCAAGCGCATCGGGGCGGGTGACGGCCCAGCCGAAAGGCTCGAGGTCACCGAAATGGTCGGGGCAGCGCGACGCGACCAGGGCCATCACTTCGCGGGTGATGGCATCGGGCGCGAAGCGCAGCCGGGAGGGCAGCCGCGCGCCTTTCGGCAGCGGCTTGCGGTTGTCGGCATCGAAGTTCCATTGCCCGCCGACCGGCTCGCCCTCTTCCATGAGAAGGCCCGTCTCCCGCCGCATCTCCCGATAGAAGAACTCCATGCGGAAGCCCTTGCGGCCCTCGGCCCAGCGGGCGAAACGGCCGCGCGAGGCGATGAAGCGGTCGTCCTCGCGGATCTCCACCGGCAGGCCGGTCTCCGCGCCCCATGTCTCCATCATGGCGCGGACGCGCCACTCGCCCGGCTCGGTCGCGACGATGCGCTCGACCGCGTGGCGGGCCAGCGCCCGCTTCAGCTCGCCGGTGAAGCTGCCGGTGTTCTCGGGATCATCGAGGCGGACGTAATCAACCGCGATGCCCTCGGCCTTCAGCTCCTCGGCGAAGTGCCGCATCGCCGAGAGGATGAAGACGATCTTCTGCTTGTGGTGCGGCACGTAGCGGGTCTCGTCCGCTACCTCGACCATCAGCACCACGTCGCGGGCCGGGTCGAGGCCATCCAGAGCCGCGACCTCGCGCGTCAGCTGGTCGCCGAGGACGACGCGCAGGACGGCCACGTCTTCAGCCCTTGGTGCGCAGCATGGAGCGGCCGCCATCGACGCCGATGATCTGGCCCGTGATCCAGCCGGCATCGCGGTCGAGGAGGAGCGCGCCGAGCGCCGCGACATCATCCGCCTCGCCGAGGCGCGGGATCGCATGCAGCGCGGCGATGGCCTTGGCCATGGTCTCGTTGGAGGTCAGGCCCTGCGCCAGCGGCGTGCGGGTGAGCGAGGGGGCGACGCAATTGACGCGGATCTTCGGCGCGAGCTCTGCGGCGAGCGCCACGGTGAGCCCCTCGACGGCACCCTTGGCCATGGAGACGGAGGCATGGGCGGAGAAGCCCTGCGCCACCGCGACCGTCGAAACGAGCAGGATGGAGGCGGTCTCGCCCTCATAGGCCTTCAGGGCGGGAAGAGCCGCCTGGACCGCGCGGACCGCGCCCAGCGCATTGATCTCGAAATCCCGGGTGAAATCGGCATCCGTCAGCCGCGCCACCGGCTTCAGGTTGATGGAGCCAACGCAATAGGCAAGGCCGGCAAGGCTCGGGCCGGCGGCGGCCGTGGCGGTGGCGATGGCCTCGCGGTCAGTGACGTCGGCGGCGGTCCAGGTGGCGCCGATCTCGCCGGCGAGCGCCGCGAGGCGATCGGCGTCCCGCGAGACCAGATGGACGCCATAGCCCTTCGCACGCAGCCGCCGCGCCAGCGCCGATCCGATGCCGCCCGCGCCGCCGTAGATGAGATAGGTGTCCGCCATGATGCCCTGCCTGCCGCCGGCCGAGCCCGATGCTCAAGCCCGCCGGTGAGGGTGATACGCGTCAGGGCGGGGGGCGGTTCAGGGGAAGGGAGTGCCGGCGTGGCGAAGATGATCCGCAAGGCGGACCTGCCGACCAAGACTTGCGCCAGCTGCGGCCGGCCTTTCGCCTGGCGCAAGAAGTGGGAGCGCGTCTGGGACGAGGTCCGCTATTGCTCGGACCGCTGCCGTGGCGCCCGCCCCTCGGCGAAGGGCGGGCAGACGAAGGCATCGTAATCCGGCTCAGCCGTAGCGGGCCTCATAGCGCGCCTCGCCCTGCGGCGGCGGCGGAATGGCATGGCCCTCGTCGGCATACTGGTTCAGCTTGTTGCGCAGCGTCCGGATCGAAATGCCGAGGATGTTCGCGGCATGGGTCCGGTTCCCCAGCGTGTGGCCGAGCGTGTCGAGGATGAGGTCGCGCTCGACATCCGCCACCGTGCGGCCGACGAGGCCACGCGTCACGGCTTCCGCTGCGATCGCCGCCTGCGCCGCCACCGCATCGGGGCCGCGGCGCTCGTCGAGGCGGGCGCCATCGGGGGTGCGGATGGCGTCGACATCGATCTCAGGACCGGTCGAGAGCAGCACGGCGCGATGCAGCGTGTTCTCGAGCTCGCGGACATTGCCCGGCCAGCGGGCGACGGTCAGCTGCCGGCGCGCCTCGGCCGAGAGCACTTTCGGCGGCATACCGTTGGCCTCGGCATATTTCTTGGCGAAATGGCCGGCGAGTTCGAGGATGTCGGCCGGGCGCTCGCGCAGCGGCGGCAGCTTCAGGTTCACGACGTTGAGGCGGTAGAGCAGGTCCTCGCGGAAGGTGCCCTTGCGCACTTCCTCGGAGAGGTTGCGGTTGGAGGTGGCGAGGATGCGGATGTCCACCGGCACGGGCCGGGTGCCGCCGACGCGGTCGATCACCCGCTCCTGGATGGCGCGCAGCAGCTTCGACTGCAGGCGGATGTCCATCTCGGAAATTTCGTCGAGCAGCAGCGTGCCGCCATTGGCCTCCTCGAACTTGCCGACGCGGCGGGCAACCGCGCCGGTGAAGGCGCCCTTCTCATGGCCGAAGAGCTCGCTCTCCAGGAGATTGTCGGGGATCGCCGCGCAGTTCACCGCGACGAAGGGCGCCTTGGCGCGGTTCGACTTGGCGTGGACGTAGCGGGCGAGCACTTCCTTGCCCGTGCCGCTCTCGCCGGTGATGAGGATGGAGGCTTCCGAGGCCGCCACCTGGTTGGCGAGCTGGACGACCCGGGCCATGGCCTCGTCGCGGTAGATCAGCTGCTTGGCATCGTCCGCCACCGCAGCCAGGACGGCGGCGATCAGCTCCGGATCGGGCGGCAGCGGGATGTATTCCTTGGCGCCCGCATGGATGGCGGCGACCGCGGCGCGCGCATCGTTCGAGGTGCCGCAGGCCACCACCGGCACCGCGATCATCTCGTCGGCGAAGGCCTGGACGAGCTGGCGCACATCCACCGCCACGTCGATCATGACGAGGTCGGCGCCCTTGGCGCGCATGACGCGGAGCGCGGTTTCCACGTCCTCCGCATTGGTGACGGCCGCGCCCTTCTCCACCGCCATCTTGGTGGCGATGGAGAGCTGGCCCTTGAGAGTTCCGACGATCAGGAGTCGCATCGTCCCGGTCCCTTCAGCGTTCGGCCTTGATGATTTCAGTCATGGTCACGCCGAGACGGTCCTCGACGAGGACCACCTCGCCGCGGGCGACGAGACGATCGTTCACATAGATGTCGATGGCTTCACCGACCTTGCGGTCGAGCTCCAGCACGGTGCCGGGACCGAGCTTCAGCAGCTCGCCCACATCCATGCGGGAGCGCCCCAGCACGGCGGAGACGTTGACGGGAACGTCGAAGATGGCCTCCAGATCGGCCGCCTCCTTCGCTGCCGCGTCATCGTCGCCTTCGACGGGAAAGCCGGCATTGGCGCCGGGAACGACGTCCATCCCCTCGCTCTCGAGATCGGGAAGGGTCATGCCGGGATCATTCGGGTTGCTCATGAGAAGTCTCCGGTCACGGCATGGCTGGAGGCGATGTAGCGGCCGACCGCCTCGGCGATCCGGGCGGCAATCTCGTCGCGGTCGAGCATGATGCCGCCCGTCGACCATTCGATGCGGCAGTCACCGACCGCGATGGACGGTTCGGCGAGGATGACGAGGCGCCCGTCGAAGCCGCGCTCCGCGGCAAGGCGCGTCAGCTCGGTGCTGGCATCATCGAGCAGGGCATCGTTCACGCGGACGACGAGATGCGGCACGCCGCGCAGGTTGGCGAAGCAATCAGCGACCAGGCGGCGGATCTCGTCCATCGGCTCGCGCGCCACCAGCGTGCCGGCGAGCTTGTTGGCGACCGCCACAGCGATGTCGATGGCCTCGGCCTCGAGCCGGCCCTCGATGCGCTCCAGCGCCGCCACCGCCCCGTCGAGCCGGTCGCCGAGCACGCCCAGTGCCAGCGCCCGCTGCCGCTCGATGGAGGCCATGGCCTGCGCTTCGCCGGCGACAAAGCCGGCGGCCTGCCCTTCCTGGCGGGCCAGCGCGAGGAGCTGGTGATGATCCGTCAACGCGATCTTCGGCTCGGCGGCGCGTTTCGCCTCCTGCGCGAATTCCGTGTCGAAGAGGAATTTGACCGGTGCCGCCACGTTCCGTTCCTCAGAAGACCAGTTCGTCGTCGGCGCGATTCTTGGTGATCATGATCTCGCCCTTGGCGGCGAGATCCTTGGCGAGGTTGACCAGGATGCCCTGGGCCTCGTCGACGTCCTTCAGACGCATCGGACCCAGCGCCTGCATGTCGTCCTGCATCATCTTCGCCGCGCGGGTCGACATCTGCGCGAGGAAGAAGTCGCGCATGGTCTGGCTGGCGCCCTTGAGCGCGACGGCGAGCTTGTCCTTGTCGACCTGGCGGACCAGCGTCTGCGCCGAGCCGGCATCGAGCTTGGCGAGATCGTCGAAGGTGAACATGAGATTCTTGATGCGCTCGGCGGAGTCGCGGTTCTGCTCCTCCAGCGCGGTCAGGAAGCGCGTCTCGGTCTGGCGGTCGAAGGAGTTGAAGATCTCCGCCATGGCCTCGTGGCTGTCGCGCCGCGAGGTCTGCGAAAGGTTCGACATGAACTCGGTGCGCAGCGTCTGCTCGATGCGCTCCAGCACGTCCTTCTGGATCGCCTCCATCTTCAGCATGCGGCCGACGACGTCGAGGGCGAACTCCTCGGGCAGGATGGCGAGGACGCGGCCGGCATGCTCCGGCTTGATCTTGGACAGCACGACCGCGACCGTCTGCGGGTACTCGTTCTTCAGGTAGTTGGCGAGCACCTGCTCCTGCACGTTGGAGAGCTTCTCCCACATGTTGCGGCCCGCCGGGCCCCGGATCTCCTCCATCAGCATGGAGACGCGCTCGGGCGGCATGAACTGGGCGAGGAGGCGCTCGGTCGCGTCGAAATTGCCCATCAGGCCGCCGGCAGCCGACAGGCGCCCGACGAATTCGAGCATGAGGCTTTCGACCACATCCGGCTCGACAGTGCCGAGCTGCGACATGGCGATGGAAAGCACGCGGATCTCGTCGTCGTCGAGCAGCTTCCAGATGCGCGCCGAGACCTTGTCACCGAGCGTCAGCATGAGGATCGCGGCACGCTGTTGACCGGTGAGGTTCTTGGCGGCGAGGGTGTTCACGCGCCCGTCGCTGGCGAGGGCGGCAAGGGCCTGTGTGAATTCGGCGTCGCGTTGGATCTGGGCAACGGTCACTGCTTCGGCTCCGCGTCATTCAGCCACTGACGAATGATGGCCACGGTCTCATGCGGGTTCTTGTCGACGAGCTCGCTCACCTTGGTGAGGGAGGCCTGGTGCACCTCGCCCTTGATCTGCGCCATCTCGATCATCTTCATCGTGGCGTTCTCGATGCCGGGGACGAGCGGTGGGGCTGCGAGCTTGCCGGCGGTCACGCCCTCTTCGCCCTCGGCGTTGCCGCCCGCGGCCCCCGATGCGCCGCCCGCCGCGCCGCCGCCGGCGGATGAAGCGCCTGCGGCGATGGCGGCCGCGCGCTCTTCCTCCGGCGCCATGATGCGGCGCATCAGCGGCCGGACCACGAAGAGCAGCACGAGGAGCGACACCAGCAGCAGCACCGCCATCTCGATGGCGTAGCGGATGTCGTCCTTGGTGAAATCGTAGACCATCCACCAGGGCTTCGGCGCCTCGGGAGCGGCGAGCTGCGGCGCCTCGGCAAAGCGCAGGTTGACAATCTCGATCTGGTCGCCGCGGCGCTGGTCGAAGCCGATGGCCGAGCGCACCAGCGCGCCGATGCGGTCGAGCTCCTCGGCCGAGCGCGGCTGGTAGTTGACGTTGCCCTGCGCGTCGCGGGCATAGATGCCGTCGACCAGCACCGCCACCGAGACACGCTTCACCCGGCCCGCCTCGATCACCTCGGTCCGCTGGGTGCGGGCGATCTCGTAATTGACCGTTTCCTCGGTCTTGCGGCTCGCCTCGCGGGAATTGTTGCCGGCGCCGCCCTGGTTGGCGCCGGGCAGTTCGTTGCCCACCGTGACCTGGCCCTCGCGGCCCTCGTTGGAGCTCGACTGCTCCTCGCGGGTCTGGGTCGATCGCACGACGCGGCGCTCCGGGTCGAAATCGTCGAGCGTCTGGGTGATGCGGTTGAAGTCCATGTCGGCCGTGACCTGGACCCGGGCGCGGCCGGGGCCGACCACCGAGGCGATGATGCTCTCGACCTGTTCGCGCAGGCGGCGCTCCTGGCCGGCCTTCCGCTCGTCCACCGTCGAGCCCATCATGCCCGAGGCATCGCCCGCACCATCGGCGAGAAGGCGGCCGCCCTCGTCGACGATGGAAATGCGCTGCGGCGACAGGCCGCGCACGGCGGAGGCGACAAGGTGGCGGATGGCGCGGATCTGCGCCGGCTCGAGGCCGCCGCGCACCCGCAAGACGATGGAGGCCGAGGGCTCGGAGCGCTCGCGGGAGAACAGCGCCCGCTCGGGAAGGACGAGATGGACACGGGCGCTCTGCACGCGCTCGATGCCGCGGATGGTGCGGGCAAGCTCGCCCTCGAGGGCGCGCAGCTGGTTCATGCCCTGGACGAAGGAGGTCGAGGAGAGCGCATCGCCCTTGTCGAAGATCTCGTAGCCGACGCCGCCGCCGCGCGGCATGCCGCCCTCGGCGAGCTGCAGGCGGACGCGGGCCACCTGGTCCTGCGGCACGAAGACCTGTGCGCCGTCATTGCGCAGCTGGAAGCGCACCTGGCGGCGCTCCAGCTCCTTCACGATGGCGGAGGAGTCTTCGAGGGTGAGGTCCGAGAACAGCAGCGACATCTGCGGCTGGCTCATCCTCAAGATGATATAGACGAAGAAGCCGACGAGGCCGAGCGCGACCGCGCCCATGGCCGCCAGCCGCGGGGCCCCCAGTTTCTTCGTGAACTCCAGCATGCCGTTCAAGACGCCACCAGCCGCCCGATGAAGCTTCGTCCGGCGCCGCGCCGAACCGCTGGGCAAGATTTGCCGGGTTGGTGGTTACCGGATGGTTAACGCGGCGACGCTTTTCGGCTCGGGCGGTGTTGTTCCGCCTTCAAAGGTGCCGGACCGAGTGACGGGGGTCGTCGGCGGCTGTCACACCGTCAGCATGTGGAACCGTACTGGAGGCCGGACGGCAATCTCTGACACGTCATCACAACCCGCACGAAATCCCTCTCTCGAGGATTGACCCTCGGGTCGATGGTGATTTCCCATCGCACGGTCTCAGTGGCAGTTGGAGCGGCAAAGCCGTTCACTGCTGTAGACGTCGTGGCCTCCTTCATGATCCTGCAACCCTGCAGACAACGGGACTCGTAACCCAGCAACAAGCCACTCGCGCCCTCACGGATCGCAAATTCTCGGATTGCTTCTTCCAGTCTCTCGCCTTTGTGCCCTCCAGAAGTCCAGGAGGAGGGCAGGCCATGCTCATTCACAACGCGATCCAAGGGGCGGTGATCGAGATCGGAGCCATGAATATGCACGGCGATCCACGAACATCCGCCCAAGAGACCTATCAGGGGGAAAAACAAAAGGGTAATCCTGAAGGGTCTGAGCAAACCAAAATCCATTGGGACATTTCCATTCGCGACCGGCGCTCGCACAGGAATAGCAGCAAGATCCATACAAGCCTGATGCTACACTAGTCATGACCGGCAAAGTCAACGTCAAGACTGCTATATCACTGGCCGCATTCTGGCCATGACGCGGGCAATCATCCTGCCCTCCGGCGCCGTTCGCACGGTCGCACCCTGCGTCCAGTTCGCGCACCCCGATTTAACCCCCCGTTAACCACACGCCCGGCAAATCTTGCCGGGCCCGTTCACCTTTGCGGGCCGGGGACCCCGCATGACCGATGTGACGTCAGGATCGCGGCCAGCCAACGCCATCGGCATGAATGCCGGCGACGTGGCAGCCTGGCTGCGCCGGCCGGACCTGTGGATGGCCGCGGGTGTCATCGGCATCCTGATCATCCTGATCTTCCCGCTGCCGGCGATCATCCTCGACCTGATGCTGGCGGTGTCGATCATCTCCTCGGTCATGATCCTCATGACCGCGCTGTTCATTCACAAGCCGCTGGAATTCTCCTCCTTCCCGACGGTGCTGCTCATCGCCACCATGCTGCGGCTGGCGCTGAACCTCGCCTCGACGCGCCTCATCCTGTCGCATGGCCACGAGGGCACGGCGGCCGCCGGCCACGTCATCGAGGCCTTCGGCAATTTCGTGATGGGTGGCTCCTTCGTCATCGGCATCATCGTCTTCGCCATCCTGGTGATCGTGAACTTCATCGTCATCACCAAGGGCTCGGGCCGCATCGCCGAAGTCGCGGCGCGCTTCTCCCTCGACGCCATGCCCGGCAAGCAGATGGCGATCGACGCCGACCTGTCGGCCGGCCTCATCGACGAGAAGACCGCCAAGACCCGCCGCAAGGAGCTGGAGGACGAAAGCGCCTTCTACGGCGCCATGGACGGCGCCTCGAAATTCGTGAAGGGCGACGCCATTGCCGGCCTGCTCATCACCTTCATCAACATCATCGCCGGCCTCATCATCGGCGTCGCCCAGCAGGGCATGCCCTTCATGGAGGCGGCCCGCACCTACACGATCCTGACGGTCGGCGACGGCCTCGTCAGCCAGATCCCGGCGCTGGTCATCTCGACCGCGGCCGGCCTGCTCGTCTCCAAGGCCGGCGTCACCGGCTCGGCCGACCAGGCCATGATGAAGCAGCTGACAGGCTATCCGAAGGCGCTCGGCCTCTCCGCCGCCGTCATGGGCGCCATGGCGCTGCTGCCCGGCATTCCCTTCATTCCCTTCGCCGGCCTCGCGGCGCTCGCCGGCTATGCCGCCTACACGCTCGGCGAGGAGGCCAAGCGCCTGTCGCGGGAGGCCGAGGCGACCGTGGCCACCGAGGCGGCCGCCGCCGCGGCGCCGCCGGCCGAGGAGCCCATCGCCTCGATCCTGAAGATCGACGACCTGAAGATCGAGCTTGGCTACGGCCTGCTGCCGCTCGTCCAGTCCGAGGGCGGTTCGGACCGCCTGACCGACCAGATCAAGGCGCTGCGCCGCCAGCTGGCCGCCGACATGGGCTTCGTCATGCCCTCGGTGCGCATCCTCGACAACGTCCAACTGCCGCCGAACCAGTACATCATCCGCGTCAAGGAGGTGGATGCCGGCCAGGGCCAGATCTGGCCGATGCAGTACATGGTCATGGATCCGGCCGGCGGCCGCGTCGATCTCCCCGGCGTCCACACGACCGAGCCGACCTTCGGCCTGCCGGCGACCTGGGTCGATGCCGCGCTGAAGGAAGAGGCGAGCGTGCGCGGCTACACGGTGGTCGATGCGGCCACCGTGCTCTCGACCCACCTCACCGAGATCCTCAAGGCCAATGTCTCCGATCTCCTCAGCTATTCCGAGGTGCAGAAGCTGCTCAAGGACCTCCCGAAGGAGCAGGGCGACCTCGTCAAGGACATCGTCCCCGGCCAGATCACCATTTCCGGCATCCAGCGCGTGCTGCAGGCCCTCCTCACCGAGCGCGTCTCGATCCGCGACCTGCCGACCATCCTCGAGGGCATTGCCGAGGCGGTCGCCTTCACCCGCTCGCCCTCGCAGATCGCCGAGCATGTGCGCACGCGCCTCGCCCGCCAGCTCTGCGCCCAGTTCGCCGGCATGGATGGCGGCCTCGCCCTCATCGCCCTGTCGCCGCAATGGGAGCAGGCCTTCGCCGACTCCATCGTCGGCCAGGGCGACGACCGCCAGCTCGCCATGCAGCCCTCGCGCCTGTCGGAATTCATCATGCTGGTGCGCGACGCCTTCGAGGACGCCGCGCGCATGGGCGAGGCGCCGGTGCTCCTCACCAGCCCGGGCATCCGGCCCTTCGTGCGCTCCATCGTCGAGCGCTTCCGCGCCCAGACGCCGGTACTCAGCCAGGCGGAAATCCATCCCCGCGTCAGGCTGAAGACCGTCGGCAGCGTCTGAGGCGGGAGGGTGCCCTCTACTGCCAGAGGCCCTTTCGCTGTAGCCAAGTCTGGATGAGCTGGGCGACGTCGCCGGAATTGCGGTCCATCATCAGCATATGGCTATTGCCGCGAATGCCGGCCGCCGGCAGGTCCACGACATCGACCGAACCACCTGCAGCTCTGATCCGCTCGGCAAAGGCCACGCCGTTACGCCGGATCGTCGGCCAGCGGCTGTCCTGCTCGATGAAGTCCCCATAGATCATCAGCGAAGGAATGCTCTTGAGCACGTCAACCTTCGCGGGATCGCCGAAACCGGCAGGCTCGACGGCGACCAGTGCCAGGACCTTGTCGGGACGGGCCTGGGCCACCTTGAAACCGAACTGCCCAGCCTGGCTGTGGAACACGATCACGCAGGGACAGACCTTGTCGACCAGCGCCACATAGGCCGCGATCGTCGGCTCGTCGGTGGTGGTCCAGCGCGGCGAGAGCTGGCGCGGGAACTGGTCATAGGCCTCGACCGGAAACTGGCTGCCGGGCAGCACCCGGCGCTTCGCCGGATCATCGCTATAGGAGCCCTCGCCCTGGCCGATGCGAAACCGCTCGAACGGGTTGCCGATCGGCACGTGAATCGCGGGAGCGGACCAGACCTCCGGCGGTGCCCAGCCGGACCGGCCCCGCTCGACCGCATCGGAATTGTAGACCGTCCAGCCCCGCCGGAGAAACCAGTTGAGCCAGCCTTCCCGGCCATCGGGCGTCGTCTCGTAGGTGACGCCAGACAGTCCGCCGCCGTGCCACAGCAGCAGCGGCACCCGCCCGCGCTGCGCCCGCGGCCGGAACCATTGCACATACATCTGCTCGACGGCATAGCGACCGTTGGGGTCGACCTTCGCCGGCGTGCCGCCGGGCGTGAAGGTGATCTCGCGCACCGGCTGGCCGGTGATCTCGGCGAGACGCCCGCCCACATGGAATGAGCCCATGCCGACGATCTCCAGCGGCGGCTCCTCCGCCATTGCCGGCACGGCCGCAAGAGCCAGAACACCTGCAAAAACAGCGCAATAGAAACGGTTCATCGCAATCCTCCCGGCAGGACTTATCGCGTCACTGCTCGACCGCGACTATCCGAACGGGGTCCAGGGCGGTCAACGATCACGGCCGCAAGGCATCCACGCGCGGCCGTGACAGAGTGGCTCTATTCATTCCGTTTCGTCACAACTGAGACTTGGAAGCAGATAATTGTTTCCATGAGGGAACGGATCGATCGTGATCCCGCGCCGCCGACCGGCGCCGTTCACGGAGGTTCCCATGCCCATCATCCAGGTGAAGTTCGCAACGCCCGCACCCGTCGCCCCGGCCCCGAAGGCCATCGCCGAGACCGTCGTCCGCCTCACCGCCGAGATCCTGCGCAAGCGGCCGGACCTCACGGCCGTGACCATCGACGAGGTTCCCGCCACCCACTGGTTCGTCGCCGGCCCGTCGCTCGCCGAGCAGGGCAAGGCCTCGTTCTTCCTCGACATCAAGATCGTCGATGGCACCAACACCAAGGACGAGAAGGCCGCCTATGTCGCCGCCATCTTCGCCGCCATGGCGGACCTGCTCGGCGACCTGCATCCCGAAAGCTACGTCTATGTCCACGATGTCCGGGCGGAGGCCTATGGCTTCGGTGGCCGCACCCAGGAGCATCGCTACATCGCCGGGCGGCTGTCGCAGGCCGCCTGAGGCCGCCCCGCGCCGGGACGGCCGGTTAACCTTTCCTTCAGGCTTTCCTCGACGCGAGGCCCGCCTCCGCTACAACGGAAGGCCAAGGGGCTTCGGCCCCGGCAACCTCTCGCCGATGGGGCTCCGCATGTCTCCGACCCAGGCCGTGGCGGCCACGATCACCGCCAACTTCGTCGTCTGGACGCTCATCATCGTCGCTGGCGTCCACTACTTCATCTGACCGCAAAGGCTCTTGCCGATGCACCCCAAGCCCCGGCCCCGGCCGGGGCTTTGTCGTTTCAGGCGTCGGGCGTGCTCGGGATTTCGCCGCGCCTGACCTTCTCGGCATGGGCGGTGGTGCCGCCGCTCGCGAGGAGCTTCGCCTGGCCGATCCAGTCCTCCCGCTCGATGCGGCCGGGAAAGGCGAGATAGCCGCCGACCCAGAGGGCCTCCTGCGGCGTCCAGGCCGCGATCTGGTCGAAATGGTAGATGCCGAGCTCATGCAGCTTGCGCTCGTTCTGCGGGCCGATGCCGCGAATGAGCTCGAGTTCGTCGGGCTTGCCGGCGCGCGGTGCGGTCTCTCCAACCGGCTTCGTGCCCTGCGCCATGGCCTCGGCGGCGGTCGGCTGGGGCGCCGGCGTCGCAGCCGCTGCCTGGGGCGCCGCGGCCGCCGCGGCGTTGCGCCGCTCGGCGGCATCGCCGACGAGGCGCGCGACGGATCCCGTCGCATCGGCCACGGCCTTGACCGCGCCGGCCGTCGAGGTCGCGGCCCCCACCATGTCGCCGAGCGGCGAGCCGACACTGTCCTCGACCTTGTCGGTGAAGACGCGCAGGAAGGCGCCGACGACGCAGCCGATCAAATAGGCGCCGATGAAGAGCACGGCCGTGTCGAGCCACAGGCCCGGCCGGCCCGGCACCCATTTAAGCGCCGCCGCCACCACCATCAGCGCGAAGGCGATCATCGCCGCCGCGGCAAGCGGGCTCGGGCCCTCGTCCTCCTTGTCGGAGGTCACCCAGCCCACGGCGAGCCCGCCGACGAGGGCCACGACGAGCGGAAGGGCGAAGGTCTGGACCAGATAGAGCATCGCCCCCTCCTCAGTTGCGCGGCCGCACGTGGAACTCGACCCGCCGGTTCAGCGCCCGGCCGGCCTCGCTGTCGTTCGGCGCGACCGGCCGCATCGCGGCATAGCCGACCACGACCAGGCTGTCCGCGGACACGCCGCGCCGCAGGAGCTCCTCGCGCATGATCGCGGCCCGGTCCTCCGAGAGCTTCTGGTTGCCGCCCGTCCAGTTGTGGATGTCGGCATGGCCGGCGATCTCGATCCGCTCGTCCGGCGCGCAGCGCTTGATGGCGGCGGCCAGGCGGTCGAGCACCGCCCCGTGCTCGGCCTTCTGCTCGGCGCGCCAGTAGTCGAAGAGGATGCGGTCACCCTCGAGCGCCGTCTGGATGATGACGGAACAGTCCGGCCGCGGTGCGGGCGGCGCCGGGGGCGGCGGCGCGACGGGCGCCGCTGCCGTTGCCAGCGAGGGGGCCGGAACCGGCGGAGGCGGTGGCGGCGGGGTCAGGTCGGCCGCCAGCGGCGGCGCCTCGGGGGGCGAGGGGATCGCCGCCTCCACCTCGACAGGCGGAGTGGGAGGCGGCGGCGGCGTGAGGTCCACGGCCAGCGGCGGCGGCGGTGGGGGCGGCGGGATGTCGGCGACCGGCAGGGCGATGTCGGTGATGCCGACCACCGGCGGCCCGAGGCCGGCCACCGCTTCCCGGATCTGCACGGCAAGGGCGGCATCGCTGGCCCGCCCCGCGAGGGTCAGCCGGTTGCCGGTGAGCTGCACCGAGCCTTCCGTGAGACGGAGGAGCTGGGTCAGGGCCGTCTCGGTCAGGAGACCGAAATCGACGCCGCTCGGAAAACCGGAGGCGAGCCGCGTCTCGTCGGAAACGGTCATGCCGCCGGCGAGGCGGCGCGCCAGCGCCATGACCCGGTCCCGCGCCTCGGCGGAAGGCGCAAAGCCCATCAGCGTGACGCCGTCGGGACCGCGCCGCGCGCTCCAGGTAAAGGGGCTGATCACGGGGGGCGCGACGATGAGGTCGCCCATCGTGTAGCCGTCGTTCCGGCCGCGCACCGCAGCGGCGAGCGTCTCGAAGGCTTCGTGGTTCGCGGCAACACCGGTGAAGGAATAGACCGTGCCGGCAATGCGCGCCGCACCGTTCGCCAGGCCCTTGAGCTGCTCGATGGCCGCAAGGGCCTTGGCCTCCAACGCCGCAGGCAGCGTCGGAACCACCGTCATGGCGTCGGTGACCGGGCCGGTCGTCGCCGCACGGGCGGCCGCAAGAATGCGCTGGCGCGCCTCCTCGGACGGCACGGATCCCTCCAGCCGGATCGCCCCGTCCTCCGCCTTGATCACCGACCAGTCCGCGACCGGCGGGAGGATGGCGGCCGGGGCCGGCGGCGGCTCGGCGGCGGCTGGGGTCGGGACGGTGACGTTGATGCCCCCGGTGGTGACGCCCTGCGGCAGCGTGGCGAGCGCCCGTTCGATGTCCGACTTGGCGGCGGCATCGGCCGCCGTGCCGGTGAAGCGGAAGGCATTGCCCGCAATGCTCGCCGAACCCGGCGTCACCTTGCCGAGCTGGGCGATGCCCATCTCCGCCGCACGGGTGGCGGCAGCGGGAATGTCGCGGGCGAGCGTCATGAGGTCGCTGACCTCGGCACCGGGGAAGGCCTTGCGGGCCGCCTCGACCAGCCGGGCGCGGGCGCCATCGGGCGCCACCTGCCCGGAGAGGACAATGATTTGGCCCTCGCGCCGGGCCGACCAGCCGAAGGGATTGGCAGGGGCGAGGAAATCATTGGCGGCATCGGCGCGGCGGATGCCGAACTGCGCTTCCGACAGATCCTCGGCGCGGGGGGCCGCGTCGAGCTCGGGAGCCGTGCCGGTGATGATGGCGTCGCGGCCGCGCATGGTCACCTGCGCCCAGGGCTTGCCGTCGACGGTGGAGACCGCCCCGATCGCATCGGTGGCGCGGCGGGCAAGGTCGGCCTCGATGGCCTCCTGCTTCGACCACAGCACACCGCCGGCCAGCAGCGCCAGCGGCAGGAGACCGGGAAGCCAGCGACGCGGCTGATGCAACATGAACTCGCCCTCATTCCATCGCCGCCGACCGGCGCCGGCTGTCCGGAACGGCGAAATCTCCTTACGGAAGATCGACGAAGTCAAGATCGGCCTTTGCGAATCGGTCATTATTCCCGGCGCAGGCTGCGCTTCCGCCTCCAGTCCGGGAGGATCACGTGAACGTCGAGGCCATCAGGTCCAGTCCGGCCGTCACGGCCCTCACCGCCGGCCCCCCCGCCGCGGCGCTGGAAGCGCTTGGCCTCAAGGCCGGCGACACCGTCGCGGTGAAGGTCGCGGCCATGACCGCCGAGGGCCTCGCCCGGCTCATGGTCGGCGGCGGTACGCTCGAGGTGAAGACCGATCGGCCGCTGACGCCCGGCACGACCTTGAACCTGACGGTCCAGCAGGACGGCGCGGCGGTGAAGCTGATGCTGGCCATGCCGGCGACGACCCCGGGTGCGGCCTCATCGGGTCCAACGCCCTCGTCGACGACAGCCCAGCCCGGCCTGCCGGCTGCCCCCGCTGCGCCCGCTCAGGGACCGGCCGCATCGCCCTCGCCCTCGCCGGCTGGCGCTCCGCTTCCCCTGCCCCCTCAGGCAACCGTCGCCGCAGCCGTCGTCGACCTGCTCGCCCGCGGCCTCGTGCCCGCCGCCACCGCCCAGCTGGGCGACGGCGCACGCGTGGCGCTCGCCGCCCGGGGCGCGCCGGCGACGACCCTCGTGGCCCTCGACAGCGAGACCGACACCTCGCCCGCCGCCCTCAAGGTCGCGGTGACCGAGGGGGTGCGTGCTGCCGCCGGTCGACAGGAGAGTCTCGCCACGCTCTTCGCCGATCTCGGCGCAGCTGGCCGCGGGGCCAATGCGAAGCTCCTGCCCCAGCCCGTCGCCAATGCCCTGGCGGAGGTCCTCGGCTTCCGCATCTCGCTGGAGAGCCTCGCGACGCCGAAAGGGCTTCAGGCCGCGCTCGCCAATGCCGGGACGCTCATGGAGGCGCGGCTCGCCGCCCTGCCCGAGGGGGCCCCGCTGCCCCCGGACCTGAAGACGGCGCTGCTGCGGCTGCGCTCGGCGCTGACCGACTGGACAGCCACCCTGCCCGACACGTCCGGCGAGACGCCGAAGCCCGCCGCGCACGAGAAACCGCCGATCCGCGGCGCCCTACCCCATGGCCAACCGCCGCAGCCGGCGACGCTGGCCGATGGCGTCCCGGCCAGTGAGCTTGCGCGCACCCTCACCGAGCGCACCGAGGCGGCGCTCGCCCGCCTCACCCTTCTGCAAGCGGCCTCGCTGCCCGACGGCCAGGCGCCGCGTGCCGAGGCGGCAGCCCAGACCCTGCAGATGGAAGTGCCCCTCCGCCTCGGGGCGGAGACCGCCATCGCGCAGTTCCAGATCCAGCGCGACCCGCCCGAGCCTGATGAGCGGCGGCCCGGCGCGTCGGCGCAGCGCGGCTGGACCATGCGCCTCTCCCTTGACGCAGAGCCCCTCGGGCCCCTGCACGCGGCGATCCGCTGGCGCGATGGCCATGTCGGCGTCGATATCTGGGCCGAGCGCGCCGGCACCGCCGCGGCGCTCGATGCCGAACGCGCCAACCTGTCGGAGGCGCTGGAAGCCTCGGCCTTCGCCATCGATAGGCTGGTCATCGCCGAGGGACGGCCGCCGGACCCGAAGCCCGCGGCCGTCACGCCCCACCGGCTGGACCGCTCGTCATGAGCGAGGCGCCGGCAGCCGGAAAGCCCGCCATCGCCGTGGCGCTGGAATATGAGATCGGCAAGGACGCGGCCCCGCGCGTCACCGCCTCCGGCCGGGGCCTCGTGGCCGAGAAGATCATCGAGACCGCCCGCCAGCACGGCGTCGCCATCGAGGGCAATCCCATCCTCGCCGAGGCGCTGGCCGGCGTCGCCGTGGACGACCACATCCCCGAGGAGCTCTACCGCGCAGTGGCCGAGGTCATCGGCTTCGTCCTGCGCGCGGCCGGAAAACTGCGCTGACCTCACTCTTTCGGGCGGCATTTGGTCCGCTGGCGGGCCGAACGCGCTTGGACTATAGGCTGAAGGTCAAGAACATCCCCGGGAGGATTGCATGACCACCGTCGAAGCCGCCCCTGCTCGGCCCTGGACGAAATTCTATTCCGTCGGCATGCGGCACACGATCGACGAGGCCCCCCACCCGAACCTCGCGGCCATGGTCCGCTCGGTGGCGCGCACCTATGGCGGCAAGACGGCCTTCTCGCTGTGCCTGCCGAACGGCATGGGCGGCTCGCTCTCCTATGCCGAGATTGACCGGTGGTCGGACGCCTTCGCGCTCTACCTGCGCGATGTGCTGAAGCTGCCCGCCGGCGCCCGCGTCGCGCTGCAGACGCCCAACGCCCTCGCCTTCCCGATCGTCGCCTTCGGCACGTTCAAGGCCGGCTGCGTGCTGATCAACATCAATCCGCTCTACACGGCGGAGGAGATGGGCAAGGTCTTCGCCGACGGCGAACCCGACGTGCTCGTCATCATCGACATGTTCGCCGGCAAGCTGCCGGCGGCCTTCGCGATCCACACGGTGAAGACGGTCGTGATCTCCTCGATCACCGACTTCATGCCCTGGCTGCAGGGCACGCTCGTGAGCCTGGTGCAGAAGTACAAGGACAAGTCGGTGAAGCCGGCGCCGGTGCCGCACACCACCTTCCGCGCAGCTCTCGCTGCGGGCGAGGCGCGCAAGGGGTCCACCCCGATCGCCGCCTATGCCGAGAATGTCGGGCTCGATACGCTCGCCGTGCTCCAGTACACCGGCGGCACGACCGGCGTGTCCAAGGGCGCCATGCTGACGCACGGCAACCTCGTCATGAACATGGCCCAGTCGCTGGAGATGGTCGCCTCCAACATGGTCAAGGGCGAGGAGACCATCCTGACGGCGCTGCCGCTCTATCACATCTTCGCTTTCACGGTGAACATGCTGGGCTTCTGGTACCTTGGCGCGCACAACGTCATGGTGCCCAATCCGCGGCCGCTGACGAACCTGCAGAAGGCCTTCGAGAAATATCAGGTCTCGATGCTCACCGGCGTGAACACGCTGTTCAACGGCCTCAACAACGAGCCCTGGTTCCGTGACAACCCGCCCAAGGCGCTGAAGAGCTCCTGCGCCGGCGGCATGGCGCTGCAGGACGCCGTGGCCCGGCGCTGGCAGGAGGTCACGGGCACCCCGGTCATCGAGGGCTATGGCCTGACGGAATCCTCGCCAGTCCTGACCTTCAACCCGCTCGACGCGGTGAAGGAGGGCACGATCGGCGTTCCCGTCCCGTCCACCGACATCAAGTGCGTCGATGACGAGGGCCGCGAAGTGCCGCTCGGCCAGCCCGGCGAGCTCATCGCCAAGGGCCCGCAGATCATGGCGGGCTACTGGCGCAAGCCCGAGGAGACCGCCCGCACGATCCGCGACGGCTGGCTTTATACCGGCGACATCGCCACCCAGGACGAGGACGGCTATTTCCGCATCGTCGACCGCAAGAAGGACATGGTGCTGGTGTCCGGCTTCAACGTCTTCCCGAACGAGGTCGAGGACACGCTGGCCAAGCACCCGGCAGTGCTCGAGGTCGCCGTGGTGGGCGTGCCGGACGGCGCGGCGGGCGAGGCGGTGAAGGCCTTCATCGTCGTGAAGCCCGGCGCCGAGCTGACCTCCGACGAGGTCCGCGCCTTCTGCAAGGAGCACCTGACCAACTACAAGGTGCCGAAGCTCGTGGAGTTCCGTTCGGAACTGCCGAAGACCAATGTGGGCAAGATCCTGCGCAAGGACCTGCGCGCCGAGGAACTCGCCAAGGCCAAGGCCTGATGCGACATTCTACAACTTGATCCGTCGCGCGGCGGTCATCCCGCCGCGCCAGTTGCATCGGCTCCGGGCGCCGCTAACCTGCGGCACCCGGAGCGCGCCATGCACGACGATCACGACCACGATCACGACCACCATCATCACGCCCATGGTCACGGCCACCACCACGGTCATGACCATGACCATGACCACGACCACAGCGAACTCTCGCCCATGGATGCGCGGGTGCGGGCGCTGGAGACGATCCTGGTCGAGAAGGGCTATGTCGACCCGGCCGCGCTCGATGTCCTGATCGAGACCTACGAGACCAAGGTCGGCCCGCATAACGGCGCCCGCGTCGTGGCGAAGAGCTGGGTCGATCCGGCCTATCGCGCCCGGCTTCTGAAGGACGCGACGGCCGCCGTCGCCGAGCTCGGCTATATGGGCCGGCAGGGCGAGCATCTCGTGGCGGTCGAGAACACGCCCGACACCCACAACATGGTCGTCTGCACCCTGTGCTCCTGCTACCCGTGGCCGGTGCTGGGCCTGCCGCCGGTCTGGTACAAGTCGGCGCCCTACCGCGCCAAGGCGGTGCGCGATCCGCGCGGCGTACTGGCGGATTTCGGCGTCACCCTGCCCGCGGACAAGGCCATCAAGGTCTGGGATTCCACCGCCGAGGTCCGCTACCTCGTCATCCCCGAACGGCCGGCGGGAACGGAGGGGCTGTCGGAGGAGGACCTCGCCGCCCTCGTCACCCGTGACGCGATGATCGGCACCGGCCTTCCCCGCGCGCCGGAGACGGCGGCATGAGCTACGTGACCCATGCCGATCTCGGCGGCCGCAAGGACCTCGGCCCCATCCAGATCGAGACGGACGAGCCGCTGTTCCATTCGCGCTGGGAGGCGCGGGCCCTCGCCCTGACCCTCGCCATGGGCGCCACCGGCTCCTGGACCATCGACCAGTCGCGCGCCGCCCGTGAGCAGCAGCCGGGCTATCTCGGCATGAGCTATTATGAGATCTGGATCGGCGGCCTGGAACGGCTGATGGCCGACCGCGGCCTCGTCTCCGAGGCCGACCTGTCCGCCGGCCATGCCGTCGACCCGGCGAAGCCGGTGGCCCGCGTCCTCTCAGCGGAGGCCGTGCCGGCCGTGCTCGCTCGCGGAGGCCCGACCGAGCGTCCGGCGACGAGCCCCGCACGCTTTGCCGTCGACGACCGCGTCAGGACAGCCACCATGCCGGTCCCCAAGGGCCACACGCGCCTGCCGCGCTATGCCCAGGGCAAGACGGGGACGATCACCCATTGCCACGGGGTCCATGTCTTCGCCGACGCCAATGCCACGACGGCGGGTGAGGCGCCGGAATGGCTCTACACCGTGCGCTTCGACGGCACCGAGCTCTTCGGCGATGAGGCCGATCCCAAGACCAGCGTCTCCGTCGACGCCTGGGACAGCTATCTGAGCCCCGCATGACCGTGTCAGCCGCAACGCCCGACCTTGCCGCCCTGCCGCACATTCCCTGCGATGCCGAGGGACCGGTCTTCCGCGAGCCCTGGGAGGCGCATGCCTTCGCCCTCGCCGTGACGCTCCACCAGAAGGGCCTGTTCACCTGGCCGGAATGGGCCGAGGCCCTCTCGGCCGAGATCACCCGCGCCCAGGCGGATGGCGATCCGGACACCGGCGAGACCTATTACCGCCATTGGCTGAAGGCGCTCGAAGGCCTGGTGATCCGCCGCGGCGTCGCAACGCCGGCGGCGATCGAGGCGACGACCGAGGCCTGGCATGCCGCCGCGGCCGCAACGCCGCATGGCCAGCCGATCGTCCTGCCGGGCCGCTGAGCCCTGGGCGCCGGCATTGGAATAGGCCATGCGGTCTAGGCCGCCGCCAGATGCGGCCCATGGCTTGACCTTCGGGAAGGGCTGCACTCAACGTCTCCCGCAGGTGCCGTCACTCCCGTTGCCGCCGCCACGGACCGGATCCTGGGCACCCCCGGCGCCGTGCGGCCCCTCCGAGATTCCCATGCGCGCTCTGCTGCTCGCGGCCTTCGCCGCCCTCTTCCTTTCCGTGGCCGGCGAAGCCAATGCCCAGGCCCGGCAGGACTTCGCCATCGTGAACCAGACCGGCTACACGATCGATGAGGTCTATGTGAGCCCGACCTCCGCCAACAACTGGGGTGACGACCTGATGGGCGATGAAAGTCTGGAGAACGGCATGACGCTGAACGTCAGCTTCCCGGTCGACACCACCGCCTGCCGCTATGACATCAAGGTCGTGTACGACGACGAAACTCCGGTGGAGTTCCGCAACGTGAACCTGTGCCGCATCGCCCGCGTCACGCTGTTCTACAACCGCGGCAGCGGCGAGACGCGCGCCGTCGCCGAGTGATCGGAACGGGGCCGGCCGGGCAGCGCCCGCCGGCCCCGCACCGCCTTACTTGACGGCCGAGAAGGCCGTCGGCGTGAGGAACGAGCTTGCGACATTGGACAGGATCGGCCCGTCAGCCTCGCTGGCGTTGCGCGCTGCGATCCAGTCCGGATCCTGCTGAAAAGCGGTCCATTTGCGCTCCCGCTCCGCCATCGACTCCCAGGCGACGAGATAGGTCAGGTCGTTGTTCGACGGGCCGATCACCGTGGTGAAGAAACCCGCCTGGCGAATGCCGTGCTTCTCCCAGAGTTTCAGCGTGTGGTCCTGGAAGCGCGCCAGGAGCTTGGGAAGCCTGCCCGGCAGGCAGGTATAGACGCGCAGTTCATAGATCATGGTGGTCCTCCCTCTGGGGAGCGACAGACTGCCCAAGCCACAGGCCGGCGCAAGTGCGCCTGGCGCGGGCCGGCCCGGCGCGTCCGCGCTGCCGCCACGCCCCGACGCGCTGAGGCCCGCAGCGCCGCGAGAGGCGCCCTTCGCCGAATGCACGGCTGAAGGAACCAATCGGCTCTATATCGGCTTGCCAGACAAAAGACCCCGCGACAGCGAGGACCTGGGCGCCGGATTGCTTAATGACATTTTTATGACAGAGTCGCTGTCTCGAATTTGTCCAGATGATTCGTTCTGATGGTTAGGCCCGGCGGGGCGCGACAGGAGAGCCTCACCGATGGCCGGCCCCGACAACGAGACCGAAGACATCGCAGCCGGTGACATGCTGGACGACGACGGCTCGGGCGCCGGCCGCAAGCGCCTGCAGTTTGCCGCCCTGCCCTACCGGCTGACCCCGGAAAGCGGCCTTGAGATCCTCCTGATCACCTCGCGCACCACCCGTCGCTGGATCATCCCGAAGGGCTGGCCCATGGGCAACCTGCCGCCCCGCAAGGTGGCCGCCACCGAGGCGGAGGAAGAAGCCGGCGTCGCCGGTCACGTCGGCCGACAGCCGATCGGCCGCTACGGCTATGACAAGGTCCTGTCCAACGGCACGACGGTGCGCTGCGCCGTCGATGTCTTCGCCCTCGAAGTCCAGAAGCAGCGCTCCTCCTGGCCGGAGCGCAAGCGGCGCGAACGGCGCTGGGTCCCGGCCCTTGAGGCCGCCGACATGGTCGGCGACGCGGAACTCGCCCCGATCATCCGCGCCTTCGCCACGCACAGCGCCACCGAGCAGGCGGCCATCGATTCCGGCACGATCACGCTGGCCTGACATCCGACTCGCGGCCGGCTGTCCGAGGCGCTAAAGGACGGGTCCCCGCGGCCTGCCGCCTCTCCTCGTCCGATCGCACACCATGTCCGACAAGCGCGTCCTCATCGCCGGCGGCGGCATCGGCGGCCTCGCCACCGCCCTCACCCTCCACCAGATCGGCGTCCCCTTCACGGTCTTCGAGGGCGTGCGCGAAATGCGCCCCCTCGGCGTCGGCATCAACATCCAGCCCAATGCCGTGCGCGAGCTCGGCGACCTTGGCATCGGCGAGGACATGCTCGACCAGGTCGGCGTGCCGGCGCGCGAATGGGCCCTCGTCGGCCTCAACGGCAATGACATCTATGCTGAGCCGCGCGGCCGGCTCGCCGGCTACAACTGGCCGCAATATGCTGTCCATCGCGGCCGCTTCCACGTCATGCTCTATGACACCCTGGTGGCCCGCGCCGGCGCGGATGCCGTGCGCCTCGGCTGCCGCGTGACCGGCTATCGCAAGGAGGGTGACGGCGTCGTCGCCCTCGTCGAAACGGCCAGCGGCGAACAGTTCGAGGAGCGCGGCGCGCTGCTGGTCGGCGCCGACGGAATCCATTCGGCCGTGCGCGCGCAGATGCATCCCGGCCAGCCGCCGATCCACTGGGGCGGGGCGCTGATGTGGCGCGGCACGAGCCTCGCGAAGCCCATCCGCACCGGCGCCTCCTTCATCGGCCTCGGCACCCACCGCCACCGCATGGTGATCTATCCGATCTCCCATCCGGATCCTGAAACCGGCCTCGCCATGATCAACTGGATCGCCGAGGTGGTGGTCGACGCCGGCGAGGGCTGGAAGCAGCGCGGCTGGTTCCGCGAGGTCGGCATCGACGACTTCATCCATCATTTCGAGGACTGGCGCTGGCCCTGGCTGGACGTGCCGGCGCTCATCCGCGGCTCGGCCGGGGCCTATGAGAACCCGATGATCGACCGCGACCCCGTGCCGACCTGGCAGGACGGGCCCGTCGGGCTGCTCGGCGATGCCGCCCACGCCATGTATCCGACCGGCTCGAACGGCGCGAGCCAGGCCATCATGGACGCCCGCATCCTCGGCGCCTCGCTGCTCGCGGAGGGCATCACGCCGGCGGCCCTCGCCGCCTATGACGCGCGGCTGTGCGGGCCCATCTCGCAACTCGTCCTGCGCAACCGCGGCGCCGGCCCCTTCGGCCTCCTCAACCTCGTCGACGAGCGCTGCGGCGGCACCTTCGACAATATCGACGACGTCATCCCCGCCGAGGAGCGCACCGCCTTCATGGCCGGCTACAAGGCGGCGGCGGGCTTTGCCATCAGCCAGCTCAACGAGGCGCCGCCGACCATCCTGCCCGGCGCCCGGATCGGCTGACGGCAGAAACGAAAAGGGCGCCGGAGCGAGTGCTCCGACGCCCTCATTCGGGGCGGCCCGGCCGCCATCCCTAACCTCACGGCGCGGGACGCGGCGCCCCGAGCTCGGGATAGTTCGGCAGCATCGCCGCGCCGTTCAGCGGCTTCGGCTGCTGCTGGTGGCAGGTGGTGCAGAACACCTTGGCATTGTCGCCCTCCGGGCCCAGCCGCTCCGGCGGCTGGATCGGCTGCAGCGGCGCGATGTGGTTGATGTTGATGTCACGCACCATGCGGATGCCGTGATAGGCGGTGGCGCGCTGCGGCGGACTGCTCGACCACGTCCCGAAATTGTTGGAGTTGTGGCAGAAGGTGCAGTTGACGCCGAGGCCCTCCGACATGTGGATCATCAGGCCGTAGGTGCGCTCCGTGTCCTGGATGGTCCGCGTATTGCCGGCCGGCAGCACGGTGGTGCTGACCGAGCGGATCTGCCCGGTATAGGCGAGCAGCTCGGTGAACGGATCCGTCGGCAGGGAGGTGAGGCCCACCAGCCGCCCGACGACGTTCTGGCCCTGGCGGCTCGCCGTCATGCCAGCCGCGCCCATCGGGCCGCTGTCCTGCTTGAACGTGTATTGCGGCTGAGGCTGGCCGCGATGGCAGGTGTAGCAGGTGACGCCGGTCTGGCCGACATGCGAGGTCCAGGTCGTGTTCAGCGAGCGCGTCATGATGAGCATCTGGCGCGCCACGCGGTACTGGTACTTCGACTCGTCCGCCATGTTCTCGAGGTTGTGGCAGTAGCCGCAGCTTTCCTCCTGCGGCGCCACCCACTCGGCCATGGAGGCCATCACCCTCAGGAACTCGGTCTCGCTGAGATCGCCGAGAACCTTGACGTTCTGGTAGATCGTCGAGACCCGCGGGCCCGTCGGATCCGCCGGGGGCTGAGCCTCCGGCGCCTGGTTGGCGGCCTCGCGCGCTGCCAGCGTGCGGGGATTGGCGACATTGCCCATGGACTGGCCGCGATAGCCGCGCTGCTCGGTGGCCGGAGGCGGAGCCTCGCAGCCGGCGATGAAGAGCGTCGCGCCCAGGAGAAGGGCCGTCAGGCAGGTGCGTGCGGAGTTCATCGCGTCGCTCCCGGCAGAGTGGAGGGGTCGATGGCAGGCACGTAGGGCAGCGACGGATAGCCCGGGGCGAAGTCGTGCTTGATCGCCCAGAGATACCAGTTGTCCACCACAGTGCCGGTGAGGAGGATGCCGATGCCGCCGGTCAGCGGCGTCAGCACGGCGAACCACCAGGCCCAGCGATGGATGGATTCCATCGTGGCATTGAAGCCCATGGTCCAGCGCCAGAACAGGGCGGCGCGCTCGGAGGCCGTGCCGCGGTCGACGATCTGCTCGATCTCGCGCTCGCCGCCGTAGCGGGACACGGCGAGGATCGTCGCGCCATGCATCGCGAAGAGCAGCGCCGACCCGTAGAGGAAGGTGATCGAGAGCGCGTGGAACGGGTTGTAGAAAAGGTTGCCGTAGCGGATCGAGAAGGCGGCCGTCCAGTCGAGGTGCGGGAAGATGCCGAAGGGCACGCCCTCGCTCCAGGACCCCATGAGCAGCGGCCGGATGAAGCCGAGCACGAGGAACAGCCAGATCGCCGCGGCGAAGGCCCAGGCGACATGGGTGCCCATGCCGAGCGCCCGCGCCCGCCGGTAGGTCCTGATCCACCACAGGATGACCGAGATGGTCAGGAAGAAGCCGGTGAGCAGCCACCAGCCGCCCTCCGCCATGGGCGGGATCGACAGGCCGTATTTCGGCGCCGGCGGTTCGAGCGCGAGCCAGAAGAGCTGGCGGACGAACTGCACGGGATCCCAGTTCACCGACGCCCACATGTTGAGGCCGATGATCTCGAAGGCGATGATGCCGAAGAGCAGCGAGACGCTGCCGTACCAGCCAAGATAGATCGGGCCGATCTGGGCATCGCCGATCTTGCCCAGCCAGTAATTGTGGAAGATCGAGGTGCCGCGCTTGTAGATCTGGCTCTCGATGGGCGGCCCGGTGTCGTCCGGGCCCCTGACCTGGATGCGGGTGAAGATGTTCTGATAGTCGATGGCAAAGCTCACGACACCCTCCTCAGCGCCAGATCGGCAGTTCGAGCCACCAGTTCCACCACTCGGGCCAGCCGAGGGTCCAGAAGGGGCCGGAGATGACGATGCAGACCGCGCTCCAGAACACCGCGGCCAGCGCCAGGAAGAGCCCGAGGCGATGGATGCCGATCGTGCCGACCGAGTAGCCGATCGTATCGCGGAAGAAGGCGTTCTCGTGCTCCGGCGTCTTCACAGCCTCGCCCTTCGGCGGGTTGGTGGCGGACAGCACGAGCGCCCCGTGGAGCGACAGCGCCAGCGTCGTCGTGAAGAAGAAGGTCACGGCGAGCATGTGCGCGGGATTGTAGTGGAAGTGCAGGTACTGGTAGCCGACGTTCGACACCCAATCGAGGTGGCTGAAGATGCCATAGGGGAACGCGTGTCCCCAGGCGCCCATCAGGACCGGGCGGATGACCTGCAGGGTGACATAGGCGAAGATCGCCATGCTGAAGGCGACGGGCACGTGGAGGCCCATGCCAAGCTTGCGGGAGATCTCGACCTCGCGCATCGCCCAGGAGCCGAAGGCGCCGATGGCGCAGATGGTGATGATCTGCCACAGCCCGCCCTCGGCGAGCGGGGCCAGGCCAAGACCATATTTCAGGTCCGGCGGCGCGATGTTGATCCGCCAGACGTTCCAGGTGTCGCCGAGCGCGGCGCCCCACAGGATCAGGCCGACGCCCAGAAGCGAAAAGAAGAAGGTGGTGACCCCGAAGAACCCGACCCAGAACGGTCCGACCCAGAAGTCGAACAGGTCGCCCCCGACCAGGGTGCCGCCACGCACGCGATATTTGGCTTCGAAGCTCAGCAAGGCCATGGTCGGCTCCTCTCGGCAGTGCATGCGCATGCGATGGGGTTGACCGGGGTCACCGGAAGCGTTGCGCGGGAAGCGCTTGGCCGCCGATGTCCCCGGGTCTTTCGCGTCAAACGCCCGCGATGGTGATCGTCGTGCCGGCGACCGTGATGGTCGGGGCCGAGATCACGTCGGCGCGGGGCGCAGGGCGGGCGCGAGGGCCTTCGATCCAGTTGAAGCGATCGGTGCTGAGCAGGATGAAGTGGATCAGCAGAGCGAGCGCGAACAGGAACGTGGCCATTGCGACGAGGACCCGCCTGGGGTCGAAGATGAGCCAGAGTTTCCACATGAGATCTTCTCCCGTCAGCCAATGAGCGTCTGAGCCACGACCGTGGCGCCGTCGATCATCGACTGCGCGTAGCCGCGGGGTCCGGGGAGCCAGGGCCGCCACTGCCACGCCAGGAAATGGGCGATGATCGCGACGACCGTGAATCCGACGAAACCCTGGATGAAGTACTTGTGGAACTCCTGAGCTTCCTCCTCGGTGAGGCCCGAAAGGGACTCTTTGTCAGCCATGATGGACTACTCCTCGTTTCGGCCCGAAGGCCGTCGCCGAGCCTTTCGGCACGGCAGGGTCGCCGAAGGGCTGACGCCCTCCGGCCATTCGCCCGGTGACCCGGGCGAGGCGGACCGTTCAGCCCATGAAGGCGAACGGAATGGCGGAAGCCGCGGCCGCGCGGGCCTCGGCGAAGAGGGACAGGCTTTCGGGGGAAACGGTGCGCTCGCCGCGCAGGCGCGCGATGGCGGTGACGCACAGAAAGAAGGGGAACGAGGCCAGCATCAGCAGCCGGAATTCGATCCGGTCCATGCGGCGTGACCGCGAGGAGGCGGGCATGCGGGCGGCGTGATCCATGGCTGGTCTCCCTGCCGGTCGCGTGGCGCGACCTTGTCAATTGGACTGCACTGCGAAGGCGTGGCGCTTCAGGCGCCGTAGGCAAAGTCAGTTGGGCGGACGGCCGAGCTGGCCGGCGGCGCGCGTCACGGAATCGGGCCGGACGACGCCGACACCGGTCGCGCGGGCGTCACGTTCGGCGCTGTCGCGCAGGCGCTTGGCCGCGGAGATGCGCACGAGCACCGGATGGGTCTCGACGACCGCATCGAGCATGGCGCGGGCCTCTTCGCTCCAGGGCAGCTCGTCCTCGAGCCGCGAGGGCGTCGCCTCGATGCGGTCCATGTCGCTGGCGAGCGGCAGGATGTGGAAGAGCGCGTCGAACAGCGCGTTGCAGACCTCCTGGAGGAGGTAGGTCGCGCCCGCATAGCCCATGAACGGCGTGCCGGTGTGGCGGCGGATGATGGCACCGGGAAAGGAGGCGGGGATGAACACCGCCCGCGCCCCGCAATCGGCGAGATACATGCGCTCGTTGAAGCTGCCGAAGAGAATGAGCGGCGTGCGGTCGCGGATCGCCTGGCGCACCGCCTCGTTATCCGGCTTCACGCCGGCGCGGCGGGAGACGGCGAAGTGGCAGGGCAGGCCGAGCTCCTCGGAGAGGAAATGCTTGAGGCCGCGCGCATAGGTGTCGGTGGCGACGACGCCGAAACTCGCCGTGCCGAGGAAGTCCTGCGTCACCGAGCGCCACAGGTCCCAGAGCGGCTTGATCGTCGTGTGCTTCTCGCGCGCGATGAAGGGCTGCGGGTCGACGCCGGCGAGTTCGCCGAGCTTCTCGAGGAAGGCGGTGGTCGAGTGCAGGCCGATCGGCGCCTGCAGGTAGGGGCGCTCCAGCCGCTCGCAGAGGAGCCGCCCGAACTCGCGATAGAGGCAGATGTTGACGTCCGCATCGGCGAGCTTCGCCACGTCCTGCAGGTGGCTGCCGAGCGGGAACTCCATGTTCACCTCGCAGCCGATCCCCTCGACGAGGCGGCGGATCTCGGCGAGATCGGAGGGCATGTTGAAGGTGCCGTAGGCCGGCCCGATGATGTTGACGCGCGGCTTGGCGCCCGCCTCGCGGCGGCGCTCCGGCACCTTGCGCGGGCCGAACTCGGTCCACAGCCAGGACAGCGCGCGATCGGCGCTCTGCCACTGGTCCTCGTCGATGGTGCGCGGCAGGAAGCGCTTGATCGCTGTGCCTTCCGGCGTCACGCCGCCGCCGATCATCTCGGCGATGGAGCCGGTGACGACCACGGCCGGCAGGTCGGGATCGAGGGCGCGGTGGGCGCGGCGCATGGCCTGCTCCGTGCCCTTCTGGCCGAGCTCTTCCTCGGCGAGGCCGGTGACGACGATCGGCAGCTCATGCGGCGGCAGGGCGTCGGTGTAGTGCAGCACGGAGGTGACGGGGAGGTTCTCGCAGCCCACCGGGCCGTCGATCACCACCTGCAGGCCCTTGATCGCGGTGAAGACATAGACCGCGCCCCAGTAGCCCCCTGCCCTGTCATGATCGAGGACGAGCATCAGAGCATCTCCTCGGCCTTGCGCTTCTTGGCGAGCGCATCGAGCTGGCGGCGGTACTTGGCGCGGAAATCCGGCCGCGGATCGGGGGTCTTGGACCAGACGCCGGCCGTGTCGCCGGAACCGACGCCCTCGAAGAAGGCCTTCATCCGGTCGAAGCGCGGCTTGTTGCCGAGCGCCGCATTGACGACAGTGGCGAGCGAACCCGCTCCGGCGAGGCCGAAGAGCGGCCGGGCCGAGATGAGGTTGGTGAAGTAGAGGGCGGGAATGGCCCGCTCCTTCGCCTTCTGCACGACCGGCGTCGTGCCGATGGCGAGGTCCGGCTGGTGCGCGTCGAGCGCCTCGAGATCCTGCTCCAGCGAGGCGCGGTAGCGCACCGTCACGCCGCGCGCCTCGAGCCAGGCGCGATCCGGCTCTGACCAGGGCGTCTGCGGGCAGGCGGTGCCGACATAGCGCAGGTCCGCGCCGCTCTCGACCAGCAGGCGGCCGACGAGCAACTCCGAACCCTCGTAGCCCGACAGGGTGATGCGGCCGGAGATGCGGGCCCGCTCCAGCGCGGCGCCGATCAGCGGCAGCGCGCGGTTCTGCGCCTCGGCGATGCGCTCGGGCGCAACACCGGCGGCCTTGCCGATGGCGGCGAGCCAGTCGGCGGTGCCGTCGCGCCCGACCGGGGCCGAGGCGACGACCGGACGGCCGGCGGCCTCAAACTCGCGGATGCTCGCGGTGTAGAAGGGATGGATGGCGGCGACCGCCACGCAGTCGAGCGCGGCATAGAGCTCGCGCCACTCGCGGGTCGGCACGGCGGGGCCGGCGGCGAGGCCCATCGGGTCCAGCAGAGCGCCGATGCCCATGGGATCGGCGGGGAACATCTCGCCGAGCAGCGTCACGGTCGGCCGATGGTTGGCGCGGGCGACACGGGGCGCCTGGACGGGGCCCTTTTCCGCCTCGCCGCGGGCATAGCGCAGCATGGCGCCGGCCAGCACGTCCTTGGCCTCGGCATGGGTCGGCACGCCGAAGCCCGGCACGTCGATGCCGATGACCCGCACGCCGTTGATCTGCTTCGGCAGCAGCTTCAGCGGCACGCCGGAGGCGGTCGGCACGCACAGATTGATGATGACGATCGCGTCGTAGAGCGCCGGATCGGCGAGGTCATGGACGGATTCGCGGATGTCCTCGAAGAGCTTGCCGGTGACCAGCGATTCCGAATTGAACGGCACGTAGCCGACGGTCCGCCGCGCGCCGTAGAAGTGCGAGGTGAAGGTGAGGCCGTAGACGCAGCAGGCGGAGCCTGAGAGCACGGTCGCGGTGCGCCGCATCCTCAAGCCGACGCGCAGCGAGCCGAAGGCCGGGCACATGCTCTGCGGCTGGTCATGCGGGCCCTTCGGATAGTCGGCCGCATATTGGTCCAGCACGTCGCTCTTGCCGGCGGCGCGCGCCGCCTCCTCCATCTGCGCCTTGCCGCCATGGCAGCCGGGCTCCGACGCCTCGGGAGGCATCGGCTTGGCAGCGGCCGAAAGGGGCTTGGCGAGGGTGTCGAGGAGGCGAGCCATCGTCACACCGTGTCGTAGATGATTTCGAGGGAGGGCTGCTGCAGCAGCACGCCGCCGCGCAGGTCCGCCTGGCTCGCCGGCTGCAGCACCACGCCGCGGCCGACCGCATCGCCCTTGAACAGGCCGAGAAGGGCGTCCTGGTTCAGCGGCTTCGGCCTGACGGGCGGAGCCCCCGCGACGTTCTGGGCGAGCTCGGCGAAGAGCGAGGCCCACTGGCTGTCGGGATGGCCGACGATCTCGTAATTGGCGCTCTTGCGCCTCAGGTCGTCGTCCTGCGGGATGGCCGCCAGGATGGGGATGCCGGCTTCCGCCGCGAAGGCCGAGGCCTCGCCCGTGCCGTCGTCCTTGTTGATGACCATGCCGGCGACGCCGACATTGCCGCCGAGCTTGCGGAAGTATTCCACCGCCGAGCAGACATTGTTGGCGACATAGAGCGACTGCAGGTCGTTCGAGCCGACGACGATGACCTTCTGGCACATGTCGCGGGCGATCGGCAGGCCGAAGCCGCCGCAGACCACGTCGCCGAGGAAGTCGAGCAGGACATAGTCGAAGTCCCACTCGTGGAAGCCGAGTTTCTCGAGCAGCTCGAAGCCGTGGATGATGCCACGCCCGCCGCAACCGCGGCCGACCTCGGGGCCGCCGAGCTCCATGGCGAAGACGCCGTCGCGCTTGAAGCAGACGTCCTCGATGCGGACCTCCTCGCCGGCGAGTTTCTTCTTCGACGAGGTCTCGATGATGGTCGGGCAGGCCCGGCCGCCGAAGAGCAGGGACGTCGTGTCGCTCTTGGGGTCGCAGCCGATCAGCAGGACACGCTGGCCCTGCTGCGCCATCATGTAGGAGAGATTGGCGAGCGTGAAGCTCTTGCCGATCCCGCCCTTGCCGTAGATGGCGATGATCTGGGTCTGCCGGGTCCCAGGAGCAGCCGCCGTGTCCTCGGCCTCCTGGATCATGGCATCCAGCGCGGGGCCGGTCGTGGCGGCGTTCGGCTCGAGAGCCGTGAGCGGCGCGTTCATGCGGATGCCCTCCAGGTGATGAGTGCCTTGACGCAGTCGGGGTCTTCGAAGGCCGTGCGATAGGCCTCAGCTGCGGCAGGCGGGGGAAAGCGGTGTGTGACGAGACCGTCGAGGCTGAGACGCCCCGAGCGCACCAGGGTCAGGGCGCGGTCGACGTCCTCGGGCCGGAACTCCGCGGCGATGCGGATCATCGCCTCGCGCATGAAGGCCGGCGGGAAGGTGAAGGCGAGCGGCTGCTCGTAGAAGCCGGCAAGGACGACGGCGCCGCCGCGACGCAGGCGCGCGATGAGCGTGTCGAGTAGGCCGGCATCGCCGCTGGCATCCATGATGATGCCGCGGTCGGCCGTGGCGTCCTCGGCGGGATCGATGACGGGATAGCCGGTGGCGCCGCTGCGCCGGCTGGCGCGGGTCTCCCACACGGTCGGCGCCGGGGCGCCCTCGGCCATCGTGACCCGGGCGATGAGGCGGCCAAGCACGCCGTGTCCGACGATGAGCTCGGGCAGGCCGCCGACGCGGATGGCGTGGCAGGCGGTGGCGGCAAGGGCGAGGAGGATGGCCTGGTCACCCATCGCGACATCGACGGGCGTGGCGCGATCGGCGGCGACGATGAGGCGCTGGGCGGCGCCGCCGAAGAGGCCGCGCACCGACTTGAAGCCGCGTGAGCCGGGAACGAAGACGCGCTCACCGATCCGATGGCGGGCATTCGCGCCGGCATCGACGATCTCGCCGACGGTCTCGTAGCCGGGAACGAGGGGATAGCCGAGGCCCGGGAACGGCGGCATGCGGCCGGACCACAGCAGCCGCTCCGTGCCGCTGCTGATGCCGGACCACAGCACGTCGACGATGACGTCGTTCTCAGACAGGCCCAAGAGTTCGACGCGGTCGAGATCCAGGCGGTGCGGCTCACGCAGGATGACTGCCAGCGTCTTCACGATCGACCTCCAGGGTCGTGCCCGCCTAAAGACTGGGCATAAGTCATCTTAGGATGACACGACAGAGTGTCAATTATTTTTTACGTTCAGGAGTGACGCGTCGCCGTGACAAGGCCGGCGAAGAGCGGCCGGCGGGTCGCAACGCGGCGCGGCGCCTGGAAACCGGCCTCGACCAGCATGGCCATCAAAGTGTCAGGCGAGCGGGCGCGGCCCTGGCCCATGGCGAGCAGGTAGAAGCCGAAATAGGCATCGGCCATCGGCGCGACCGCTGCCGATTCCGCCATGGGCTCGGCGATGACGATGCTTCCACCCGGCACCAGGGCCTCGTGGACCCGCTTCAGGAGGGGGCACACCACGGCATCTTCATGGTCGTGGACGACACGGACCAGCGTGACGAGATCCATGCCCGCAGGGAGCGGATCGTCGGGGAATCGGCCGCCATGGATCATCACCGATTCGGGCAGGGCCGGATTGTGTGCGGCATGGGCCGTCACCGCCGGCAGGTCGAAGAGGTGGAGCTCGGCCGCGGGCGCGCGGCGGTGGAGCGCGGCGAGGAAGGTGCCGTTGCCGCCACCGACATCGAGCACGACCCGGTGCTTGTCGACCGGATAGGCGTCAAGGATGTCGTCGGCCACCAGCGCCTGCGAGCGCGCCATGAGCGCGGTGTAGTCAGCCGCCGAATCCGCCGCCTCCGCCGAGCCGCCATCGCCATAGGCCCAGAAGCGCCTGAGATGGGAGGGCGGAGCCTCGCCGCGCAGCAGCGCGATCGGGTCGGCGAGGTCCGCATAGAGCATGGCATGGTGCTCGACCATGGCGAGCGCGCCGGGATTGCCGGTCAGCGCCGCGCCCTTGAGGCCGAGGCCAACCGTGTCGCCTCGCCATTCCAGGAGGCCGAGGGCGATGGCCGCCCGCACCAGCCGGTCCGCCGCCTCCGGCGAGAGGCGGGCACGTGCAGCAATGTCGGAGAGCGGCAGAGGCCCGCGCGTCAGCATCGCGAAGAGGTCCAGCCTCACGCAGGCGAAGAGCACCTGCGAATAGACAAAGCCGGCACACAGATCGAAGAGGTCGCTGGCATGGCGATGCGCCGTGCCCCGGGTCAGCGGGAACGAGGCCGAGAAACGCTGAAACGCCGGATCGGCGACGAGCCGATCACGGCGCTGCTTCAGCCAGCCGGCGAGCCGCTCGAAAGGGCCCGCGCGCCGGTCCGGCATGGTGGCGGTCATGCCGCAGTGCGGACGAGCCCCGCCGGCAGGAAGCGCTTGGTCTCAAGCAGGATGGCGGCGCGCAGCTGCGCCTGGCCGGGGCAGACCGGGACGGCGGCAATGGCCTCGACCACCGTGCGGTCGAGCAGCGCCAGCGCCTCGTCGAGGCCCATCTCATGGGCGACGTTCGGCCGGCCCAGCAGGCTATCGCGGTTGCTGGTCTTGCCCGTCTGCTCGGAGGTCGCGGCGATGTCGCTGATGTCGTCGGCGACCTGATAGGCCTCGCCGAGACGTTCGCCGAGATCCCGCCATGCCAGCGGATCGGCGCCGGCGGCGAGTGCACCGGCCGCCGTGGCGCCGGCGAAGAGCGACGCGGTCTTGGCGCGGTGATAGGCGGCGACCGAGACGGTCGGCTCGCTCTCCCAGGCCTGGCCGGCGCAGATGCCGGCCGGCGCACCGACGGCCTGACCGACGAGCCGGACCAGACCGCCGAGCTTGCGGGCATCGCCGGGCACGCCGCGGGCAATGGTCTCGAAGGCGAGGACGATCAGCGCGTCACCCGCCAGGACCGCGACCGGCTGACCGAAGGCGCGA
Source organism: Phreatobacter oligotrophus (assembly GCF_003046185.1). Lineage (NCBI taxonomy): Bacteria > Pseudomonadati > Pseudomonadota > Alphaproteobacteria > Hyphomicrobiales > Phreatobacteraceae > Phreatobacter > Phreatobacter oligotrophus. The sequence continues at coordinate 131,705 of NZ_PZZL01000005.1, forward strand.
TGCACCGAGGGCTTGCCGCGGCGCTCGTCGGCATCGTCGAAACAGGGGAGGTCGTCATGGACGAGCGAGGCGCAGTGGAGGAACTCGATGGCCGCCGCCGCGGCATCGGCCGCATCGGGATCCGAACCGCCGCAGGCCTCCGAGACGGCCATCACCAGCCTCGGCCTGATGCGGTGCCCCGCCGGAAACACTGCATACCGCAGAGCCGCCGCAAGACCGGGGGGACAATCGGCGCCCTCCGCCTTGGTAAGAGCGACGTCCAGGGCCTTTTCGATCCGAATGCCGAGATCCATGGCCTTCCCCCTTCATGTCAATTTCATTTGACACTTGGAACCGTCATGTAAACTGTATCTGACACTTTCCGCTGTCAATGGGAATCTGGTGGCGCCGTGCAGGACCGTGTCGTCATCGTCGGGGCAGGCATTGCGGGGCTCACCGCGGCGATGCTGCTCGCCCACCGGGGATGTGCGGTCACGCTGGTCGAGGCCTCCGACCACACCGGCGGCAAGATCCGCGCAGTGGAGACCGGCGCGGGCCCGCTCGATTCCGGCCCCACCGTCTTCACCATGCGCCCGGTCTTCGAGGCGCTCTTCGCCAGCGTCGGCGAGAGCCTTGGGGATCACCTCGCGCTGACGCCCCTCGGCGTGCTGGCCCGCCACCACTGGCCCGACGGATCGACACTCGACCTCTTCGCCGATCCCGCCCGATCGGCCGAGGCCATCGCCGCTGTCGCCGGCCCTGCCGAGGCCGACGGCTTCCGCCGCTTCTGCGCCGATGCGGCCAGGGTCTATCGCCTGCTCGATGCGCCCTTCATGCAGACGGAGCGGCCGTCCATGCTCGGGCTGACGGCATCGCTCGGCCTCGGCGGGCTCGCCATCCGGCCCTTCGAGACGCTGTGGAGCGTCCTCGGCAGCTATTTCCGCGACCCGCGCCTGCGCCAGCTCTTCGGCCGCTACGCCACCTATTGCGGCTCCTCGCCCTTCGCGGCGCCGGCGACGCTCATGCTAATCGCCCATGCCGAACAGGAGGGCGTCTGGAGCCTGCCCGGCGGGATGCAGGACCTTGCCCGCGCCGTCACCGCACTCGCCCTTGCGCGCGGCGCAGAGCTGCGCAGCGGCTGCCGCGTGGCGGAAATCGTGGTGCGGCAGGGGCGCGCGGCCGGCATCCGCCTTGCCACCGGCGAGGAGATCGCCGCCGATGTGGTCATCCATGCCGGCGATGTCGGCGCGCTGGCCTCGGGACTCCTCGGCCCGGAGGCCCGGCGCGCCGTGCCGGCCCCCGACCCCGCCCTGCGCTCACTCTCCGCCGTCACCTGGTGCTTCGCCGCCAGGGCCGAGGGCTTTCCCCTCGCCCACCACACCGTCTTCTTCTCGGCCGACTATGTCGCCGAGTTCGCAGCGCTTGCCGCCGGCAGCCTGCCCGACGATCCGACGATCTATGTCTGCGCGCCCGACCGCTCTGGCGGATCGCCGCAGGCGAATGGCGCCGAGCGCCTCTTCTGCCTCGTCAATGCCCCGGCCCGCGGTGACGACGGCCGGCCTGATCCCGGGGAGATCGACCCATGCGAGACGCGTATGATGCAGCGGCTGGCGGCGGCCGGCCTCACCCTGTCGATCAGCGACCGGACGGTGACCACGCCGGCGGATTTCGCCCGGCGCTTTCCCGGTACGTCGGGAGCGCTCTACGGTTCGGCGACCCACGGAGCCATGGCCTCGTTCCGCCGCCCGGGCTCGCGGTCGGCGATTCCGGGGCTCTATCTGGCGGGGGGCAGCGTCCATCCGGGAGCGGGCGTGCCGATGGCGGCGACCTCCGGCCGGCTCGCGGCATCGGCCGTGATGGCGGACCTGACTTCGCGCTCGACGTCCCGAAGGACGGCTATGCTTGGTGGTATGTCGACGCGTTGAGCGATGACGGCCGCCATGGCCTCGTCATCATCGTCTTCATCGGCTCGGTCTTCTCGCCCTACTATGCGTGGCGCCGCCGCTCCGGCCCCGCCGATCCCCTGGCGCATTGCGCGGTGAACGTCGCGCTCTACGGGCCGGGTGGGCGCTGGGCCATGACCGAGCGCGGGGCGGGCCCGCGCGCACGCGCCAGCGACCACCTCGCCATCGGCCCGAGCCAGGTCTCCTGGGATCGCGGCCGCCTGACCATCGCCATCGACGAGATGGCCGTGCCCATCCCACGGCGGGTGCGCGGCACGGTCACGGTGACACCGACCTCCGCGCCCAGCCGGGCCTTCCACCTCGACGCCGAGGGTCATCATCGCTGGCGGCCCATCGCACCGGCGGCACGGGTGGAGGCGCGGTTCTCCGCCCCCGACCTGTCCTGGTCCGGCCACGGCTATTGCGACACCAATGATGGCGACCGGCCGCTCGAGCGCGACTTCCTCACCTGGAACTGGTCGCGCGAGGTGCGGGCCGCGGGCGGGCGCATCCACTACGACGCGCGCCGCGCCGATGGCGGCCGCACCACCCTCGCCCTCGGGCTCCAGCAGGACGGCCGGCTCGCCCCCGTCGAGGCGCCAGATCCTGCACCCCTGCCGCGAACCGGCTGGCGCGTGGCGCGCGAAACGCCGGCGGTGGGCGGGCATCGGCCGAGGGTGATCATGGGGATGGAGGACGCGCCCTTCTATGCGCGCGCCGTGGTCGGCACCGATTGGGGCGACGGGCCCGCGACCTTCGTCCACGAGGCGCTGTCGATGCCGCGCTTCAGCAATCCGATCGTGCAGGCCATGCTGCCCTTCCGCATGCCGCGACGGGCGGGGACCTAGGTCTTCGGTTCATCGCCGCGCGCGGCGGCCTCGCGCGCCTTGCGCTCGCGCTCTTCCCTGAGCTTTTTCAGCGAGCGGAGCTGATGCCACGCGAAGCCCAGGACCAGGCCGGCGGTCAGCACGAATTCCGCGGCGAAGAGCCAGTCGCTGCTCACGGCGCGCTCCTCAGGCGGTTGCGGTCAGGCGCGAGGCCCGCGTCCGCCCACGCCGTGGCCGCAGCACCCGGCCGGTGCGCGCCGAACCGGGTTCGCGGGCGAGCCGTTCGAAGATGTCCATAAGCCTGTCGAGCCCCTGATCGGCCATCAGCCCCTCGCCGCCCTCGGGCCGCACCGCATCGATCAGGAACTGCACCTCGGCCAGCGCCTTCTGGCGCGTCGGGCCACTGGCGAAGCCGGCATCCAGCAGGGCCCGGCCGACCAGCGCCAGCTTGCGGCCCTGCGGCACGACGCTGCGCTGCGCGATGCTGTCATAGCCGCGCGCCGCGAGCAGGATGCCGATTTCCTGGTAGATCAGACGCGCCGCATGGATGGCTGGCCGGCAACCGCCCGGCAAGGCGCCGATGCCACTCTGCGAGCGCCGGTAGAGCCGGTCGGCTTCGGCGAGCAGGCGCTCCACCAGGCCGGCAATCCGACGGTCGAAACGCGGATCGGCGAGGAAGGCGGCGGGCGAGAGCCCGGCCTCGGCCATCCAGTCGAGCGGCAGGTAGATGCGGCCGGCGCGGGCGTCCTCGCCGACGTCGCGGGCAATGTTGGTGAGCTGCATGGCGACGCCGAGATCGCAGGCCCGGGCCAGCACGCGCGGATCGCGGCGTCCCATCAGCAGGGTCATCAGCGTGCCGACCGTGCCGGCGACGCGCGCGCAATAGGCGATGAGGTCGGAGAAGGTCTCGTAGGTGCGCCCGCCGACATCCCAGGCGAGCCCCTCGATCAGGGCATCGAAGACGCTGCGCGGCAGGTCGTGGACCCGCACCACGATGGCCAGCGCCCGGTCCACCGGATCCTCATCCGGCGTACCGGCGAAGATCCCGTCGAGGCGCGCATGCAGGCGCGCGATGGCAGTGGCGGAGTTCGGCGACAGGTCCACCGCATCATCCGCCACCCGGCAGAAGGCGTAGAGGACCGTCGCGGGCTCCCGCACGGAGGCGGGCAGCAGCAGCGAGGCCGCGAAGAACGAGCGCGAGCCCGCCTGCAGCAGGCGGCGGCAGGCTGCGACATCGGCGGGATCAGGTCGCGACCGTGCTGCCATGGGGAACCACCTGGTCGAGGATGCGGGCCGAGGAGAGCACGCCCGGCAGGCCGGCGCCGGGATGGGTTCCCGCGCCGACGAGATAGAGGTCGCGGATGTCCTCGGAGCGATTGTGCGGCCGGAACCAGGCGCTCTGCAGCAGCACCGGCTCGAGGCTGAAGGCGGCGCCGAAGGGCGCGAGCAGCTCGTCGCGGAAATGGCCGGGATGCATGACGCGCGAGGTGACGATCTGGTCGCGGAAGCCGGGCATGACCGTCCGGTCGAGCTCGGCGGCGATCCTCTCGCGATAGGTCTCGGCAAGCCGATCCCAGTCCTGCCCGCCGGCGAGGTTCGGCACCGGCGAGAGCACGTAGAAGGCATCGTGGCCGGGCGGCGCGAGGCTCGGGTCGGTGGCGGTCGGCCGATGCAGGTAGAGGCTGAAATCCTCCGCCAGCGTCTTGCGGCGGAAGATGTCGTCGAGCAGGCCCTGGTAGCGCGGTCCCAGCAGGATCGTGTGATGCGGCACGTCGGCGCGGCGGCCCTTCGTGCCGAAGTACCAGACGAAGAGGCTCATGGACTGCGAGGCGCGCTTGAGCTTGGCCGGACGCCAGCGTTTCGTCGCCCCCTCCGGCACGAGCTTGCCATAGGTGTGGGTCACGTCGGCATTGGAGACGACGAGGTCGGCCCGGATCGCCTCGCCATCGGCCAGCACGACGCCGCGTGCCGCCCCGTCCTCGACGATGATGCGCGACACATCGGCGTTGAGCCGGACCGTGTTGGCCTGGCCCATGATGAGGTCGACCATGCCGGTGACCAGCGCGCCCGTGCCGCCGCGGGCGAAATGCACGCCCCAGCGCCGTTCGAGCGCGGCGATGAGCCCGTAGATGGCGCTTGCCGAGAAGGGATTGCCGCCGACGAAGAGCGGGTGGAAGGACAGGGCGATGCGCAGCCGCTCGTCCTTCACATATTTGCTGACGAGGTGGTGCACCGAGCGATGGCCGGAGAGCCGGAGCAGGTCCGGCGCAACGCGCACCATGTCCATGAAGGAGCCGAAGGGCACGTGACCCAGTTGCTCGAAACCGATGCGGCAGATCTCCTCGCTCTGCGCCATGAAGCGGTCGTAGCCCGCGACATCGGAGGGCGAGAGCTGGCCGACCGCGGCGCGCATCCGGTCCGGGTCGCCCGTGCAGTCGAGCGTCGAGCCGTCATGGAAGCGCAGCCGGTAGAAGGGGTCGAGCGGGACCATGTCGACATGGTCGGCGAGGCGCTTGCCGCAAAGGGTCCACAGGTCCTCAAAGAGGAACGGCGCGGTGACAATGGTCGGGCCGGCATCGAAGGTGAAACCGTCCTGCCGGAACACGCGGGCGCGTCCGCCTGGCTGGTCGTGCCGCTCCAGCACGGTGACGCGATAGCCGCGCGCACCGAGGCGGATGGCAGCCGCAAGCCCCCCGAAGCCGGAGCCGATGACGATGGCATGGGGTCGCCGGTCATCGACCGGCACGGGATGGCGCAGCGGTGCAGTCATGGGCCCCTCCCCCTCATGGTGTTGCCCCGATCGGCGCGACCGCCTCGGCGGGCAGGGCCGTCACCCGGTCGAACCAGTCGAGAACCGTGGCGGCGACGCGCTCGGGCGCTTCCTCATGGGCGAGATGGCCGAGGCTGCGCAGCCGAGCGACCTCCGCATGGGGCAGCCGGTGCGCGACGACATCGGCCTGCCGCGCCGGCACCATGCCGTCCTGCGTGCCGGCAACCAGCAGCACGGGCGTCGTCACCTTCGGAAAGCTGCGCTCCAGCGCCGAGAGGTCCCAATTGGCCATCATGCCGAGTGCCGCGCCCACATGGGGCGGCGAGGCGGCAAGGCGGGCGTAGATCGCCCGGTCCTCGGGCGGGATGCGCGATCCCGTCTGCTTGAGGAGATCATCGAGCACGGCAGGATCGCGGGCCCGCCAGGCGAAGACCTGGGGCACCACCGGGAGCAGCGCCAGCATCCGCGCAATCGGCGGAAAGAAGCGGCTGGCGAAGCCCTCCAGCGGCCGCAAGGCGCCATTGAGGCTGACGATGCCCCGCGGCGCGGCGAGACCCTTCAGGGCCATCTGGAGGGCAATGGCCGCCCCCGCGGAATGGCCGATGATGAGGTCAGGCATCCGCCCGAGCTTGACCATGAGCGCGGCGATGCTCTCCGCCATGGCGTCGAGCGACAGGCTGGAGGCGAAGGGCGCCCGGGTGAAGGCATGGCCCGGCAGGTCCGGCGCCACGACGGTGAAGCGGCCGGCGAGGAGCGGGGCAAAGCGGCGCCACGAATGGGTCGAGGCGCCGGTGCCGTGGAGGAGCAGGGCCACGGGCCCGTCGCCCGAGACCTGGACATGGAAGGTGTGCCCGGCGGCCTCGACGAAGCGGCTGTGCTCATGGCCCGGCCAGGTCGCTCCGTCACGCTTCCAGTCGAGGCGCTGGGTCATGGCTTCACCCCCGCCGCAAGGGCCGCTGACCCCGCCTGCACCGCACGGTGGAGCGAGGCGGAATCGGCATGGGGCAGCGCGAGATAGAGCGCGCCCATCGTGTCCGCGAGCGCCCGCGCCCGCGGCTCCGGCCGGGCGGAGCTGTCGATCACCAGGGCGCGCAGGTGATGGGCTGCGACCTCGCGGGCCGCCGTCGTGGCGTCCTCCGCGGCCCGGTCGCGGCCGGCAATGCCGCCGAAGCCGATATTGGGCCGGCCATCGGTGATGAGCACGAGGGTGGGCGTGCGGCCGCGGCGGGCCGTGTCGACGCCGAGACGGCAGGCGGCGGCGATGCCCTCGGCGAGCGGCGTGCCACCGCCGCCGGGCAGCGCCTGGAGGCAGGCACGCGCCCGCTGCAGCGACCGGGTCGGCGGCACGATGAGCGTCGCCTCCTGGCCGCGGAAGGCGACGAGGGCCACCTCGTCGCGGCGGACATAGCAATCCGCGAGGATCTGCTCGACCGCGCCCTTGGCCTCGGCGAGCCGTTCGAGGGCGGTGGAGCCGGAGGCATCGACGCAGAAGATCGTCGTGGCGCCCTTGCGGTTCTTCAGCCGCTTCAGCCGGAGATCGGCCGGGCGTAGGCTGAGCCGCGCACCCGAAGGCGGCGCACCGCGCAGCCGCTGCCAGGGGACGGCCGAACGGACGGAGGCGAGCAGGTCCAGCCGGCCACGGCGGGGGTCACCCGCGCGGGTGCCGATCTGGCGGCCACGCGCGGAGGCAGCCCCGGTGTCGCGCGAGCGCCCGGCCGGCGAGCGCCCGCGGGCTGGCGGCTTGCCCGCGGAGAGGGCTGCGAGAAGGTCCGGCGGCAGGGCCGCCACCGTTGCGTCGAGAACGCGGTCCTCGGCGACAGCGGGATCGCCGGGCGGCGGATCAGACGGGTTGTCGGCTTCGCTCTCGGGGGGCGGAGGCGGCGGATCCTCGGCCTCGGCGGGATCGGCCGCCGCCTGCGGCAGGCGCGTCGCCCGCGGCGCGAGAACGAGGATGGCGGCGGTCTCCGCATCGGCATCGGAGACGGTCATGCGCCTTGCAAGGGCGGCGAGGATGCGCGCGGCGCGAACGCAATGGAGCAGCGCGCGATCGGAGCGCACGCCGAGCGCGGAGGCTGCGGCCGCGAGGCGGACGACCGCCGCATCGGCAACGGTGACGCGGGCGAGACGGTCGCGGGCGGCAGCCACCACCTCCGGCTCGGTGGCGGGGATGGCGCTCTCGTCCAGGCCGGTCAGGTCGAGATGCAGGGCGAGGCGTTCGGCAAGGCAGCGCGCCGGACCATCCTCGTCGGCGAGGCTCTCGTCGCAGGCGACGATGCCGAAGCCCTCGCCGGGCTCGTCGAGGGCGAGCGCGACCAGTGCAGCCGCGGAGGGCTCCAGCCGCTCGGCCGAGCGCAGCACGAGAAGGCCGCGGCCGGCGCGGACGAAGAGGCCGGGATCGTGGATCAGCCGGCCTGCGGCAAGCGTCGCCGTGGTGTCGATTTCTCCGATGAGCCGTCCGGGGCCGACATGGCAGGGCACGGGCAGGACGGGGCTCCCGGCCGGCAAGGCGGCGGTCAGCGTGGCGATGAAGCGGTCGCGGACGGGACCCGCCGGCCCCTTCAGCAGCACGCCGCCGAGCGCCTTGGGGTCCACGGCGAGGAGCGCCGGGGCGACGGCCAGAGCCGCAGCCCGGAGGTCATCGCCGGTGGACGTCGCGCTCATGCGGCCCAGGCCTCGGCCAGGGCCCGCTCGACGCGGATGCGCGAACCGGCCTCGTCCATGGGGTTGCGCCGGAGGCGATGGCGCAGCGCCAGGGGCGCGGCCTGCCGCAGATGGTTGGCGGCAATGGTCGTGTCGCCCTCGAGCGCCGCCAGAGCCCGCGCCGCGCGGATGAGGGTCAGCTCGCCGCGCAGGCCGTCCGTGCCGAGCTTGATGCAGAGCCCGGCAATGGCGCGCCGCATCATGTCGGTGACCTCGATCGCTTCCAGCCGCTTGCGGGCGGCGGCGATGCGGCGGGCGAGGCGCTGCTGTTCCCGCGCCCAGGTGGCATGGAACGCATTCGCGTCGCGGTCGAAGGACTCGCGGCGCTTCACCGCCTCGACGCGCAGGTCGATGTCGTCGGGCGAGGTGACCTCCACCGACAGGCCGAAGCGATCGAGAAGCTGCGGGCGCAACTCGCCCTCTTCCGGATTGCCGCTGCCGATGAGCACGAAGCGGGCGGGATGGCGCACCGACAGGCCCTCGCGCTCGACGATGTTCTCGCCGGAGGCGGCGACGTCGAGCAGCAGGTCCACCAGGTGGTCCTCCAGCAGATTGACCTCGTCGACGTAGAGGAAGCCGCGATTGGCGCGGGCAAGCAGGCCCGGCTCGAAGCGCTTGCGGCCATGGACCAGCGCTTCCTCGATGTCGAGCGCGCCGACGACACGGTCCTCGGTGGCGCCGAGGGGGAGGTCGACCACGGGGACGGGCCCCGTCCCGAGGGTGCGCGTCGTCGCACTGCTGCAATGGGGGCAGCACTCCGGGCTATCGCCGGGGCCACAGCGATACGGACAATCGGCGACGACGCGCAGGGGCGGCAGGATGGCGGCAAGTCCACGCACGGCGGTCGACTTGCCGGTGCCGCGGTCGCCCGTGATCAACACACCGCCGATGCGGGGATCGACGGCCGCGACCAGCAGCGCCTGCTTCATTTCGGATTGGCCGACGATGGCCGTGAAGGGAAAGGGCTCAGCCATGTCACGGGCTCCCTGTCTGGAGGGCGTGGCCGGGGGCGGGATCACGCTCGCGCGGGGTCGATGCGAGAGCGGGAGGAAGGCGGAACTCGACGGTCTCATGGACGTCGCCGACGCTTTCGACCGTGACCGTCCGGAAGGCGGAGAGCCGGTCGATCAGGCCGCGGACGAGGTCCTCCGGCGCCGAGGCGCCGGCGGTGATGCCGACCCGGGTCACACCGTCGAGCCAGCGCGGATCGACCTCGGAGGCATCGTCGACGAGATGGGCGGGGATGCCCGCCTTGATGCCGATTTCGCGCAGCCGGTTGGAATTGGAGCTGTTGGCCGAGCCGAGCACGATCAGGAGCTCGACATCCTCGACCATCATCGTCACCGCCGTCTGGCGGTTCTGCGTGGCGTAGCAGATGTCGTCGAGCTCGGGGCCGACGGCGGCGGGGAAGCGCGCCTTCACCGCATCGACCACCTCGCGGGTGTCGTCGACGGAGAGCGTCGTCTGGGTGACATAGGCGACGCGCGAGGGATCGGCGACGTTGAGATGCGCCACCTCCTCCGCGCTACCCACGACGGTCACGCCGCCCGGCACCTGGCCGCGCGTGCCCTCGACCTCGGCATGGCCTTCATGGCCGATCAGCACCACCGAGAAACCCTTCTCGGCATAGCGCCGGCCCTGGCGATGCACCTTGGTGACCAGCGGGCAGGTTGCGTCGATGACGGCAAGACCGCGGTCGCGGGCCTCCTCCTCCACCGCCTGCGACACGCCATGGGCGCTGAAGACGGTGACGGCGCCAGCCGGCACCTCCTCGAGGCTCTCGACGAAGATCGCGCCCTGGCGCCGGAGCCGCGCCACCACGTGGCGGTTGTGGACGATCTCGTGGCGCACATAGACCGGTGCGCCGTGCAGGGCGAGCGCCCGCTCGACGATCTCGATGGCCCTGACCACCCCCGCGCAGAAGCCGCGGGGATTGGCGAGGACGACGGTGAGCTCTTCACGAAGCGGCATGGATGCCTCCCGGCGAGCGGTGAAAAGGTCAGGCCCCGGCGAAAGGGCCGTTCATGCGAACGATGGAGCGGTTCAGCGCCGAGGCGATGCCGACCCAGACGAGGTAGGGCACCAGCATCAGGCTGGCCGCGCGGTTGATCGGATAGGTCGCGACGACGAGCGCGAGGATGGAGAGCCAGAGGAAGGCCACTTCGACCATCGCCAGATCGGGCCGGCGGATGAAGAAGAAGAGGTAGTTCCAGAGGATGTTGAGCAGCCCGTTCAGCACGAAGAGGCCGGAGACGATGGTGCGCTCCAGCGAGGACGACGCGCCCTCCCAGGCGATGGCGGCGGACAGCGCCACCAGCGCGAGGATGGTCGTCCAGATCGGCCCGAAGGCCCAGTCTGGCGGCTTCCAGGCGGGGAAGCGCAACGTCCGGTACCAGCCGGTCGTGTCCGTCATGACGCCCCCCGCGACCGCCACGACCACCGTGCCGACAGCAGCGATGGCGATGACCTGCCAGGCGGGGAGAATGAAATCCATCATGGCCGCACCAGCCCGAGCAGGTGGCCCATGTCCTTGATGAAGATGCGGAAATGCGCGGCGGGGCTCTGCCGCACGAGTTCCTTGTGCATGTAGGCCTGCCATGTGAGGCGCTGCACGTCCTTGTCGGCGCACATGGCGACGAAGCGCTCGCGCACCCAGTCGTTGCGGTACCAGAACCACTGCATGATGCCGAGGACGAGGAAGACGCGGCCGTGGCTCTTCATGAAGCGCTTGCGGGCGCCGGCCAGCGCCGCGGCGCGGCCCGTCGCCAGCATCTCCTCGGCGGCGGTAGCGACCTCGGTGGCCGAGGCCATGGCGTAGTAGATACCCTCGCCGGACGCCGGCGCGACGACGCCTGCGGCATCGCCGGCGACGATGACGTCGCGGCCATTGTCCCAGCGCTTCAGCGGCTTCAGCGGGATCGGCGCACCCTCGCGCCGGATCGTCTCCCAGCCGGCGAAGCCATGGCGCTCGCGGAAGGCGGCGATGGATTCGCGCAGGCCGAAGCCCTTGTGATGGGTGCCCGTGCCGATGCTGGCGGTCCGCCCGTGGGGGAAGACCCAGCTGTAGAAGTCGGGCGAATAGCGGCCGTCATAGTGGACGTCGCAGCGCCGGCCGTCGAAATCGATGGCCGTGTTCTCGGGCACGCGGACGATCTCGTGATAGGCGAAGACATGCGGCACGCGGTCGGCGCCTGCGATCTCCTGGCGCGCGAGGATCGAGTTAGCTCCGTCCGCGGCGATGACGAGGCGCGCCTTGGCGGTCTCGTTGCGCAGGTCGCCACCGGCATCGCTGCCCGCCCGCCAGTGGACGGTGGCGACACCGTCCTCGCGGGTGAGCTTGAGATAGCGGCCGGTGCGGCGCTCGGCCCCGCGGTTCACGGCGCGCTCGCGCAGGAACTCGTCGAAGACCTCGCGGTCGACCATCGCCACGTAGCCGCCGTCGATATGCATGTCGACGTGACGGGCCGAGGGCGCCACGATCCGCGCCGAGGCGATGCGGGCGCAGATGATGTCCTCGGGAATGGCGTAATCCTTCACGAGGCGCGGCGGGATGGCGCCGCCACAGGGCTTGATGCGCCCTCCCCGGTCGAGCAGCAGCACGCTGCGGCCGCGGGCGGCGAGTTCGGCCGCGGCGGTCGCCCCGGCGGGGCCGCCGCCGACCACGATGACATCGTAGATCCGTTTCTCGTCCATGGGTCAGCCTCCCCCGGCGCCGAGGGCAAAGGAGGGCTCGGACCGCGCCGGCGCTGGCAGCGGATCCTGGCCGGAGAGGCGGGCGATCTTCAGCGCCAGCATGGCGGCGACGCCGAAGAGCAGCGCCTCGACAACGAAGACGCTGCCATAGGCGAGAAGGCTCGAGCCGGTGGCCCAGCGCAGCACGTCGACGGCAACCGTGCCGAGGAAGCCGCCGATGCCGAAGGCGATGGCTTGCGAAGCGCCCCAGACACCCATGCGGGTTCCTTCGCGCCGCTCGGCGCCGGTGCCCGCGAGGGCCATCATCGAGCCGATGGCCGCGCCGGCATAGGCGCCGTTGGCATAGCCGAGCAGGAAGATGTTGAGGCGGATCGGCCAGGCCGGGGCGAGGATGCCCGAGACGGCGATGCCGGCGAGCGCGAAGGCCGAGGCGACGCAGCCGATGAAGGTCCAGAGCTTCGGCGATCCAGCCCCGTCCTCACGCAGCAGCGTGCCGAGCACCGCGACCGTCACCATGCCCGCAAGGACGCCGCCGTTCTGGATGCCGGAGAGCCGCGTGGTCTCGCCGGGCGTGAGGTCGTATATCAGCCCAGCGAAGGGCTCGAGGATCAGGTCCTGGCCGGAAAAGGCCAGCATCGAGACGAAGATGAAAATGGTGAAGAGCCGCGCCTTGGGCTCGGCCCAGACATCGGCGAGGGCGGCGCGGAACGCCTTGCGGTCGACAGGCGGCGCGGCCTGCGCAGGGGCGGCGGCGCGGGGTTCGGCCTGCCCTTCGATGCCGATCACCGCCACGATGGCGACCACCAGGGCGACGAGGCTGATGCCGGTGGCGACCAGCACCAGCCGCTCCAGCGAGAAGGGATCGAGCAGGGCCCCGGCGGTGATTCCCGTCACCGCGAAGCCGGCGATCATCATGATCCATACGATGGTGGCCGCCGCCGGCCGCCGCTGCGGCGCGACGCGCTTGGCAAGCAGCGCGAGGAGGGACGTTCCGGCAGCGCCCACGCCCGCACCGATGAGGGTGAAGGCAGCAATGGCGACGGCGATGCCGAGCGGCAGGGATGCCGCCATCAGCGCCGTCGACAGCGCCGCGAGGCTGCCGCCAATGGCGAGCACGGCCATGCCGCCGATGATCCACGGGGTGATGCGCCAGCCCTGGTCGGCGCCGAAGCCCCAGCGGGGCCGCAGCATCTGCAGCGCATAGTGCCAGCCAACCAGCGCGCCCGGCAGCATGGCCGGCAGGGCGAGCTCGATCACCATGATGCGATTCACGGTCGAGGTGGTGAGCACGACGATGGCGCCGAGCGCCGTCTGCACCAACCCGAGGCGGATGATCTGCGACCAGGTGAGCGGTGCTTGGATCAGCTGGGCTTGGGACATGAGAGCCTCAGCTCGACCGGAGTGCGAAGGCGGCGACGAGCATGCCCAGCACGTAGAGCGTCGTGCCGGTGGCGTTGTAGCGGGCGGCCTGGCCGCGCGGATCGGCGACGAGCTTGCCCATCAAAACGACCTGGACCGCCAGCAGCGCGGTGACCGCGAGGGCGTGCCAGGGCTGGCCGAACAGGGTCAGCAGCCCGATCACGGCGATCTGCGGCACCGCCATCATCACACAGGCGAGGCGCGCCGCTGCATCCGCGCCAAGCTGCACGGGCAGCGAGCGGATGCCCATGCGGGTGTCACCCTCAATGGCCTTGAAGTCGTTGAGGGTCATGATGCCGTGGGCGCCGATGGAATAGAGCCCGGCGATCAGCAGGATCCGCCAGTCCGGCAGGACGGTCGCCATGATGGCGGCGCCGGTGAACCAGGGCAGTCCCTCGTAGCAGAAGGCGACGGCGGCATTGCCGAACCAGCCGTTCTGCTTCAGCCGCAGCGGCGGGGCGCTGTAGGCCCAGGCGAGGATGAGGCCGATCATGGTGGCGGCCAGCACCCAGGAGCCGAGCGCCCAGGCCACGGCGAGCGAGACGCCCGACCAGATCACCGCGATGTAGAAGCCCCAGCGCCCGGGAATGCGGCCCGACGGGATCGGCCGGTGCGGCTCGTTGATTCCATCGACATGGCGGTCGAACCAGTCATTGACGGCCTGGCTTGTCGCACAGACGAGAGGCCCCGCCAGCAGCACCCCGGCGGCCACCACGGGCCAGGAGGCGCCGTTGTCGCCACCCACCGAGACCACGCCGCAGAGGAAAGCCCACATCGGCGCGAACCAGGTGATGGGCTTGAACAGTTCGAGGACGGCAGGCGCACTCGGGTAGGTCATGGGGGCATGCTAGGAGCCCCGAACCAGAGTGTCAATTTTTGTTTACACGTAAAAGCGTCAATCTGCTTCCGGCATCTCGTCCATGAAGCCGAAGCGCCGCATCTTCAGGTAGAGGCTCTGGCGGCTGAGGCCGAGCAGCTCCGCGGCGGTGGCGCGATTGTCCTTGGTCATCTCGAGCGCCGCCTCGATGCAGAGGCGTTCGATGATGTCGGTGGTCTCGCGCACCAGTTCCTTCAGCGACACGCGACCCACCAGCTCGATGAACTGGTCGACCGAGCGCGGGATGGCCGCGGCCGCATGGCCGTTCGGCGCGGAGGCGCGGGGACCAGACCGCAGCACGAAGCCGTAGCAGGGCAGCTCGCCATCCTCGACGAGGACCGCCGACACCTCGACCGTCTCGGTGATGCCGAAGCCGCCGCGGACGATGGTGGGGAAGTTCCGCACGGTGCCATGCTCGCGCAGCGAAGCGGTCAGGCTCGGGAAATCGATGCCCATCCGTCCCAGCCAGTCGCCGAGCGACTTGCCGCGCACCTGCTCGGTCGAGGCCGCCTGGGCGAGGTCGAGGAACGCGGCATTGGCCTCGAGAATCAGGCCGGAGAGATCGGTCACCACGAAGCCGTCGGGGAGCTTCTCGATCAGTCCCATGACGCGCGCCGTGTCATCGGCACCGATCGGCCGGCCATCGGTCGGGGCCAGGCGGACGAGGACCAGCGTGGTTCCGCCGCTGCGGATGAGCGAGGCGGTCGCATCGAAGGACTGTCCGGAGGCTGCCGCGACGACCCGCGCCTCGACGGCGCCATTGCCGACGGCGGCCCGCGACATCAGCCCGTCGAGATCCGCCGCGCCCGCCGGCTCGAAGAGCGAGGCGAGCAGGCGGCCCGCGAGCCGGCCGGAGCTGCTGGCGAGGGCGCGCAGGGCGGCCGGATTGGCCTCCGTCACCTTGCGCGAGGCAAGGTCGGCGATGAGGATCGGTTCACCGGTCAGCTGGAACAGGGCGCGATAGCGTGTTTCCGAGGCGCGCTGCCGGGCATAGTCCCGCTCCATGGCCTGGTGGGCCTGGACAAGCTGCTGCTGGACCTCGGCGAGCGCGCTGAGGTCGCGGCCGGCAATGACGATGTCGCCCTTGGTGCCGCGGATGGCGGAATAGCGGATCGGGATCGTCGCCAGCGGATCCTTGGAGGAATGATTGATCTCGCGCGGCGTGGCCGTGCGGCCCTTGCCGGCCTCGCTCAGCAGGGAGGCGGCCTTGTTGCGGCTGTCGGGCGCCACCGTCTCGATCCAGCGCTTGCCGCGCCAGGCCTCAGCATCGCGGGCAATGGCGACGCCGGGGCTCGCCTTGAGGTCACGGACAATGCCCTCGCCGTCCACCACCACGACGATGTCGGCGATGGCAGCGGCGATCTCGACGGCAGCCGCGCCGTCCGGTTTGGCGGAAGATGTGGGACCAGGCGTCGGCATCAGGATCTTCGCTTTGGAGGCCGCCGGAGGAACGGCAGACCTCGGCCATGGTTCAATTGCCTCTGGGCGACCTCATCCCGACCCCGACCAGATGCTCGGCAATTTTGACGGCTTCCCTGGCATTCGGTGCGGAGGCATCGGCCCCGACCTCTCCGGAGCGTTCCGGATGGTCGAGAAAGGCCGGACCTCCGACCAGAACGGCAAGTGCCTGATTCCGTGACCCGCGGCGCCAAGTGCTTATCGCCGAAGTCAAATCGTTCAGCAAGTCGTCGTTGCCGAGCGACACGCCGAGGACATCGAACCAGGAATCGCGGACCACTTCGGTGGCCTCTTCGACAGAGGCGGGCGCCACCAGGGTCACCTGCCAGCCGGAGCACAGGAACATCTCCTGCACCAGCGACAGGCCGAAGCGGTGCTGCTCCCGCGGGAAGTGGAACAGCAGCGCGTGGCGTGTGCGCCCGTCGCCCGGCTCGACCCGCCGGCCCGAGCCGGTGATGTCGCGCATGATGTGCTGCAGCCGCACCAGGCCCAGCGAGACGTCGGCGAAGCTGCAGCGGTCGCGCAGCCAGAGGTCGCCGAGGAGCCGCGCGATGGCGCCAGCAGGTCGAGGAGCACGTCCGAGACCGGCAGGCCGCGCTCGCGCAGCGCCTCGATGAAGGCGCCGGCTGCACGGCGGTCATGCGCCATGACCAGCTGCGTGAAGTCCTCGATGTCGGCTGCCGTCACGGTGACATTTCCCAATCCGCTGCCGCGCTCCTCGGCGCGACCGCGGGTAGCCACGAGCAGGCGGGGCACCACCTCGCGCTGGATGGCGCGGGCGACCGTCGCGAGCACGTCTTTCGGCTCGGTCTTCCGTTCTGCGACACATGGTTCGGTGTCGGACCGGGAGCCTGGCCTTTGGCCGGCTCCAGACGATCGGCGTGATGACCGATCGTCGAACCTGATATCCGTCATGGGCCTCTCCCCCTTTATGAACCGGTTCGGCCAGGAGAGCCGTCCAGTCCCTTTTTTTGGGCAGGCTATGCAGGATCATCACACGCTGGAGTTGCGCCAGCTTGGGGTGGTCCACCTTAACCATGAGCCGATTTCCGGTGTCGTGCAAGCGTCACCGCCCCGCCGGCTCGTTGACACACTAACTGTGAAATCGACTTGACGTAAACTTTTTTTTACACTCAGATGATCGTCAGTCGCGACCGGTTCCAAAAACAATCCGGCACGGCCCCCGACCCTGGGGAGGTCCCATGCCCGGCCGTGCAGTCCATGAGGAAATCGTCGGGCGGCTCTATACCGCCGAGCAGCGCCGCAGGCGTGACGAGACGCGGTGGACGATGGTCCAGGGCCTCCTCGCTCCGGTGCAATTCCTGATTTTCATCGTCAGCCTCGTCCTCGTGCTGCGCTACCTGCGCACCGGCGAAGGCTTCGAGGCCGCCACCGCCTCGGTGATCGCCAAGACGGCCGCCCTCTACACGATCATGGTGACCGGCTCGCTCTGGGAGCACGCGGTTTTCGGCCGCTACCTCTTCGCCCCCGCCTTCTTCTGGGAAGACGCGGTCAGCATGGTGGTGATCGCGCTCCACACCGCCTATCTCGCCACCCTCATCTGGCCGGGCGTGACGCCGGGCACGCAGATGGCGGTCGCACTCGCCGCCTACGGCCTCTACGTCGTCAATGCCGCCCAGTACATCGTGAAGCTGCGCCGCGCCCGGCTCGAGGGGGCCGCTCCCTTGGTGGAGCAGACGTCATGACACCCGCCACCGACACCCTCGCCCGTGCTGGCTCGGCTGGCTGCACCGACGCCCCCATCATCCAGGAGCGCGGCCAGCGGGAGGTCTTCTGCGGCCTCACCAGCATCGTCTGGCTGCACCGCAAGATGCAGGACGCCTTCTTCCTCGTCGTCGGCTCGCGCACCTGCGCCCACCTGCTGCAATCGGCGGCCGGCGTCATGATCTTCGCCGAGCCGCGCTTCGCCACCGCCATCATGGAAGAGCGCGACCTCGCCGGCCTCGCCGACGCCAATGAGGAGCTCGACCGGGTCGTCGCCCGCCTGCTGGAGCGCCGGCCCGACATCCGCGCCCTCTTCCTCGTCGGCTCCTGCCCCTCCGAGGTCATCAAGCTCGACCTGAAGCGCGCCGCCGGCCGGCTCGACCGCGCCTTCGCCCCGCGCGTCCGGGTGTTCAACTATTCCGGCAGCGGCATCGAGACGACCTTCACCGAGGGCGAGGACGCAGCGCTTGCCGCCCTCGTCCCGCAGATGCCGGACGAGGCGCCCGGTGCGGCGCCGTCCCTCCTGGTCGCCGGAACCCTCCCCGACGTGGTCGAGGACCAGTTCCGCAGACTCTTCGCCGACATGGGCATCGCCCGCGTCGGCTTTCTTCCCGCTCCCCGGCTCGCGGACCTGCCGTCCGTGGGACCGTCGACGCGGGTCCTGCTCGCACAGCCGTTCCTCCGGGACACGGCCAGAGCGCTCGAGGAGCGCGGCGCGAGCCTCCTCTCGGCACCGCTCCCCGTTGGCGCCGAGGGCACTACCCGCTGGCTTCAGACTGCCGCTACGGCCTTCCTCGTCCCACGCGAGCTGTTTCAGAACGTCACCGCCGCCGGCGCGGCGCGCGCTGAGCGCGCCTTACTCCGGCACCGGACTGCTCTCGCGGGCAGGCGGGTCTTTCTCTTCCCCGATTCGCAGATGGAGGTGCCGATCGCGCGCTTCCTCCACCGCGAACTCGGCATGGAGCTGGTGGAGGTCGGCACGCCCTATCTCCATCGCACGCACCTCGCCGCCGAACTGGCGCTGCTGCCGGAAGGCACGCGGATCGTCGAGGGCCAGGACGTCGACCGCCAGCTCGATCGCTGCCGCCAGGCCGCGCCCGACCTCGTCGTCTGCGGCCTTGGCCTCGCCAATCCGCTGGAGGCCGAGGGCATGACCACCAAGTGGTCGATCGAGCTGATGTTCACGCCCATCCAGGGCTACGAGCAGGCCGGCGACCTCGCCGAGCTCTTCACGCGTCCGCTCGCGCGGCGCCAGCGGCTGGCGGTGTAGTCATGCAGC
The DNA here is from genome assembly GCF_003046185.1 of Phreatobacter oligotrophus. NCBI lineage: Bacteria > Pseudomonadati > Pseudomonadota > Alphaproteobacteria > Hyphomicrobiales > Phreatobacteraceae > Phreatobacter > Phreatobacter oligotrophus. The sequence goes on from NZ_PZZL01000005.1 coordinate 150,375, forward strand.
TGACCCTCTGGACCTACGAAGGACCTCCCCACGTCGGCGCCATGCGCATCGCCACCGCGATGGAAGGGCTGCACTACGTGCTGCACGCCCCGCAGGGCGACACCTATGCCGACCTGCTCTTCACCATGATCGAGCGGCGCGACCGCCGCCCGCCGGTGACCTACACGACCTTCCAGGCGCGCGACCTCGGGGGCGACACGGCCGGCCTGTTCCAGGAAGCCTGCCGCTCCGCCTACGAGCGCTTCAAGCCCGAGGCGATGATCGTCGGCGCCTCCTGCACCGCCGAGCTGATCCAGGACGATCCGGGGGGCCTCGCCGCCCGCCTCGGCCTGCCGATACCGGTGATCCCGCTGGAGCTGCCCGCCTATCAGAAGAAAGAGAACTGGGGCGCCGGCGAGACCTTCTATCGCCTCGTCCGGGCGCTGGCCCGGCCGCGCGAGACCGCGACCAGCATCGGCCGCCCGCGCTGCAATCTCCTCGGCCCGACCGCGCTCGGCTTCCGCCACCGCGACGACGTGATGGAGGTGACCCGCATCCTCGCCGCCCTGGGCGTCGATGTGAACGTCGTCGCCCCGCTCGGCGCCCGCCCGTCCGACATCGCCCGCCTGGGTGACGCCGATTTCAACGTCGTTCTCTACCCGGAAGTCGCCGAGCCGGCGGCCCGCTATCTCGAGAAGACCTTCGGCCAGCCGGCCGTGCGCACGGTGCCGATCGGCGTCGGCGCCACGCGCGATTTCATCGCCGAGGTGGCGCGGATCGCCGGTGTCTCGCCGGTCCTGGCCGATGCCGCCTCGCGCCTGCCCTGGTACTCGCGCTCGGTCGATTCGACCTATCTCACCGGCAAGCGCGTCTATGTGTTCGGCGATGCGACCCACGCCCTCGCTGCCGCCCGCGTCGCCACCTCCGAACTCGCCTTCGACCTGGTCGGCCTTGGCACCTATTCCCGCGAGTTCGGCCGCGAGATCCGCGCCGAAGCCGCCCGCCACGGCATCGAAGCGCTGGTCACCGATGACTACCTCGACGTCGAGGCGGAGATTTCCGCGCTGCGGCCGGAGCTCATCCTCGGCACGCAGATGGAACGCCACATCGCCAAGCGCCTCGGCATTCCCTGCGCCGTCATCTCGGCGCCGATCCATGTCCAGGATTTCCCGGCGCGGCACTCGCCGCAAATGGGCTTCGAGGGCGCCAACGTGCTCTTCGACACCTGGGTCCACCCGCTGATGATGGGCCTGGAGGAGCACCTGCTCCACATGTTCCGCGGCGATTTCGAGTTCAACGACCGCACCGGCTCGCATCTCGGCAAGACCCACATGCCCGCGGCCGCCGAGGCCGCTGTCGCCGAGCCGGTCCTCGCCTCTCCTCCCTCTCAACCCGGCCCGACCGCGTGGGACGCGGTCGCCGAACAGGAGCTTCGCAAGATCCCCTTCTTCGTCCGCGGCAAGGCCCGGCGCAACACCGAACGCTTCGCTCTCGAGCGCGGCATCACCACCATCACCCTGGACACGCTCTACGATGCGAAAGCCCATTTCGGCCGCTGACGCGACGCCGATCCGCGTCGCCATCGTCACGCTGGACAACCACCTGGCGGGTGTTGTCGCGCGAGCGCGGGTTCGCATGGCGGCGAGCCTGCCGGGACTGGACCTGTCGCTGCACGCCGCCTCCGAATGGGCGAGCGACGAGGGGGCTCTCGCCCGCTGCCGCAGCGCCATCGACAATGCCGACATCATCCTCTGCTCCATGCTGTTCATGGAGGAGCATGTCGCGCCGATCATCGACAACCTGCGCGCCCGTCGCGAGACCTGCGACGCCATCGTCGGCTGCATGTCGATCCCCGACGTCGTCAACCTCACCCGCCTCGGCCGCTATCGTTTCGGTGAGAAGTCGGGAGGTGCCCTGTCCTTCCTGAAGCGCCTGCGCGGCAAGTCGAGCCCCGGCGGCGGATCGGGCGCCGGACAGATGCGGATGCTGCGGCGCCTGCCGAAGATCCTGCGCTTCATCCCGGGCTCGGCCCAGGACCTGCGCGCCTATTTCCTCGTGCTGCAATACTGGCTCGCCGGATCCGACGACAACGTCGAGAACATGATCCGCCTGCTGATCGACCGGTATGCAGACGGCCCGCGCAAGGGCCTGCGCGGCAAGGTCCCCGCGGCAGCGCCCATCGACTATCCCGATGTCGGCCTCTACCACCCGCGGCTGCCGGAGCGGATCACCGAGACCGCGTCGCGCCTGCCGGCCAGCGGCGGCGCCCGCGTCGGGCTCATCGTCCTGCGCTCCTACCTGCTCGCCAGCGACACCCGCCACTATGACGGCGTCATCGCCGCCCTCGAGGCGCGCGGCCTCACCGTCGTTCCGGCCTTCGCCAGCGGCCTCGATTCGCGGCCCGCCATCGAGCGCTTCTTCCTCGACCACGGCCGACCGACCGTCGACGCGGTGATCTCGCTCACCGGCTTCTCGCTGGTCGGCGGCCCCGCCTACAACGACTCGGCTGCCGCCGAGGCGACGCTGGTCCAGCTCGGCGTGCCCTACATCGCCGCCCACCCGCTGGAGTTCCAGACCCTGGAGGAATGGGGCGCCTCGGGCCGCGGGCTGCTGCCCGTCGAGAACACCATCATGGTGGCGATCCCCGAGATCGACGGCGCCATCCAGCCGACCGTCTTCGGCGGCCGCGCCGCCGGCGCCGGCGAGCCCTGCACCGGCTGCGAGAAGCTCTGCCGCTTCCCCGCGAACCGCGACGGCCGCGAGATGCAGGCCTGCCCGGAGCGGGCCGCCACCCTCGCCGCCCGCGTCGACCGCCTCATCGGCCTGCGCCGCCGCGCCCGGGCCGAGCGCAAGGTCGGCATCGTCCTGTTCAACTTCCCGCCGAATGCCGGCAATACCGGCACGGCCGCCTATCTCGCCGTGTTCGAATCGCTCTTCAACACGCTCACCGCCATGGCCGCCGCCGGCTACAGCGTCGAGGTGCCGGAGGACGTCGACGCGCTCCGCCATCGCATCCTCGATGGCAATGCCGCCCGCTACGGCACCACCGCCAACGTCGCGCATCGCATTCCCGCCGCCGACCATGTCCGGCGCGAGCCCCATCTCGCCGAGATCGAGGCCCAGTGGGGCCCGGCCCCCGGCCGCCAGCAGAGCGACGGCGCCGGCCTCTTCGTCCTCGGCGAGCGCTTCGGCAATGTCTTCGTCGGCATCCAGCCCGCCTTCGGCTGGGAGGGCGACCCGATGCGCCTGCTCTTCGAGAAGAGCTTCGCGCCGACCCATGCCTTCTCCGCCTTCTATCGCTACCTCCGCGAGGATTTCGGCGCCGACGCCGTGCTGCATTTCGGCACCCATGGCGCGCTGGAATTCATGCCGGGCAAGCAGGCGGGCCTCTCCGCCCGCTCCTGGCCCGACCGGCTGATCGGCGACCTGCCGAACTTCTACCTCTACGCCGCCAACAACCCGTCCGAGGGGGCGCTGGCCAAGCGGCGCTCGGCGGCGACCCTCGTCAGCTACCGCACCCCTGCCCTCACCCAGGCCGGGCTCTATCGCGGCCTGCTCGACCTCAAGGCCTCGATCGACCGCTGGCGGCTCTGCGATCCCGTCGACGTGGGATCGCGCAAGGCCCTCGCCGAACTGATCCAGGCCCAGGCCTCGGCGGTGGAACTTTGCCCGGCGAGCCCGGCCTTCGCCGGCAATCTCGACGTCATCATCGCCAAGCTGGCGGCGGATGTGCTCGAGCTGGAATACGCCCTCATCCCGCACGGCCTGCATGTGGTCGGCCGCGCCGCCGGCACGGAGGAGCGCCTCGACCTCCTCACCGGCATCGGCGAGGCGAGCCACGGCTTCACGCCGGACCGCGAGACGCTTGCCGCCATCGTCGGCGGCGAGAGCGTCGAGCGGGCGCTCGCAAGCCACCGCATCGCCACCGACGACGCCACCCGCGAGGCCTGGACGCAGCTCGCCGCCACCGACCGGCTGCTGGCCGCCGAGACCGAGATCGGTGGCATCCTCGCGGCCCTCGACGGCACCTTCATCCGCCCCGCCCCCGGCGGCGACGTGCTGAAGACCACCGCCGTCCTGCCCACCGGCCGCAACCTCCACGGCTTCGACCCCTTCCGCATCCCCAGCGCCTTCGCCGTGCGCGATGGCGCGGCCCAGGCCGAGCGCATCCTCGCCCGCCATGCCGCCGACGGGCACGGCGTGCCGGAGACCATCGCCCTGGTGCTCTGGGGCACGGACAACCTGAAGACCGAGGGCGGCCCCATCGCCCAGGCCCTCGCCCTGATGGGCGCGCGGCCCCGCTTCGACGCCTATGGCCGCCTCGCAGGCGCCGAGCTCATCCCGGCTGCCGAGCTCGGCCGGCCGCGCATCGACGTGGTGATGACCCTCTCCGGCATCTTCCGCGACCTGCTGCCCCTGCAGATCAAGCTCTTGGCCGATGCCGCCCATCTCGCGGCCGCCGCCGACGAGGCCCCCGAGGCCAATTTCATCCGCAAGCACGCCCTCGCCTGGCAGGCCGAGCATGGCGGCACGCTGGACGAGGCCTCGCTCCGCGTCTTCTCCAATGCCGACGGCGCCTATGGCGCAAACGTCAACGGCCTCATTCAGAGCGGCCGCTGGTCGGACGAGGAGGAGATCGCCGAGACCTTCGCCCGCCGCAAGTGCTTCGCCTATGACCGCGGCGGCAAGCCCGCCAAGGCGGGCGAACTGCTGGAAAGCGTCCTCGCCGGTGTCGACTTCGCCTACCAGAACCTCGACTCGGTCGAGCTCGGCGTCACCACGGTCGACCAGTATTTCGACACGCTCGGCGGCATCACCCAGGCGGTGAAGCGCGCCCGTGGCGCCGTCGTCCCCGTCTACATCTCCGACCAGACCCGCCGCAGCGGCGTCGTCCGCACGCTGGGCGAACAGGTCGCGCTGGAGACCCGAACCCGCACCCTCAACCCCAAATGGTACGAGGGCATGCTCCAGCACGGCTATGAGGGCGTGCGGATCATCGAGGAGCACGTCACCAACACCGTCGGCTGGTCGGCCACGACCGGTGCCGTGGCGCCCTGGATCTACAAGGACATCGCCGACCTCTACGTCCTCGACCCCGCCATGCGCGATCGCCTGGCGAGCCTGAACACCACGGCCTCGGCACGTCTCGCCAACCGCCTCATTGAAGCCCACGAACGCAACTTCTGGACCCCCGATCCGGAAACCCTCGCCGCATTGCGCGCGGCCGGGGAGGACCTCGAGGACCGTCTGGAGGGCGTCAGCCCCGGGAGAGCTGCATGAGCGGCCTCGTTACACCCCTCGCCATCCGCAAGCCCGTGCCGCGTCCCCCCGACGGGGAAGGCTCGGTGCAGGTGATGATCGACTCCAAGCTCGACGTCTCCGCCAAGGTCTTCGCCGTCTACGGCAAGGGCGGCATCGGCAAGTCGACCACCTCGTCGAACCTGTCGGTCGCCTTCTCCAAGATCGGCAAGCGCGTGCTGCAGATCGGCTGCGATCCGAAGCACGACTCGACCTTCACCCTGACGAAGAGCCTCATCCCCACCGTCATCGACGTGCTGGAGGGCGTGAACTTCCACAGCGAGGAGCTGCGGCCCGAGGACTTCGTCTTCGAGGGCTACAACGGCGTCATGTGCGTCGAGGCGGGCGGCCCGCCGGCGGGCACCGGCTGCGGCGGCTATGTCGTCGGCCAGACGGTGAAGCTGCTGAAGGAGCACCACCTCCTCGACGAGACCGATGTCGTCATCTTCGACGTGCTCGGCGACGTGGTCTGCGGCGGTTTCGCCGCCCCGCTCCAGCATGCCGAACGCGCCATCATCGTCGCCGCCAACGACTTCGACTCGATCTTCGCGATGAACCGCATCGTCGCGGCCATCAAGGCCAAGTCGAAGAACTACGACGTGCGCGTCGCCGGCGTCATCGCCAACCGCAGCGCCGACACCGACCAGATCGAGCGCTTCAACAACGCGGCCGGCACCAAGACCCTCGCCCGCCTGCCCGACCTCGACGTCATCCGCCGCTCGCGGCTGAAGAAGGCGACGCTGTTCGAGATGGAGCCGACGCCGGAAGTGCTTGCCGTCCAGCGCGAATACATCCGCCTCGCCCAGCTGCTGTGGGACGGCACCGAGCCGCTCGACGTCGGCCCGCTCAAGGACCGCGAGATCTTCGACCTTCTGGGGTTCGACTGATGCCCACCGTCACCTATCGCGACCGCCGCCACGAGCTTGAGACCTACTTCGACCGCACCGCGGTCGAGGCCTGGAAGCGCCTGACCTCGGACGCGCCCGTCGGGCGCATCCGGGCGACCGTCCGCGCCGGCCGCGACACGATGCGGTCGACCCTGCTCTCCTGGCTGCCGGATGACCTGCGCGGCGCCCGCATCCTCGATGCGGGCTGCGGCACCGGGGCCCTCGCGGTCGAGGCGGCCCGCCGCGGCGCCGAGGTGGTGGCGATCGACCTCTCGGCGACCCTGGTGGGCCTTGCCCGCGAGCGCACCGCCAACACCGCCATGCCCGGCCGCATCGACTTCCGCGTCGGCGACTTCCTCGACCCGCTGCTCGGCCGGTTCGACCATGTGGTGGCGATGGACTCGCTCATCCACTACCGCGCCGACGACATGGTGCGGGTCCTCGCCCAGCTGTCGCGCCAGACCGGCTCCTCCATCCTCTTCACCTTCGCCCCGCGCACGGCTCTTCTCGGCGCCATGCACGCCGTCGGCCGGCTCTTCCCCCGCGGCGACCGGGCCCCGGCCATCGAGCCGGTGAGCGAGGGCGGGCTTGCCCGCCGCATCGCCGCCGACGCGACGATCGGCTCGTGGGGCCAGGCCCGCACGATCAAGGTCGCCCGCGGCTTCTACATCAGCCAGGCCCTGGAGCTCGTGCGGCCATGATCCGGGCAAGCGGCAGCATCCTCTCCCTCTGGCGCCGGATCGGCCCGCGCTTCCTGCCGTTCGCCGATGCGGCGAGTGCGGAGGTGCCGCTGTCGCGCCTGGTGAGGCTGTCGCTCTTCCAGGTCTCCGTCGGCATGGCGACCGTCCTGCTGGTCGGCACGCTGAACCGTGTCATGATCGTCGAGCTGAAGGTGCCGGCCTCGCTGGTCGCCATCATGGTGGCCCTGCCGCTGCTCGTCGCCCCCTTCCGCGCCTTCATCGGCTTCCGCTCCGACACCCATGTCTCGGCGCTGGGCTGGCGGCGCGTGCCCTATATCTGGATGGGTTCGCTGCTGCAGTTCGGCGGCCTCGCCATCATGCCTTTCGCGCTGCTGGTGCTCTCCGGCGACGGCGAGGGCTCTGTCCTCGCCGGCCAGATCGGCGCCGCCCTCGCCTTCCTGCTCGTCGGCGCAGGGCTCCAGACGACCCAGACCGCGGGCCTTGCGCTCGCCACCGACATCACCCGGCCCGAGGCGCGGCCGCGTGTCGTCGCCCTCATGTATGTGATGCTGCTGGTCGGCATGCTGGCCGCTGGCGCCGTCTTCGGCGTGCTGCTCACCGATTTCAGCGCCATGCGGCTGATCCAGGTGATCCAGGGCGCGGCGCTGGCCACCATGGTCCTCAACGTCATCGCCCTGTGGAAGCAGGAGGCGCGCGACCCCTCCCGCAACCGCAACCGGACCGAGGAACCCTCGTTCCGCGAGGCCTGGGGCCGGCTGATGGCCGAGCCCAAGGCGCGCCGCTTCCTCGTCGCCGTCGGTCTCGGCACCGCCGCCTTCAACATGCAGGACATCATCCTCGAGCCCTATGGCGGCGAGGTGATCGGCCTCAGCGTGTCGGCCACCACGGGCCTCACCGTCCTGTTGGCGCTCGGCGCCCTGCTCGCCTTCGCCCTCGCCGGGCGGCTGCTCGCCCGCGGCTTCGATCCGGCGCGCCTCTCCGGCCTCGGCGGCGTGGTCGGCATCGCCGCCTTCACCGCGGTGATCCTCGCCGCTCCCCTCGCCGCTCCCACGCTCTTCCGCGCCGGCGCCTTCCTCATCGGCTTCGGCGGCGGGCTCTTCGCGGTCGGCACGCTCACCTACGCGATGGGCCTCGACGGGCGCGGCTATAACGGCCTCGCGCTCGGCGCCTGGGGCGCGGTGCAGGCCACCGCCGCCGGCCTTGCCGTCGGCTGCGGCGGCATCCTGCGCGACCTGACCGGTGCGCTCGCGACCCGCGGCGCCCTCGGCCCCGCCCTCACCGATCCGTCTGCCGCCTACGCGGCCGTCTATCACCTCGAGCTGTTCCTGCTCTTCGCCATGCTCATCGCGCTCGGTCCGCTGGTCGGCCGGGCCTCAACCACCGTGCACGCCGAGACACCCGTCCTGGCGCCCTTCGGCCTGTCGCAGTTTCCCCGATAGGCCGAAGGGCGTCCCACACAGCCCCTGGAGGCGACCATGATCACCGGATTTGACGACCGCGGCATCGACCTGGCGCTGTTGACCTTCTGGGCCTTCCTCATCTTCTTCGCCGGCCTGATCTTCTATCTGCACCGGGAGAACAAGCGCGAGGGCTACCCGCTCATCGAGAGCTCGGGCGACCGCAGGCGCGGCCGCGTCAGCATCATCGGCTGGCCTGCCCCGCCGCCCTCCAAGACCTACCACCTCGCCAGCGGCGAGAGCGTCCTGGTCGCCGGCGGGCGCCCCGACACCCGCGCCATCGCCGCCACCCCCATGGCGAAGTTCCCCGGCGCCCCGCTCATCCCGACCGGCAATCCCCTCATCGACGGTGTGGGCCCTGCCGCCTATGCCGAGCGCGCCGATGTTCCGGACCGCCTCTTCTCCGGCGAGCCGCGCATCCTGCCGCTGCGCATCCTCACCGACTTCCACGTCGCCGAGCAGGATCCCGATCCGCGCGGCATGACGCTGGTCGCCGGTGACCGCGAAGTGGTCGGCACCATCGCCGATGTCTGGGTCGACCGCGCCGAATACGTGATCCGCTACCTCGAGGCGGAGATCCCCGGTGCCGGTTCGCCCCGCCGGGTCATGATCCCCATGGGCTTCTGCAGCTTCCAGCCCTCGCGCCGCCGCGTGGTGGTCGATGCCCTCTACGGCAAGCACTTCGCGGACGTGCCGGCCCTCGCCAATCCCGACCGGATCACCCTCCTCGAGGAGGACAAGGTCATGGGCTACTTCGGCGGTGGTCTGCTCTACGCCGCCCCCGGCCGCCAGGAGCCGATCATATGAGCGACGATTTCGACTTCGAGCCGATCCCGGGCCTGCCGGCTGTCCCGCCCCAGGGCGAGCGCATCCTCTGGCAGGGCAAGCCGGAATGGCGGGGCCTCGCGGTCCGCGCCTTCCACATCCGCAAGGTCGCGATCTACTTCGCCCTGCTGGTGGCCTGGCGCGGCATCGCCGCCCATGCCGATGGCATGGCGGTGGCGGCGGCCTCGCGGCAGATGGCCTGGATCGCCCTGCTCGGTCTGGCCTGCATGGCGGTCCTCGCCCTGCTCGCCTGGGCCTATTCCCGCAGCACGATCTACACGGTGACGACCAAGCGCATCGTCATCCGCTCCGGCGTCGCCCTGCCGCTGACGGTCAACGTGCCCTTCAGCCAGATCGAATCCGCGGCGCTCAAGGTCCGCGGCGACGGCACTGGCGACCTGCCGGTCCGCCTGGTCGCCGGCCAGCGCATCGCCGCCCTCGCCCTCTGGCCCAACTGGCGCCCGTGGCGGGTCACGCGGCCGGAGCCGATGCTCCGCGCCATCGCCCGGCCCGAAGCCGTCGCGGCGGTGCTCGCAGGTGCCCTGCGCGGCGAGGCCGTGCAGCCCCTCCCGACGGCTGCCCCCGAGATGCCGGCGCCCGCCGCGCTCGGCCAGCCGGCCACGAGCTGAGGAGACAATCATGACCACGGCGACCGTCCCCAACACCCGGTTCGGCATCTGGCCCGTCGCCACCGCCGGCGTGGTGCTGGCGCTCGCCATCCTCTTCGCGGCGCTCGGCCGCCATGCCGGAATCGGCACGGTCCAGCTGCCCGCCGCCGAAGCCGCAACGTTCATCGACCTGCGGTTTGAAGACCGGGAGGGTTCCATCCGCGTGCTCAGCGCCTCGGATGGCCATCTCCTGCTGGCAGTCCCGCCCGGGGAGGGCGGTTTCATGCGTGGCGTCATGCGCGGGCTCGCCCGTGACAGGAAGATGCGCGGCATTGGCCCGGAACAACCCTTCCGCCTCGAGCGGCGGGTGAACGGGATGCTCATCCTCCACGACACCGCGACCGGTCGCGACATCGCGCTCGGATCCTTCGGCCCAACGAACCTGGAGGCGTTTTCCCAGCTCCTCCAAAACAAGGAAGGTTCACGATGACTGAGAACGGGAAAAACGGGGAAAGACAGTTCGACGTGCCCTGCACGATCGACCTGGAGAACACGCCTGAGAGCCTGCACGCCTATGTCGATATCGGGACGGTCGAAATCCGCCCCGGCGACCGCGTGCTGGTCCATAATGCGCCGTCGCACATCGAATTCGGCGAGCGCCGGGTGATCGAGAGCACCGCGACCATCATCCGCGCCGGCGGCCTCGCCCGCCTCGCGACGCGCATTGCCGCCTATCTCGAGCTCACCGAGCTCTACGAGGTGGGCTTCCAGCCGGCGGGAGGTGAGTCATGACCCCCGAAGGCGGCACACGCGCAACCTTTTCTGCCGACATCGCCAAGGACGAGGCCCTGCTCTCGCCCCGCTTCTACACCACCGATCACGCGGCCATGGACCGGCTCGACATCTCCTCGGTTCGCGCCGAGTGGGACGAGCTCATGGCCGAGATGCGCCGCGACCCCAATCGCGGCCACTTCAAGCGTGACGGCGCCTTCGATGTCGACCTGGAGAAGCTCCCGCCCGAACTGAGGGCCGAGTTCCTCGACTTCATGGTCTCCTCGCTCACCGCCGAATTCTCCGGCTGCGTGCTCTATTCGGAGATCAAGAAGCGGATCCAGAACAAGGAGATCCGCGATCTCTTCACCTTCATGGCGCGGGATGAATCGCGCCATGCCGGCTTCATCAACGAGTCGCTCAAGGATTTCGGCGTCGGCGTCGACCTCGGCTTCCTGACGCGGGAGAAGAAGTACACCTACTTCAAGCCGAAGTTCATCTTCTACGCGACCTACCTGTCGGAGAAGATCGGCTACGCCCGCTACATCACCATCCACCGCCTGTTCGAACGGGACCCGGAGCGCCGCTTCCACCCGATCTTCAAGTGGTTCGAGAACTGGTGCAACGACGAGTTCCGCCATGGCGAGGCCTTTGCCCTCATCATGCGCGCGAACCCCGAGCTGCTCCGGGGCCGCAACCGCCTGTGGATCCGCTTCTTCCTGCTCGCCGTCTACGCCACGATGTATGTCCGCGACCACATGCGGCCGGCCTTCCACGCCCAGCTCGGCATCGATCCGGCGGACTACGACTTCAAGGTCTTCCGCATCACCTCGGAGATCTCCAAGCAGGTCTTCCCCTTCACGCTGGACATCGACCATCCCGCCTTCAAGCCCGGTCTCGACCGCCTGCTCGCCCTGGTGCGCGCCGGCGAGGAGGCGAAGGCCCAGGGCGGCATCATGGGCCGCGTCAAGCGGGCCTGGCTCAGCGTCAAAGGGGCGGCCATTTTCGCCCGCCTCTACATGATCCCCGTCGTCCGGAACGAGCTGCCCACGCAGGTGCGGCTCGCTCCGGCCTGGTAGGACGGACGCCATGGGCGAGATCGCTCTCCCGGTCATCGTGACCATCGTGCTGTGGTGGGCCAGCACGGGAGCGATCCTCTATGTCGACGGGCTGCCGCGCCCGACGCATCGCTGGAGTCTCGCGGTTGCGAGCCTCCTCGCCCTTCTCGCCCTTGCCGCGATTGGGTGGACGGCGGCCGACACGTCGGTCGCCGCCGCCTACACCGCCTTCGTCGCAGCCCTGGTTCTGTGGGGCTGGACGGAGCTGACCTTCCTGACCGGCACCATCGCCGGCCCCCGGCGGGCCCCCTGCCCGCCCGGCGCGACGGGTTTCCGTCGCTTCCGCCTCGCGGCCTCCGCGATCATCGACCACGAACTCGCCATCGCGGCCGCCGGCATCACCGTCCTCGTCCTCACCTGGGACGCGGCCAATCCCGTCGCCTTCTGGACCTATGGGGTGCTGTGGCTCATGCGGCTCAGCGCCAAGATCAACCTGTTCCTCGGCGTGCCGAACCCGCCGGACGCCTTCCTGCCGGCGCATCTCGCCTATCTCGGCAGCTATTTTCGCCGCCGCGCCATGAACCCCTTCATGCCCGTGGCGATGACCGCCGCGACCGTGGCGCTCGTCCTCTTCGCCCTGCCCGGTTTCGACGCGGCGACCGATCCCTTCCGGCGCATCGCCCATCTCCTGCCCGGCACGCTGCTCGCGCTCGGCATCCTCGAGCACTGGCTGATGGTGCTGCCCATCGCCTCGACCAAGCTGTGGGAATGGGGCTTCGCCTCCCATCGCCGCAGCGCCCCCCAGGCGGCGCCCGACGCGCTGGTCTCGTGGGAGACCTCGATGACCGGCGATGTCGATGCCGGCGCGCTGCGCGGCGTCCTGGAACAGGTCGCCATCGGCCAGTTCGGCCAGGTCATCAGCCTGACCGGCACCAGCCGCGCCGGCACAGGCTGGATCCGTTTCGCGGTGGCCCACGGGCGCGCCGAACTTCATCCGGCGGCCCCGCGCCGCTTCAGCCCACCCGTTGTCACGGCCATCGGCCGGGACTTCGACGCCGCCCGGCTCGAACGGGCCTTCGCCGCCTGTGCGGCATGACCGTGAAAACCACGGAGAGGGAGGACTAGCATGACACAAGAACTCGGCCTCGAAAGCCGCACCGGTTCCCTCCCCCCCGAGGCGCCGCATCCCGTCACCGATGACCGGCCGGTCTCGGCCTGTCCCTATGCGGGCGCCTTCGCGCGGCGGCCAACCAAGCCCATCGACCACGAGGCGTTCTTCGTCGGAGAGCTTGACCGGCTCCGCCTCGAGGGCCGCTACCGCGTCTTCGCCAATCTGGAGCGCCATATGGGCGCCTTCCCGAAGGCGACGCACCGGGCCGGCCGCCGCCAGCGCGAGGTCACCGTCTGGTGCTCCAACGACTATCTCGGCATGGGCCAGAACCCGGCCGTGCTCCAGGCCATGCACGAGGCGCTCGACCGCTGCGGCGCCGGCGCCGGCGGCACGCGCAACATCTCCGGCACGAACCACTACCACGTGCTGCTGGAGCGCGAGCTCGCCGACCTCCACGGCAAGGAAGCCGCCCTGCTCTTCACCTCCGGCTATGTGTCGAACTGGGCGAGCCTCTCGACGCTGGCCTCGAACATCCCGGACTGCGTCGTCATCTCGGATGCCGGCAACCACGCCTCGATGATCGAGGGCATCCGCCATTCGCGGGCGCCGAAGAAGGTCTTCAAGCACAACGACCCGCGCGACCTCGAGCGCAAGCTCGCCGAGCTCGATCCGTCCGTGCCGAAGCTGGTGGCCTTCGAGTCGGTCTATTCGATGGATGGCGACATCGCCCCCATCGCCGAGATCTGCGACGTGGCGGACGCCTTCGGCGCCATGACCTATCTCGACGAGGTCCATGCGGTCGGCCTCTACGGCCCCCGCGGTGGCGGCATCTCCGAGCGTGACGGCGTCAGCCATCGCCTCACCGTCATCGAGGGCACGCTCGGCAAGGCCTATGGCGTGGTCGGCGGCTATATCGCGGCCTCCGATGCGCTGTGCGACTTCGTCCGCTCCTTCGCCTCGGGCTTCATCTTCACCACCTCGCTGCCGCCCGCGGTGGCGGCTGGCGCCCAGGCCGCGATCGCCCATCTCAAGGACAGCAATGTCGAGCGGATGCAGCAGCGCGATCGCGTGGCGCTGGTCCGCCGGCGGCTGGCTGCGGCGGGCATCCCGACGCTCGACAATCCCAGCCACATCGTGCCGGTGATGGTCGGCGACCCAGTCCGCTGCAAGGCGATGAGCGACATGCTGCTGGAGGATTTCGGCATCTACGTGCAGCCGATCAACTATCCCACCGTGCCGCGCGGCACGGAGCGCCTGCGGATCACCCCGCTGCCCATGCATACCGACGCCGACGTGGATCACCTCGTCGATTCACTGAAGGCGGTGTGGACGGCGGTCTGATCCCGCCCGCCCACATAGAAAAAGGGGGCCGACGGGCCCCCTTTTTTTGACTGCTGTCGCCTGGCGCGATGACTGAATGTCAGGACGGCTCTGCTGTGAGGCGCGTGGCGCCCGACCCCCGCGGGCGGCCCCGTGCCGTCACTGCGAGCGAACGCCCTCGGCGTTGTACTGCTTCAGGAACGCGATCAGGTTGGTGATCTGCCCCTCGTCGCGCAGGCCGTTGAACACCATGCGGGTGCCCGGCGTGACCTCGCGGGGATTGCGGATGTAGACGCGGAAATTGTCCTCGTCCCAGACCTTGTTGAGCGCCTGGTAGGCCGGCGAGTAGTTGAACCCGGCGACGCTGCCGGCCTTGCGGCCGAAGATCCCGTTCAGCTGCGGGCCGACGCCGTTGCGGGCGGTCGGGCCGATCTGATGGCAGGCGCGGCACTGGGCGAAGATGCGCTCGCCGGCGGCCGGATCCGCCGCACCAGCGGCGGGCGCCGCGGCAGGGGCGGGTGCAGACTGAGCGAATGCGGGGGACGCTGCGGCGGCCAAAGCGAGGCCGGCGAGAGCGATCATGCGACGTCTGAATGCCATAGGGATGCTCCTCCGTGAGGGCGATGCTTCCTGGCTTCGCCTTATTGCGAAGACCATTTACGTCTCGCTCCGGGATCGGATCGGCGAGTCCGTAGTCCTGCTGACTCTAGCCAACGCTGCTCCGGCGCTGCGCAGCACCCTCCGCGGGCGCGAGCTCGCGGATGCGGTCGGCGATGGTCTCGGCGTCGAGACCGGCCTCGCGATACATGCCGGCGGGAGAGTCCTGCGCCTGGAACCGGTCGGGCAGCGCCAGCGTGCGCACCTTCAGGCCCTGGTCGAGCAGGCCCTCGCCGGCCATCCACTGCAGCACATGGGCACCGAACCCGCCGGATGCGCCGTCCTCGAGGGTCAGCAGCGCCCGGTGACGGGTGGACAGATCCGCGATGAGGGCGGTGTCGAGCGGCTTGGCGAAACGCGCATCGGCCACGGTGACGGAAATGCCCTCCGCGGCGAGAAGGTCGGCGGCGGCGAGCGCCTCCGACAGCCGCGTGCCGTAGGAGAGGACGGCGACATCCGCGCCCTCGCGCAGCACACGCCCCTTGCCGATGGGCAGAACCTCGCCGCGCGCCGGCATGTCGACGCCGGTGCCGTCGCCGCGGGGATAGCGGAAGGCGATCGGGCCATCCTCATAGGCCGCGGCGGTCGCGACCATGTGCACGAGCTCGGCCTCGTCGGCGGCGGCCATCAGCACCATGCCGGGGACGCAGGCGAGCGAGGCGACGTCGAAGGCCCCCACATGGGTCGGCCCGTCGGCGCCGACGAGCCCCGCCCGGTCGATGGCGAAGCGTACGGGCAGGCCCTGCAGCGCCACGTCATGGATGATCTGGTCATAGGCGCGCTGCAGGAAGGTCGAATAGATCGCCACGAAAGGCTTGAGCCCCTGGCAGGCGAGGCCCGCGGCGAAGGTCACCGCATGCTGCTCGGCGATGCCGACGTCGAAGCAGCGCTCCGGCAGGGTGCGGGCGAAGAGGTCGAGCCCCGTGCCGGTCGGCATGGCCGCGGTAATGGCGACAATCCGCGGATCATCCATGGCCTCGGCCACCAGGCTCTCGGCGAAGACCTTGGTGTAGCTCGGCGCATTGGACTTGGTCTTGACCTGCACGCCCGAGCCGACATCGAACTTGACGACGCCGTGGTAGCGGTCGGCGGCGGTCTCGGCAGGCTGGTAGCCCTTGCCCTTCTCGGTGACCACATGGACCAGCACCGGGCCGGGCGGGCCATCGCGCGCCTCGACGAGCACCGGCACGAGGCGGTCGAGGTCATGGCCGTCGATCGGGCCGACATAGCGGAAGCCGAGATCGACGAAGAGGCCACCATCGGCAAGCGGGCTGCGGGCGCGCTCGGCGGATGGCGTCAGGAGCCGGTCGGGATGGGTCGGCGCAAGCCGCGCGAGGAAGGTCGTCAGCGCCCCCACCGAGGGCGAGATCGACATCTCGTTGTCGTTGAGCACGACGATCAGCCGGGAACCGAGCGCCCCGGCATTGTTGATCGCCTCATAGGCCATGCCGCCGGACAGCGCGCCATCGCCGATGACGCAGACGACGGAAAAGTCATCGCCGGCGAGGTCGCGCCCCACCGCGAAGCCGAGCCCTGCGGAGATGGAGGTCGAGGCATGGGCCGCGCCGAACGGGTCGTACTCGCTCTCGGCCCGGCGGGTGAAGCCCGACAGGCCGTCCTTCTGCCGGAGCGTGTGGATGCGGTCACGCCGGCCGGTGAGGATCTTGTGCGGATAGCACTGGTGGCCCACATCCCAGATGATCTTGGAGCGCGGCGTGTCGAAGACATGGTGGAGTGCCACCGTGAGCTCGACCACGCCAAGCCCGGCGCCCAGATGGCCGCCGGTGCGCGACACCGCATCGATGGTGGCGACGCGCACATCCTCCGCCAGCTCGGCGAGATCGGCAGGGCTGAGCCTGCGGATGTCCTGCGGTGAGGTGAGCCTGTCGAGCATGGGAGTGACGGTCACGACACCCTCCTTCGTGGGAAGCGTCCAGGAAGCAGGAGATTATCGTGACATAAAAAAGTGTCAATTGAATTTGACACTTCTGTGCTACAACGGATCTGCGTCGTCATGGAACCAGGTGACGGTTCCGAAGTTCCGAGTGGCGCTGCGACAGGATGCGGTCCGGGCTTGCGCGCAAGCCCCTGGCGCTCCGCCGCTGCGTGAAAGTTCTGCGGACATCATTGCAGTCGGACAACCGACTGGTGTATCGGACGTGACACTCATGATCCTCTCCCCGCGCCCCAATGACGCGCCGACCGACCCTGTCCTCGAAGCCGAGGCGGCGCTCGAAGCTGCGTTTCAGGACCTCGTGGCGCGCGCCGTCGCGGCCGGGTGGAAACCCATGGTGGTGGCGCAGGCCCTCGTCAGCCTGTCCATCGCCCAGACCGCCGCGGCCATGGCCGAGGTGGAGGCAGACCGGCATATCGGCCGAACGACGGATACCGAGGTCAACTGACGGACCCGGTCCGCACTGATCCGGCGGCGACGCCGGGTCGTAGTCAGGCGCCGAACGAAGCGCCTGCCATGATCCAGCCCCCGAAGACCCAGCCCGAAGACCCCGATCACCTCGACGAAGCCGAGATGGTTCTCGAGCCCGCCCTCGAACAGCTCATCGCCGACATGGTGGAGCGCGGGTGGGACCGGCAGACCGCCATCGAGGCGGTGCTGCGCATCGCCCATGCGAACCTCGCGCGGGGCTCGTCATCGCAGGGCTCGCAGCACTGAGGCCCGTCAGCGGCCGAGCCAGCCAGGGGGCGCCACACCGGCATGGCGGTGGATGCGCAGCAGCACCTCGCGCATTGCCTGCCGTCGATCCGCATGGATCGGGCCGCGATAGACCGCCGCCAGGCAATCGGCATTCGCGGCGAGGCTGAACTCACGCGCGAAAAGCTCGCCTGCGCGCTGCACGGTTCCAGCGAAGGCCTGGCGGTCGCCGAGCAGCTTGGCGAGCGCAGCATCAAGCGCACCCTCCCCGGTAACCGGCACCAGGGCCCCGGCCGCATGGATGTCCCGCAGCGGCGGCACCTCGGTGGCCAGGACCGGAACGCGCGCCGCCATCGCATCGGTCAGCTTCGCCGGGATCTGCGCGACTGACACCCGAAACTCCGGACGTTGCAGAAGGGGAACCGCGTCGGCCATCGCCACGAGATCGGCGACGCGGGAAAAGGGCTGGTCCGGCAAGAGCTGCACACGCCCGCGACGCGCTCTCAGTGCCGTGGCGGTGGCCGCGTCGCGGATATCGCCAGCCACGACGAGAACCAGCCGCGGGTCGCCTGCCCGGTCGAGGGCCGCGACCACGTCGCCAAGGCCCTTGTGGGCCCGAGGCGTACCGACGAAGGCCAGCACGACATCGTCACCCCGCAATCCGAGGCCACGGCGGGTCGCGAGGCGCTGCGCGAGATCCGGCGGCTGGCGTGTTTCATCGCGGGCGTGCCGGATGAGGGTTCCGCCGAGCCGCTCCAGGAGCGCGACATTGGCGACTGTGACGGCGTCGGCGAGAGGGACGAGGGTCGGGGCGAAGCAGGTCCAGACCCTGTCATGCGGCCAGGAGGCGCCGGCATGGACGCCACTCTCTGCGACGGCCTCGTCCCATGTCAGGGGCTCATTGCCGCCGACGAAGGCGAGCTCGTCATCGTCCACATCGATGATGAGGCGGGCGCCATGCGCCAGAGCCGTCATCATGCCGAGCAGCAGCGACGGCAGCCGCGGCTTGGACACGTGGACCACGTCCACCGGACCGGCATCCGCGACGTCCCGGGCAAGGCCTGCCAGGAATGGCGCCAGAGGCCGTCCGGGAAGCAGACGGAGAGGATGGCCCACCTGCCCCGCGAGGGGCGGCCAGAGACCGGGGCCGCCGATGCCGAAGAGGGGCGCCACGAGGCTGGGCGTAGCGAAGCGGGCGGCAATATCCGCCAGCGTATGGGCACGGCCGAACGCATTGTGGGACCCGTCCCACGCGACGATTCGCACGGTCGGGCGCGCGCCGGCCACGTCGCAGCCGCGCAGCGCGCTCAGGCGCTCCTGAACGGCCTGATGGTGACGCCGGCGGCTTCCAGCGTCTGGCGCACCGTGCGCGCCATGGCGACCGCCGCCGGATTGTCGCCGTGCACGCAGATCGTGTCGATCTGCACCTTCAGCTTCTTGCCCGTGATGGTGATGACCTCCTGGTCCTCGACCATGCGCAGCACGCGCTCGGCGGCGAGCGCGGCGTCATGGATGACCGCGCCCTCCTTCTTGCGGCTGGTGAGATTGCCGCTGTCGTCATAGGTGCGGTCGGCGAAGACCTCGCGCGCCATTGGCAGGCCGAGCGTCTCGGCTGCCTGCTCGGTGACGAGGCCGGGCATCACCACATAGACGAGGCTCGGATCGACGGCCTTGATGGCGCGGCCGACCGCCATGGCCATGTCGAGGTCGTCGTTGCACATATTGCCGAGGGCGCCGTGGGTCTTCACATGGGTGACCTTGTGGCCGGCCATGACCGCCAGCGCCTGCATGGCGCCGATCTGGTAGGCCATCTGCTTTTCCAGGTCGCTCATGCTGTCGCCGCGAATGACGCGGCGCCCGAAGCCCCACAGGTCGCCGAAGCCCGGATGGGCGCCGATCGACACGCCCTTCGCCTTCGCGATCTCGGCGGTGCGGTGCATGATGAGCGGGTCGCCCGCGTGCCAGCCGCAGGCGATGTTGGCGGAGGAGACGATGGAGAGCATCGCCTCGTCATCACCCATCTGCCAGGGGCCGAAGCCCTCGCCCATGTCGGAATTGAGATCGACGGCGGTCATGGCGCCCTCCTTCAGGCGACGGTGTCCAGGGCAGGATCGACCAGGGGCGCGTGGGCGTCCACCCAGCCATCCACCAGATTGACGGAGAGCAGGTGCTCTGTGTCGAGGCCGAGCCCGACCGGTTTCAGCCCGGCGCGCACCGCCTCCAGCATCGCCGCCTGCTCGCGCGCGGCCGCGATGGCCTCGGCCAGCGTCACGGCGGTGAAGCGCATGGCGCTGCCCGGCCGCTGCTGCACGAAGCGCGGCAGGTCGGCCGAGACGATGGTGGCGATCTTCGGATAGCCGCCGGTGGTCTGCCGGTCGGCGAGGAGGACGATGGGCTCGCCCGAGCCCGGGACCTGCACCGAGCCGGTGACGATGCCGTCCGAGACGATGTTGAAGCCCTTGGCGTGCTCGATCACCGGCCCGGAGAGCCGGTAGCCCATGCGGTCGGCCTCGGCCGAGACGGTGTAGGTCTCGGACAGGAACGTCGCCTTGCCGGCCTCGCTGAAATAGTCGTCCTGCGGGCCGAAGACGACGCGATAGGCACCCGCCGAGACCTTCGGCGGCACGGTCGCCGTCAGGTCCGGGCCCTGCGGCGCGCCGGCGACCGGCAGCGTCTGCCCCGGCCGGACCGGGGCACGCTCGACCCCGCCAAGACCGCCGCGCAGGTGGAAGGACCGGCTGCCGAGATCGCGCTTCACGTCGAAGCCGCCGGAGACCGCCAGCACCATGAAGGTGCCGGCCTTGGCCGGCCCCACCGTGATGGTCTGTCCGGGCTCGGCCGTGGCGCTGGTCATCGCCGCCACCGGCTCGCCATCGACCTTGAGGTCGGCCAGCGCGCCGGCCAGCGCCACGCGCACCGGCCCGCCCTCCACGACGAAGGAGCCGCCGAGCACGGTGAACTCCATCGCCGCCTCGCCGGGCGAATTGCCGACCAGCATGTTGGCGACCGCCAGTGCGATCTTGTCCATGGCGCCGGCAGGCCCCACACCATAGCGCTGGTAGCCGAACCGCCCGGCGTCCTGGATGGTGGTCCCGGCGCCGCAATCCTTCACCGCGAGGCGCGTCATGATGCGAGCACCGCCACCTGTTCGCCGGCCGCGGCGGCGCGATCGAGCGCATCCCACTCACGCTCCGGGATCGGCTGGAACACCACCTCGTCGCCGGCGCCGACCAGGAAGACCGGGTCGCGGTCCGGCATGAAGTTGCGGACCGGTGTGCGGCCCAGCAGATGCCAGCCCGAGGGCGCCTCGACCGAGGCGAAGAGCGCCTGGACGCCGCCGATGGACACCGTGCCGGCAGGCGTCTTGAGACGCGGGCTGGTGCGGCGCGGCAGGGCGATGGAGGGATCGGCTCCCGACAGGTAGCAGAAGCCGGGCAGGAACCCGAGCATCGCCACCCGGTAGGTGCGGCTGGAATGGCGGCGGATCACCTCCTCGGTGGTGATACCGTGAGCCTTCGCGACGTCCTCGAGGTCGATGCCGAACTCCCCGCCATAGACCACCGGAATGGTCCAGCGCCGGGGCGGTGCGCCCGACGGCGCCAGCCCGTCGAGGATGGCATGGACGCGCGCCTCGAAGGCCGGCATGTCGATCACCAGCGGATCGACCTGCACCAGCACCGAGCGATAGGTCGGCAGCGTCTCGATGACGCCGGGGATCGCCGCCGCCTTCAGCGCCTCGTCGAAGGCGAGGCAGAGGGCATTGACCGCGTCGTCGATCTCGGTGCCGAACTCGATCGTCACCGCCGTGTCGCCACACGGCAGGAAGCGGGGAACGGGCGATGCCATGGCGCTACCTTGGACCGCCCGCCTGCGTCGCCTCCACGAACATGCGCGGCAGCACCGTCACGATGTCCGGGAAGATGGTGATGACGACGATGGCGATGACCAGCATCAGGAAGAACGGCAGCGAGGCATAGGCGACGTACCAGCTGTCCCGTCCGCTCATCGATTGCAGCACGAAGAGCACGAAGCCCACCGGCGGCGTCACCTCGGCGATCTCGACGAGGAGCACGATGAAGATGCCGAACCAGACCGGATCGATGCCGACCTTCTGGATCATCGGCAGCACGATGGTGGTGGTCAGCACGATCATCGACACGCCGTCGAGCGCCGTGCCGAGCAGGATGTACATGACGGTCAGCACGCCGATGAGCTGGAACTTCGACGGGTTGAGCCAGGCGACATATTCCGCCAGCGCCCGAGGAATGCCGGTGAAGCCCATGGCGAGCGTGAGATAGGCCGCGCCCGCCAGGATGAACATGATCATCGCCGAGAGCCGCGTCGCGCCAAGGAGGCTCTCGCGGAAGTTCTCGAAGGTCAGCGAGCCGCCCCACCATGCCAGGATCAGCGAGCCCACCGCGCCGAAGGCCGCGGCTTCCGTCGCCGTCGCATAACCGGCGACGATCACCCAGATGACCAGCAGGATGAGCAGCATGCAGGGGATGAGCTCGCGCGAGGCGTAGAGCTTCTGGCGCAGCGTCGTCGAGCCGAGATCGTCCGGCGGCACCTGCGAGGGATTCAGCAGCGCCCAGATGATGATGTAGCCGGAGAACAGCACCATCACGAGCAGGCCGGGCAGGAAGCCGGCGAGGAAGATCTGGATGATCGAGACCTCGGCCGCCACCGCATAGACCACCATGATGATGGAGGGCGGGATGAGGATGCCGAGCGTGCCCGATCCGGCGAGCGAGCCGAGCGACATGTGGTCGGGATAGCCGCGCCGCTTGAGCTCCGGCACGGTCATCTTGCCGATGGTGACGGCGGTGGCGGCGGACGAGCCCGACACCGAGCCGAAGATGCCGCAGGCCAGCACGTTCACATGCAGCAACCGGCCGGGAATGCGCCGGAGCCAGGGCGCAAGGCCGATGAACATCTGGTTGGCGAGATTGGTGCGGAACAGGATCTCGCCCATCCACACGAAGAGCGGCAGGGCCGCGAGCTCCCAGGAGGCCACCGACTGCCACACCGCGGTGGCGAGGTTCAGGCTGGGCGAGGAATTGGTGAAGAAGGCCATGCCGACCCAGCCGGTGATGGCCAGGCCGAAGCCGATCCAGGCGCCGAGCGTCAGCACGACGAACATGACGACGAGCAGGACGCCGCCGATCGCGAGGGTGGACATGGCTCAGACCTCGCCGGAATAGTCGCCGGCCGCGTGGCGGTCGCGAACCTGCTGGACGTAAGTGGGCACGAGGCCTGCAGCGACGCGCAGGAACTCGTCGACCAGGGCGATGGTCAGCACGGCCGACCCCACCGCCACCGGCGTCTGCGGGATCCACAGCGGCAGCGGCAACAGGCCCTGGCCGCGGTCGTTGAAGATGTAGCTCTCGTAGACCATGTTGCCGAGCGCGTAGGTCATGTAGACCGAGAAGGCCGCGCACATGGTGAGCGCCACCAGCTCGATCCACCGCGCCGTGCGATCGTCGAAGCGGTCGATGAAGATGCCCATGCGGACGAGCTCGCCGCGCTTGAAGGTGGCGGCCAGCGGCAGGAGGGCGGCCCCGGCGCAGATCCAGGCGGTGATGTCGTCGGCGCCGCGGATCATGCCGCCGCCGAGCCGCAGGATCGCCTGCGCCATCATCAGGATGCAGATGGCGAGCACGCATCCGGCGCCCGCCCAGGCGGCGCCGGTGTAGAGAAGGTCGAGTGATTTCCGCATGGGAGGTCCGGGGCCGCCGGCCGCGATGTGATCGCCCGGCGCGCATGACGAGAAAAGGGCTGCGGGGAGGCGGCGGGCCCGGAGGTCCGGGCCGCCGCGGCGGCCCGGCCTCGTCAGGCTCAGGCGCCGATGCGCTTGCGGAAGTCCGCGATCACCGCGCGGCCGGTATCACCGGCCTTGGCGACCCATTCTTCGGTCAGCTTGGCGCCGACCGCCTTGACGTCCGTGAGCAGCTGGGCCGACGGCTCGACGATGGTCATGCCGTTCTTGCGCAGCTCCTCGATCGAGTTGGTCTCGACCTCGCCGGCGAGCTTCCAGCCGCGCTCCTCGGCCTTGGCCGAGACCTCGGTCATCGCCTTGCGGACCGCTTCCGGCAGGCGCTGCCAGGCGCGCTCGTTCACCAGCACCGCGTTCTTCGGCATGGAAGCGCGCAGGTTGACGAACTGGCTCGAGAACTCCCAGGCGCGCGACTGCACGCCGGTGGCGCCCGAGGTGATCATGCCGGTGACGATGTTGGTGGCGAAGGCCTGCGGGACTTCCGAGGCCTGCACCAGCGTCGGCACCGCGCCGAGCAGCTCGGCCATGCGCGAGGTGATCGGCGACACCGTGCGGAACTTCATGCCGCGCATGTCGGCGGCCGAGTTGATCGGGGTCTTCGAGTAGAAGGCCTGGCTCGGCCAGGCGACCGAGTAGAGCACGCGGATGCCGCGACGCTGGCAGGCGGCTTCCAGCGCAGCCTTGGAGGCGGCGTAGAGCGCCTGGCCCTGGTCGAAGCCCTGGGCGAGGAAAGGGATCGAGTCGAGCTCGAAGATCGGGTCCTCGTTGCCGAACTGGCTGATGAGGATCTCACCGGCGGCGACCTGGCCCGAACCGACGGCGCGCAGGATCTCCGGCAGGCGGATCAGCGAGTTGTTGGAATGGACCTGGATCTTGATGCCGTTGTTGGTGGCCTTGGCGATCTCATCCACCCACCAGCGGACATTCTGGGTGTGGTAGGTGCCGTCGGTATAGGGCACGGGCATGTCCCAGGCCGTCTGCGCGCGCAGAACGGTGGGTGCGGCGAGGACGGTCGTGCCGGCGAGGCCGGCGACGAACTGGCGGCGGTCGAACATGTGGCGGGACTCCTGTTCCGGTCTCTGGACTGCGTCCGCCATTGTGGCGGTCGGGCTTTTTGCCCTTCTTCGAATTGGATCGCCGTTCAGCGGTAATGACAAGGTCGAATTCCGCAACGCGGCACAAGCGTGCACGCGAGGCGTGTTCGGCCCGCAGGATCGGCTGCGGAGATCGTGAGCCGACGATCCGTCACGACCGAAGTCTTGTCAACATGACGTTGATGTTTTCTCGCTAAATTATCTATTTGATCTCGGCGAAAAGTACAGGCATCCTCTGTGGCCCATCTCGGAGGAGCCTTGCGATGAAGCCCGCCGTGCCGCTTGGCCCGATCGTCTCCTCGGCCCATCTCGCCGCCGGCGAGATGCCCGCACTCTCGGAGTTCGAGTTCGGGATGATCATGGTCAGCCATGCCTTCCACCGCTGGACGGTGCGCTGCGCCGCTGCCGCCGGAGCGCCGGGGCTGTCGCCGCTGGAGAACATGATCCTCCACACGGTCTATCATCGCGGCCGGCCGAAGCGCATGGCCGACATCGCCCTCGTGCTGAACGTCGAGGACACCCACCTCATCACCTATGCGGTGAAGAAGCTGGAGACGGCGGGCCTGGTGAAGGGCGAGAAGATCGGCAAGGAGAAGGCCATCTCGGTGACCAAGAAGGGCGCCGAGGTGGTGACGCGCTATCACGAGATCCGCGAGGCGCTGCTGATCCAGGGGGTCAAGGCCTTCGGCACGGAGGCGGCGATCCTCAGCCGCATCGCCACCGAGATGCGTGCCCTCTCCGGCCTCTACGACCAGGCCGCCCGCGCCGCCGCGAGCCTCTGACGCCTCAGTCGCGGATGTCGTAGGCGCAGCGGAACCCGACATAGACGGCGAAGAAGGCCGCCGGCTTCCACTGCGCGCCCGACGCCTGCGCCTGGGACGGGCCGTACCACCACGACCCGCCCGCCGTCAGCGCATCATCACCGCGCCGGTCGGCGATCCATTCCCAGACATTGGCGCCCATGTCGAAGAGGCCGTTGACGCCCCGCTTCGTGGTGGCGACGGCCACATGGGCGCGGCGGTTGTTGTTCATGCCGTCAGGCTGGTCACCGACCGGATAGGCATAGGTGCGGCCGCGCTCGAACCCATCGGTCGGCGTGGCGCGCGTCTCGGTATAGGCGGCCTGCCGCCACTCGGCCATGGTGGGCAGCCGCCCGCCGACGGAGCGGCAATAGGCGCCAGCCTCCTCCCAGGTGACATGCACCGCCGGCTCTAGATCGGCGCCGGGCGCGCCCTGCGGCCGCTCGTAGGTCCAGCCGGGCCGCCGCGTCCAGCCGGCGGCAAACTCGAAGCCACCGCCCTCGCGCTCGGCCGTCGTGACCAGCCCTGCGGCCCGGGCGAAGGCACGGAACCGGCCGATCGTCACCTCGGTGCGGTCCAGCGCGAAGGCGCCGATGCGGACGCGGTCGGGCTCCGACGCCGCGGCTGGCATGGCCGAGCACAGCAGGACAGCGAGGATGGCAAGGCGGCAGGTCATGCGAACTCTCCAGGCCGGTCTTGTCGTGACCTACGCCGCCGGCCCCGTCACGGTTTTCTCGCGCTGCCCGGCTCAGTGGTCGTGGGCGGGGCCGTCGCCGTGGGCGTGAGCCTGGCCGGGGAAGATCTGCAGGCGTCCGAACCGCACCCCCCGTTGCGTGACGACGCTGTCGGCGAAGTCGCGGACCTCCCCGACGGGCCCCTTCAGGACCGACACCTCGAGGCATTCGTGGTGGTCCATGTGGACGTGGAGGGTCGAGACGGACAGGTCGTGGTGGTGGTGCTGCATGCCGGTGATGCGGCGGGCAAGATCGCGGGTGTGGTGGTCATAGACATAGGTCAGCGTCGCCCAGCAGGGCGCCGCGCGATCTTCCGCCGCCTCGTCCACGGCGGCGGCGCGGACGAGGTCGCGGATGGCCTCGGAGCGGCTCGCATAGCCACGTCGCGCGGCCAGCTTGTCGACCACGTCCAGCAGATCGTCGTCGATGGTGATGGTGATGCGCTGCATGGGACCCGTCCTTGGCCGAACCCCACCACACTAGCCCGCCCGGTCGCCGCCACCAGCCTCCAGCGAGTATGATTTTTCGGCGAAAAGCTCATATTTTGGACTTGTCCCTCACGGCCGTCCCGCGCAACGTTCCGGCGGGGGGAAGGCATGGCCTGGGGCGCGGCGAGAACAGGTGGCAGGTGGGCGACGGTCGCAGCGATGCTCCTGTCGGGCACCGCGCATGGCCAGACCGCCCTCCCCGAGATCACCATCAGCGCCGAGCGACCCGGCGCCGGCCGCACCATTCCCGATGACGGTCCCGCTCCCCAGCGCGCCGCCTCGGAGGGCACCATCTCCGCCGCGGAGATCCAGTCCCGCCCGGTGACGCGGCCGGGCGAGGTGCTCGAGGCCATTCCGGGCCTCATCGTCACGCAGCACAGCGGCGAGGGCAAAGCCAACCAGTACTTCCTGCGCGGCTTCAACCTCGACCACGGCACCGACATCGCCATCCATGTCGACGGCATGCCTGTGAACATGCGCAGCCACGGCCATGGCCAGGGCTATGCCGACCTCAATTTCCTCATCCCCGAACTGGTCGGCGGCGTGTGGTTCCGCAAAGGCCCCTACTATGCCGACGAGGGCGATTTCGCCTCGGCCGGCTCCGTCCGCATCAACTATGTCGACCGGCTCGACCGTGGCCTCGTCCAGACGACGATCGGCAGCTACGGCCACTGGCGCAATCTCGTCGCCGGCTCCGGCGCGCTCGGCGAGGGCACGATCCTCGCGGCGATCGACACGACGATCTATCGCGGGCCGTGGCAGGTCTCCGACGACATCCGCAAGTTCTCCGGCCTGCTGCGCTACAGCCAGGGCACCGACACCAACGGCTTCTCGCTGACCGCCATGGCCTATGCGAACCGCTGGACGTCGACCGACCAGGTGCCGGTGCGCGCCGTGGCGAGCGGCCTCATCGACCGGTTCGGCTCGCTCGATCCGACCGACGGCGGCAATGCCCACCGATTCAGCCTGTCCGGCCGCTGGAGCCGAAGCGAGGCCGACAGCGCCTCGCGCGTCGAGGGCTATGTCATCCGCTCCGGGCTCAACCTGTGGAACAACTTCACCTATTATCTCGATGATCCGGTCCGCGGCGACCAGTTCCGCCAGCGGGACCAGCGCACCCTCATCGGCCTCAATGCCAGCCACACCTGGTTCGGGCGCCTCGGCACGATCCCGCTGGAGACCCGGGTCGGCCTCCAGACGCGCCACGATGACATCCGCGTCGGCCTGTCACGGACGCAGGCGCGCGACCTCCTCGACGTGGTGCGCGACGACCGTGTCAGGGAGACCAGCGCCGCCCTTTTCGCCGAGACAACGCTGCGCTGGACGCCTTGGGCCCGCACCACGGCCGGGGCCCGCGTCGACTGGTACACCGCCTCGGTGGCAAGCGACACGGCCGCCAATTCCGGCCGCGCTCAGGCCGCCATCGTCAGCCCCAAGCTCGGCCTCGTGCTCGGCCCCTTCCACGGCGCCGAACTGTTCCTGAACTACGGCGAGGGCTTCCACTCCAACGACGCCCGCGGCGCCACCATCACCGTCGATCCGAGGGACAAGGTCACGCCCGTCGACCGAGTGCCGCTGCTGGTGAAGTCGCGCGGCGCAGAGGCCGGCCTGCGCTACCGGCCTGTCGCCGGGCTCGAGACCAGCTTTGCCGTCTTCGGGCTCGACTTCGCCTCGGAGAACCTCTTCGTCGGCGATGCCGGCACCACAGAGCCGAGCCGCCCCAGCCGCCGCATCGGCGTCGAATGGACGGCGAAATGGCAGCCGGCCGCCTGGGTCACCCTCGACGCCGAGATCGCCTATACCCGCACGCGCTTCACCAATGCCGATCCCGCCGGGCCCTTCGTGCCGGGGGCGCCGGTCGCCATCGCCGCGGCCGGCTTCACCCTCGGCGGCGCGACGGGTTGGTATGGCGGCATGCGGCTGCGCTATTTCGGGCCGCGCCCTCTCATCGAGGACAACAGCCAGAAGGCCCCGGCCACCACGCTGGTCAACGGCCGGGTCGGCTATCGCTTCGACAATGGCGTGGCCGTGCAGCTCGACGTGCTGAACCTGTTCAACGTCGCGGCCAGCCAGATCGACTATTTCTACACCTCGCGCCTGCCCGGCGAGCCCGCCGGCGGCATTGCCGACCGTCACTTCAAGCCGGTGGAGCCGCGGGCGCTCAGGCTGACGGTCTCGGGCCGGTTCTGAACGCCGGGGGATCAGCAGTTCAGGGGCTGATCGCAGAAGCCATGATGAACCGGCGGAACTTCGCCGCCGCCTCGCCGCCCGGCTGGAGCGGCATGACGAGACGCAGCTCCGTCGTCAGGCCTTCCTCCGGCGCGAAGGGGAGATAGACGACGCCGGGATGGGCGATCATGCGCAGGGTCTGGGGCAGCAGCACCACCCCGAGGCCGAGGCCCACCATCGCCACGGCGGCACTCAGCCGCGCGGCCTCCGCGCCGAAGCGCGGCGAAAACCCGGCCCGGTGACAGGCGGCGATCGTGGCGGCGAAGAGACCGAATCCGTCGCGGCGACCATAGACGATGAAGGTCGCATCGGCGAGGGCGGCAATCCGGATCGGTCCGGTGCCGAGCCGCTGCGCCACGGCCTCCGGCACGGCGGCAACGAGCGGCTCGCTGGTCATGTCGCAGGTCGACAGCCCGTCGGCCGGAGGGGTCCACAGGAAGGCGGCATCCAGACTCGCGCCGCGCAGCGCGTCCACCAGCTGCGCGCTCTGTCCCTCCTGCAGCGTCAGCGCAATGTCCGGGTAGCAGGCCCGGAACCGCCCGAGCCGGTCCTGCACCGCCGCGTGGAGGGCGCTGGTCGCCGTGACGCCGATCACCAGGCGGCCCCGCTCGCCACGCGCGGTCTGCCGCGTCGTCTCGGCCAGCCGATCAGCATCCGCAAGCAGCCGCAGGGCGCCGTCGCGGAAAAGACGCCCTGCCTCGGTCAATTCGACACCGCGGGGGCGGCGCGCCAGCAGCCGCGCCCCGACGCGAAGCTCCAGCTTCTGCAGGGCGCGGCTCAGCGGCGGCTGCTCGATCCCGAGCCGGGCGGCCGCCCGCGAGACCTGCCCTTCCTCGGCGACGACGAGGAACTGCGTGAGGAGGTGATGGTCCAGCCAGTCCATACCCGCTCCGGTATCGATGTCGCCAAAATCGATCATGGACCGCAGGGTCGCAAAACCACAACATGATCATGTGAACAGATGAGGCCGCGCCATGCGGCCCGGCGGAGGGACGGCACCATGACGCGCGCAGCCTTAATCGCATGCCTCGCCGCGGGCCTCGCCAGCGCTGCCCTTGCCGGCCCCGCGGCCGCCGATTATCCGCAGCGGGCGATCACCCTGGTCGTGCCCTATGCCGCCGGCGGCACCAACGACACGCTGTCGCGCATCATCGGCGAACATCTCGCCAAGACGCTCGGCCGCCCCGTGCTGATCGAGAACGAGGCGGGGGCTGCCGGCACGCTCGCGGCGCGCCGTGTGGCGCGGGCCGCGCCCGACGGGCACACGCTGATCATGGGCAACATGGGCACCCATGCGGTGGCCGTCTCGCAATATCGCAGCCTCGGCTACCAGCCGCTGGCCGACTTCACCCCGATCGGCCTCACGGCGTCGGTGCCGGCAGTGGTGGTGGCCCGCCGCGACTTCCCCGGCACGACGCTCGCCGACCTGCGATCGGCGCTGCGCGCCAAGCCCGAGGGTCTGTCGGAGGCCCATATCGGCGTCGGGTCGCCGACCCATACCTTCTGCACGCTGCTGCATGGCATGATGGGCACCCGCGCGGTGCGCGTCGCCTATCGCGGCGGATCGCAGGCCATGAGCGACCTCGTCGGCGGCCACGCGGATTTCAGCTGCATCTCGCTGAGCGGCGCCATCTCCCAGATCAATGCCGGGAGCCTGAAGGCCCTCGCCGTCGCAACGAGCGAGCGCGTCGGCATCATCCCTTCCGTTCCGACGGCGGCGGAGAGCGGCCTGCCGGGCTTCGAGGTCTCGACCTGGAACGGGCTCTTCGCCCCGCGCGGCCTGCCGCCGGCCATCCGCGACCGGCTGTCCGCCGCCATGGATGCCGCACTGGCCGATCCGGGCGTGCAGGCGCGGCTGCTCGAACTTGGCTTCGTCCTGCCCACGCCGGCCGAACGCGGCGGCGAGGTCCTCGGCGGTCTCGTCGCACGGGAGATCCCGCGCTGGGCCAAGGTCCTGCAAGAGGGCGGCATCGCGCAGGAGTGAAGGTGCCGCACCCGATGAGCCGAACCGGCGGCCCATCCCTTCATCCTAAGCAACTCTACGTAACCGGGCTTTAAGGCGCCGCGGGCACGATCGCGCACTCTTTGCGAACGAGGCGCCCGAATGTCGTCCCTTGACCCCACCATGACGCAGGGCCTGGACGGCCGATCGTCGACGGTGATGCGGCTCGCACTCCCGGTTTTCGCGCTGGGAATCTTCGTTTCGGCGTTCCTGCTGTTCAGCGTCCAGCCCCTCTTCACCAAGATGGTGCTGCCCAAGCTCGGCGGCGCCCCGGGCGTCTGGTCCGTGGCGATGGTCTTCTTCCAGGCCGTCCTGCTGCTCGGTTATCTCTATGCCCACGGTCTCACGCGCTGGCTGGCCCCGCGGCATGCCGTCGCGGTGCATCTGGCGCTGATCGTCCTCGTCGCCAGCCTCGCCCTGCCGATCGGCCTCGCCCCGGGATGGGGCCGCCCGCCCGTCGAGGGTGAGGCGTTCTGGTTGCTCGGCCTGTTCGCGGTGTCGGTGGGCCTGCCGTTCTTCGCGGTCTCCGCCAATGGCCCGCTGCTGCAGGCCTGGTTCGCACGCACCGGCCATGGCGCCGCCACCGACCCCTATTTCCTCTATGGCGCCTCCAATCTCGGCTCCTTCATGGCGCTGATCGCCTATCCCTTCGTGATCGAGCCGCTCCTGCCGCTGAACATGCAGTCGGGGTTCTGGTCGCTGGGCTTCGCCGGGCTCGGCGCCATCATCGCCCTGTGCGGGGCCATGCTCCTGGCCTCGCCGCGCGAGGCGGCGGCGAAGGCGCCGCCGCTGGCCAGCGTGCGGGTCGGCTGGGGCGAACGCGCGGCCTGGATCGGTCTGTCGGCGGTCCCGTCCGGCCTGCTGGTGGCCGTCACGGCGCATGTGACGACGGACGTCGCGGCCGTGCCGCTCCTGTGGGTCGTGCCGCTGGCGATCTTCCTCCTGACCTTCGTCCTGGCGTTCCGCGACGGCGCCGAAAAACTCCACGCCACGATGCTGGCCGTGCAGCCGGCCTTGCTCGCCGTCCTGCTGATCTCGCACGTGCTTGGCGCGACGGTGCCCTGGCTCCTCGCCGCGGCCCTGCATATCGGCTTCTTCTTCGTCGCGACCATGGTCTGCCACGGCGAACTCTACCGTCGCCGACCGCCGGTCGCCCGCCTGACCGAATTCTATGTCCTCCTCTCGCTCGGTGGGGTCATCGGCGGAGCCTTCGCGAGCCTCGTCGCCCCGGTGCTGTTCTCGAGCCTGCTCGAATATCCGATCCTCCTGGTCGCGACGGTGCTGTGCCGGCCCGGGGTGATGAAGGGCCTCGCCGCCCTCGGCGCGACGCGCCTCCTGCTCGCCGTTCTCGCGCTCGTGGCCTTCACCCTGAGCCCGGTCGTGCTGAAGGACACGCTGGCCGCAGTCCCGGTCTGGGCCTTCCTCATCGCCGTCCTGCTCCTCGGCGGCCTGACCGCCCTCAGCCGGGAGAGGCCCGTGGCTCTCATGATGAGCACCGCCCTTCTCGCCGCCACAGCCCAGAAGCCGGACGCCCTCAACCCGCCGCTTGCCCGCGAGCGCTCCTTCTTCGCCGTTCACGAAGTGACGGAGACGGCATCGGGCAACGGCCGGTTTCTCGTCCATGGCACCACCGTTCATGGCGCCGAGCGGGTGAGGAACGCCGATGGCAGCCCGGTCCGCGACCGGCCGGAACCGGTCAGCTATTTCTACCGGGGCGGTCCCTATAGCGAGGCGATCGAGGCGGTCCGCACACTCCGCGGCGGCCGGATCGGCCGCGTCGCGGTGGTCGGGCTCGGCATGGGCTCCCTCGCCTGTCACGCCAGGCCCGGCGAAGAATGGGTCTTCTTCGAGATCGATCCCGTCGTGGTGAAGATCGCCCAGGACCAGCGGCTCTTCCGCTCGCTGTCCGCCTGCACGCCCGGCGCCCGCGTCGTCACTGGCGACGGCCGGCTGACCCTCGCCGACGAACCGCAGCCCTACGATCTCATCATCCTGGATGCCTTCAGCTCCAACGCCGTTCCCGTGCACCTGCTGACGGCCGAGGCCCTCGCCGGCTATGGCGCCAAGCTGACGCCCGATGGCGCCCTGCTCTTCAACATCACCAACCGCAGCATGGAGCTTGCCTCGGTGGTGGCCGCCTCGGCCAAGGCCAACGATATGGTGACGGCAGCCAAGGCGGACCGGAACCCCATCGGCGATCCCGATGTCACCCTGCTCGCCAAAGCCGAGGTCGCCATCGTGGCGCGCTCGCCGAGGGCCCTCGGGCAGCTCGCCGATGACCCGAACTGGCGGCGGGTCGAGGCACCCGCCAGTGTCCGCACCTGGACCGACGACTATTCGAACGTCGTCGACGCCATCCGCCGTCGCGTCTTGGAGCCGTGACACGCCCATCTGGCGGACGAGCCACGGCTAACCTCCTGCCTCAGGCGTCGACCGTCGCGCTCAGCGCGTTCTCCTGGATGAACTCGCGCCGCGGCTCCACCACGTCGCCCATCAGCTTGACGAATATGTCGTCGGCCTCGTCGATCTCCTTGATCTTCACCTGCAGGAGCGAGCGGGCATTGCGGTCGAGCGTCGTCTCCCAGAGCTGCTCGGCGTTCATCTCGCCGAGGCCTTTGTAGCGCTGCAGCTTGATGCCGTGGGCGCCGG
The DNA here is from genome assembly GCF_003046185.1 of Phreatobacter oligotrophus. Taxonomy (NCBI): domain Bacteria; kingdom Pseudomonadati; phylum Pseudomonadota; class Alphaproteobacteria; order Hyphomicrobiales; family Phreatobacteraceae; genus Phreatobacter; species Phreatobacter oligotrophus. The sequence goes on from NZ_PZZL01000005.1 coordinate 183,466, forward strand.
CGTCGCGAACGAGCTCGAACAGCGCCATGGGGCCGGCGACCAGGTCCTCGCCGGACTTGCGGCGGAAGTGGGCGGGCTTGTCGTAGACGGCGCCGAGGCGGGCCGAGTACTCGTCGAGCTTGCGCGCCTCCAGCGAGGAGAGGAGCGCGCCGTCGAGCATGGCGACTTCCTTCACGCCGCGCACGGTGCGCGAGAACAGGTAGCGCTCGCCGTCGAAGGAGCCTTCCCAGCCGCGCTCGATCTCGTCGGAGATGGCGTCGAGCCGGCGGGCGATCTCGGTGGCGAGCTCCGCCGCACGGGCGGGATCGCGGGCGAGCGCCGGATTGAGCGCGCCGGCAATCGCCGCCTGCTCGACCACGGCCGGGCTGTAGCGGGAATGGACGGCGGCGATCAGGTTCTTCACCTGCCGCGCCTCCTCGACGATGGCGGCAAGGTCGGGACCGGCGCAGATCTCGCCCGAGCCGAGCACGAGGAGGCTGTCCTCGATGCCCCCGGAGATCAGGTAGTCGTCCAGCGCGCGCTCGTTCTTGATGTAGGTCTCGCTCTTGCCGCGGCTGACCTTGTAGAGCGGCGGCTGGGCGATGAAGATATGGCCGCGCTCGATGATCTCCGGCATCTGCCGGAAGAAGAAGGTGAGCAGCAGGGTCCGGATGTGGGAGCCGTCGACGTCGGCGTCCGTCATCAGGATGATCTTGTGATAGCGCAGCTTCTCGATGTTGAACTCGTCGCGGCCGATGCCGGTGCCGAGCGCCATGATCAGCGTGCCGATCATTTCCGACGAGAGCATCTTGTCGAAGCGGGCGCGCTCGACGTTGAGGATCTTGCCACGCAGCGGCAGCACCGCCTGGAAGGCGCGGTCGCGGCCCTGCTTGGCGGAGCCGCCGGCCGAGTCACCCTCGACGATGAAGAGTTCGGACTTGGCGGGGTCGCGCTCCTGGCAGTCGGCGAGCTTTCCCGGAAGCGAGGCGACGTCGAGCGCCGTCTTGCGGCGGGTGAGCTCGCGCGCCTTGCGGGCGGCCTCGCGCGCCGCGGCAGCTTCCGCCACCTTCTGCACGATGGCCTTGCCCTCGGCCGGATGCTCCTCGAACCAGGTGGACAGCGCCTCGTTGACGATGCTCTCGACCACCGGACGGACTTCCGACGAGACCAGCTTGTCCTTGGTCTGCGAGGAGAACTTCGGATCCGGCACCTTGACCGAGATGATGGCGGTCAGGCCCTCGCGGCAATCGTCACCGGTGAGGTCGACCTTCTCCTTCTTGGTGACGCCAGAGCTCTCGGCATAGTTCGTCACCTGGCGGGTCAGCGCGCCGCGGAAGCCGGCGAGGTGGGTGCCGCCGTCGCGCTGGGGGATGTTGTTGGTGAAGCACAGCACGTTCTCGTGGTAGCTGTCGTTCCACCACAGCGCGACCTCGACGGTGATGCCGTCGCGCTCGGCCTTGAGCATGATCGGGTTCGGCACCAGCGGCGTCTTGTTGCGGTCGAGATAGCGCACGAAGGCCTCGACGCCGCCCTCGTAGAACAGCTCGACGCGCTTCTCCTCCACATGCCGCCGGTCGGTCAGGACGATCCGCACGCCGGAATTGAGGAAAGCGAGCTCGCGCAGCCGGTGCTCCAGCGTGGCGAAGTCGTACTCCACCATGGTGAAGGTGTCGGTGGAGGCGAGGAAGGTCACGGCCGTGCCGCGCTTGCCGTTGGCCGGGCCGACCTCGATGAGGGGCGCCACCGGGTCGCCGTGGCGGAACTCGACGAAATGCTCCTTGCCGCCGCGCCAGATGTTCAGCTTCAGCCAGGTCGACAGGGCGTTGACCACCGAGACGCCGACGCCGTGCAGGCCGCCGGAGACCTTGTAGGAGTTCTGGTCGAACTTACCGCCGGCATGGAGCTGGGTCATGATGACCTCGGCCGCCGAGATGCCCTCGGTCGGATGCAGGTCGGTCGGGATGCCGCGGCCGTTGTCGGTGACGGTCACCGAATTGTCGGCGTTCAGCGTCACCGTCACTTCCGTCGCGTGGCCGGCCAGCGCCTCGTCGATGGCGTTGTCGACGACCTCGTAGACCATGTGGTGGAGGCCCGAGCCGTCATCGGTGTCGCCGATATACATGCCGGGGCGCTTGCGGACGGCGTCGAGACCCTTGAGGACCTTGATGCTGTCGGCGCCATAATCGGCTTCGTTGACGTCGGTACGGGCGGGTTCGGCCATGAGCCTCGATCTCTCCTTGGGGCACGCCACGGGCGCGCCCGCGCGAGCCTTGCGATTCGGTCCGGCAGTCTAGCGGGAACGGGTCGGGGTGTCCTGCAGCGCGCGAGGGCGTGACCCGAACCGGCCCCTTCATAGGCCCGAAAAGGGGAGAATGAAAGGCGCAGCGGCCTGCCGCGCCGCCGTGTGGAAGGGCCGTTGACCCGAGGTCACGTTCAGGATTGCTTAGCGCCTACCGTGCTACCCCCACGGACGACGTGTGATTTAGGTTCCCTTGGTTTGGTTATCCGCATCCAGCATCTCCAGTGGCTCGGTGGGGTCGTGGCGGCTGCAGCCTGCCTCGCCCTGGGAGTCCTGTCGCTGCACGCCAACCTCTCCGATCACATGCGCTATCGCCGCGCCGGCGAGCAGCTGCAGCGCTTCCATGCCTCGCTGATCGCCGCCACCTCCGTGTCCGCCGAACGCGGCCCCGCCAACAGCGCCATGGGCGGCCGCGAGGAGGATCGCGCCATCCTCGCCGCGGCCCTCGCCGCCCGCAGGGCGCTGACCGACCGCGACATCGCCGTCGCCGAGGCGCAGATCGGTCGCGACGCGCGCTCCCAGGCCATCGCCCAGATTGCCCGCCAGCTGCGCGAGGACCTCGCCGCCGGCCGCGCGGCAGTGGATGCCGTCATCGCCCGTCCGGCCGCCTATCGCGGCGGCGCACCGACGCGGCAGGCCATCGAGGCCATGTTCACCGCCGCCGATACGGCGGGGAGGCTCCGGGAGGCCCTCGGCCACGACGCGGTGCTGGAAGCCTCCGAGCTTGCCTCCGACGTCATCATCAACACCGTCGCCGGCGCCCTGCGGGAGGAGACCGGCCGCCTCGGCTCCTTCGTGGTGATGAAGCTCACCAGCGACGAGGCGGTCCATCCCCGCCTCGATGCCGCCATCGCCACCACCCGCACCCGCATCGACATGCTGCGCGCCGCCCTGCGCAACTATGCCGCGGCCTTCCTGCCGGGCACCGGTCTCGAGCAGGCAGTCGCCACCGTCGAGGACACCTATTTCCGCGGCGCCCTCCCCTTCGTCGAGCGGATCGCCGCCCTGCGCTCCGACGAGCCGCGGCCCGATGCCGACACCTTCACCCGCCTCTATGTGCCGGGCATGAAGCCGGTCGAGGAGCTGCGCGACAAGGTCGCCGCCGCCTCGCGGGTGACCATCGAGAAGCTCAGCCACCAGTCCTACCTGATGGTGCTCGCCTCGCTGCTGCTCACCACGGTTGCGGTGCTCGCCATCCTCGCCATCGCCCTCGTTTTCCGTGACGGCCTGTTCCGGCCGCTGATGACCGCCCATCGGCAGGTGCTGCGCATCGCCAATGGCGACCTGTCCGACCCGCCGCGCCAGCAATCCGCCAGCGCCGAGGTGCGCGCCATGTTCGAGGGCCTCGAGATGCTGCGCCTCCAGCAGCGCCGTCGCCTCGAACTCGAGGAGGAGCAGATGCGCCTCTCCGAGCGCCTGCGCCACCTCTCGCGCACCGACATGCTGACTGGCCTGCTCAACCGCCGCGCCCTGCAGGAGGCGGCCGATCATGCCTTCGCCGCCTCGGATGCCGGCGGCGGCCCGATGGCAGTGATCCTCTTCGACATCGACCACTTCAAGGCCATCAACGACGGCCATGGCCATGGCGTCGGCGACGACGTGCTGCGCGCCATCGCCGAGACGCTCGGCGCCCATCTCGGCCCCGAGGCCGCGTTCGGCCGCCATGGCGGCGAGGAATTCATCGTCCTGCTGCCCGGCGACGAGGACGAGGCGACCGCCCGCGCCGAGGCTTTGCGCCGGACGCTGGAGCGAGTGGTCGTCGCCACAGCGCCCGGCCTCACCGTGACCGGCAGCTTCGGCGTCGCCGTCCGCTTGCCGGGCAGCGGCCTGCCGCTCGAAGACCTCGTCGCGGTCGCCGACCGCCGGCTCTACCTCGCCAAGATCGCCGGCCGGAACCGCGTTTGCAGCAGCGATCCCCTCGGCCCCCTGCCGCGCCGCGCCGTCGGCAACTGAGGCCAGGGGCTGGCGCGGCCCCGCGCATCGCCGCCACATCCGCGCTACCTTCTCATGCGAATCAGTCCGCGCTCCCCGCTCGTCGAGGCTCCGCCGCCATGGTCGCACGCCCCCTTCTCGCGCCGCCCCGCATCACCCTGTCCCGCCGCGCCGCCCTCGCCGGCCTCGCAACCCTTGCGACCCCCGGTCTCGTGGGGCCGGCGGAGGCCCAGTCCTTCGAAAGCTTCGTCGCCGGCCTCTGGCCCGCCGCCTCCTCGGCCGGTGTCTCCCGCGCCACCTTCGACCGCGCCTTCTCCGGCGTGCAGCCCAACCCGCGCGTCATCGAGCTTTCCCAGCGCCAGCCGGAGTTCCGCCGCACCCTCGGCGATTACGTCGACGTGCGCGCCTCCAACAAGCGGGTGACCAATGGCCGCGCTGCCATCCGCGAGCATGCCGCGACCTTCCAGGCGGTGCAGTCCCGCTACGGGGTGCCCGGCGAGATCGTCTGCTCCATCTGGGGCAATGAGACCTCCTACGGCACGTCCCGCGGCGAGCACTACGTCATCCAGGCCATGGCGACGCTGGCCGCCGCCGGCCGGCGCGCCGACTTCTTCCGCCGCGAGCTGATCGCCGCCCTGCGCATCCTCCAGTCCGGCGACACCACGCCGCAGAACATGATCGGCTCCTGGGCCGGGGCCATGGGCCATGTCCAGTTCATGCCGACGAGCTTCCATGCCTTCGCCGTGGACTTCACCGGCGATGGCCGCCGCGACATCTGGACCTCGATCCCCGACGCCATGGGCTCGGCGGCGAACTACCTGCGCCGCAACGGCTGGCAGCCGGGCGTGCCCTGGGGCATGGAGGTCCACGCGCCCGGCCTTCCCGGCAACCGCGGCCAGCGCAAGAGCTTCGACGGCTGGGCGGCTTCCGGCGTCCGGCGCATCGGCGAGGGATCGCTCGTCGGCGGCGCCGAGGCGACGCTCTGGAAGCCGGCTGGCGAGGGCGGCCCGCACCTGCTGCTGACCTCCAACTTCAACGTCATCAAGCGCTACAACAACGCCGATTCCTATGCTCTCGCCGTCGCGCATCTCGGCGACCGGATCCGCGGCGCGGGCCGCTTCTCCAAGCCCTGGCCGCCCGGCGAGGGCGGGCTGACCCATGCCGACCGGGAAGAGATCCAGACACGGCTGAACCGCCTCGGCTTCGACCTCGGCGATGTCGACGGCATCCTCGGCGACAAGTCGAAACAGGCGGTGCGAACCATGCAGGGCCGCTTCGGCATGCCGCAGACGGGCGAGGCCGACCGCGCGTTCCTCGAGCGCCTGCGCCGCGGCTGAGGCGCCAGCTGGCACGGGCCTTGTAACGGCGGCCGGCAGGAGGACCGCCGTATGGCCGCACCGATGACCGTCGCCTTCACCGCCGGAGACAGCGGCGACTGGCGCATCACCGCGGTGACCGGGGTCAGCGGCCCGCCGCTGCCGGTCGCGCCACGCCTCGCGGTGACGACCGGCGGGCCCCCGCCCCCGGGGACCTGGACGCTCACCGGCACGACCAGCAATGTCCGCTATGCGACCAGCAGCGAGATGGGCCAGCTCGCCGCCCGCCAGGAAGGCCTTGGCCGTCCGCAGGCGAGGCGCGCCGCCCTCATCCCCATCCGCAAATCCGAGGCCTGGTGGGACCTCGCCCAGGACGAACGCCGCGCCATCTTCGAGGAGCGCTCGCGCCATACCGCCATCGGCATGGACTATCTGCCCGCCATCGCCCGCCGTCTGCACCATTGCCGCGAGCTTGGCGGTGCCTACGATTTCCTCACCTGGTTCGAGTTTTCGCCTGATGCCGAGACAGAGTTCGACGCCATGCTCGCCCGCCTCCGGGCCACCGAGGAATGGCGTTTCGTCGCGGCCGAGGTCGATATCCGCCTTGCCCGCGACTGACCCATGGACGGCATCGGCAGGCCGCGCTTAACTCTTCGTTCAGCGTAAGCGTTGTTTTCCTTGGAGCCTGGGGCTGCCCGTTCCGCACCGGAGGCGCTTGGCATGACGACCGACACGCATCGACGCGGAACTTTCGGCGCAGCCTTGGCGCTCGCATTGCTGTCGGCAGCGCCCGCCATGGCACAGGGCAGCTTCCAGGACTGCCTGCGCGGCCTCGAGCAGCAGGCCCGCTCGCGCGGCGTCCTCCCCCAGGTCTTCGCCGAGGCAACCGCCGGCCTCAGCCCCGACAATTCCATCCTCGCCCTGCTCGACCGGCAGCCGGAATTCTCCCGCCAGCCCTGGGACTACATCAACGGCCTCGTCGCGGCGAACCGCATCGCCGAGGGCCGGCGGATGCTGCAGGTCCATCGCGCCGCCTTCGACCGGGCCCAGCAGGAGACCGGCGTCGACAAGCACATCATCGCCGCGATCTGGGGCATCGAGACGAGCTTCGGCAAGGCCAAGGGCAATACCAGCGTCGTCCGCGCCACCGCCACGCTCGCCTGCTATGGCCGCCGCCAGGATTTCTTCCGCGGCGAGTTCGTCGCGGCGCTGCAGATCATCAACCAGGGCCACGTCGCCCCCGCCGCCTTCCGCGGCTCCTGGGCCGGCGCCTTCGGCCACACCCAGTTCATGCCCTCGACCTTCCTCCGCGCGGCGCGCTCGGCCAATGGCTCGCAGCGCATCGACCTCGTCGGCTCGGTCCCCGATGCGCTGATGTCGACCGGCAACCTCCTGCGGGCCGAAGGCTGGCAGGCGGGTCAAGGCTGGGGCTACGAGGTGACGGTGCCGGCGGGGCTCGACCTGTCGCTGGCCGGTCGCGACCGGCCTCAGACCGTCGCCCAGTGGGAGGCGCGCGGCGTGCGCCGCGTCGGCGGCCAGGCCTTCCCGCGCCGCGGCGACCAGGCCTTCCTGCACCTGCCGGGCGGCGCTGCCGGCCCGGCCTTCCTGATGCTCCCGAATTTCCGGGTCATCATGAAGTACAACAACTCCGAGAACTACGCGATGGCGGTGGGCCATCTCGCCGACCGGCTGCGCGGCGGCGGCGGCTTCGTGCGGCCCTGGCCGACGGCCGAGCGGCCGCTCACCCAGCAGGAGCGGATCGAGCTGCAGCAGCGCCTCGCCCAGGTCGGGCTCTACAGCGGCACGGTGGACGGCAAGCTCGGCGCGGGAACCCGCGAAGCCCTGCAGCGCTTCCAGCAGCGGGCGGGGATGCCCGCCGACGGTTTTCCGACCGCCGCCCTGCTCCAGCGCCTGCGCCGCGGCGGCTGACCCGGGGATATATTCCGCCGCAAAGCCAGGCGGCGCCTCACCCGACGGTGAAACTTGTCCCCATCGGACGGGGCGATGCTAGACTGGCGGTCCCTCGAACCAGACGGACCTGCCGGTGACCCTTCTTCGACATCTCCTGCTGCTGGCCTGCCTCGCCATCGCCGCCCTCGCGGCGGTGCCGGCTGGCGCGCAGTCGCCCTATGTCGACGACCGCTACCCGCATCTCCTCGCCCCGCGTGACCAGCGCCCGCGCATCCTGTCGATCCCGCAGGGCTCTCGCCAGACGCCGCGCGCCGCCCGCCCCACAGAATCCGTCCGCCCGCCGACCACCACAACGGCCCGCGGCGCGGCGACGGAAGGCGGCGCGCCCGCCGAGGCGCCGGCCCCCACCACCTTCGTCCTCGTGCTCGGCGACAATCTCGCGGAATGGCTCGCCTATGGCCTCGGGCCCGCCTTCGAGGACGTGCCCGAACTCGGCATCATCGACCGTAGCCGGCTCGCCTCCGGCCTGACGCGGCCGGATGTCCTCGACTGGGCCAAGGCGGTGCCCGAAACCTTCGCCGGCATCGCCAAGATCGACTTCGTCGTCATGCTGGTCGGCTCCAACGACCGCCAGGCCATCCGCCTCGAGCGCGAGACGGTGGACCCCGAGGACGAGCGCTGGCGCGGCCTCTACGCCGAGCGCGTCGACCAGGTGATGCAGGCCATGAAGGCGCGCGGCGTGCCGGTCTACTGGGTCGGCGTGCCGCCGCTGCGCGGCCAGCGCCTGTCGACCCACATGCAGCTGCTCAACGCGATCTACAAGGAACGGGCCGAGCGCAACGGCGTCACCTTCGTCGATGTCTGGAACGGCTTCGTCGACGAGCACGGCAACTACACCCAGTTCGGCCCCGACTTCGCCGGCCAGATCCGCCGCCTGCGCACCGCCGACGGCGTCCATTTCACCACGGCAGGCGCGCGCAAGCTCGCCCTCTTCCTCGAACAGGAACTGCGGCGCGATCTCGTCGGCCGCATCACGCCGGCCCTGCCGCCGGGCACGGACCCGGGTGCTCCCGGGACACCACCGGCGGGACCGGAAGCCGCGGCCCCGGGCGCGACCACGCCGGGCACGCCCGCACCCGCCGCGCCGCCGCGTCCCGCCATCGGCCCGGTCTTCGTCCTGCATGGCAACCCGACCCTGCCCGCCGGCACCACCGCCCCGACGGCCGCGCCTGTCGGCGGCCAGCTCGCGGGGGCAAGCGGCGCCCGTCCGGCCGGCAGCGCCGCCGCCTCCGTCCTGGTGCGGGGCGAGGCCCCCGCCCCGATGACCGGCCGCATCGACGACTTCCGGTGGCCCCGGCCGGGGGAGGCGACCAACCCTCCCGCGGCGACCGTTCCCGCCCGATCCCCCTGAGGGTCATAATCTTGCGTCCCGAAGGGCTTATCCGTTGCCTTCGGGATGCCATCGCGGGAGCCTTCGCAATAAAGGTGATCCTGGGCCGCCTCGCGGCACGTAATGGCGCTTGTGTCGCTGTTTGAAATCTGTCAAATAACGGCCGGAGAAAGGTCAGCATCGCTGCCCTATCCGTCAAGACCCCGATCAAGGGGCTCCGGGGAGGACGAAAAGGGCCCCGAATCTGCATGCCGGTCGGTGGCGGGATGGTCCCGTCGCTTGCGCCGGCTTCCTGTGTCACGGTGAGGGCACGAACCGCGGCTTTGGCCGCAATTGAGGTGGATGATGAGCACGCAGCCTTTTGGTGCGATGTCGGGTCTGGGGGTCGAGGCGGGCATGGGCCGCGCCACGAAAGCCAATACGCCGGCCGCCACCAAAAACCGCACGCGTGCCGTGATCGATCCGGGCCTGCCGGAAGCGCAGGGTCTTTATGATCCGCGCAACGAGAAGGATTCCTGCGGCGTCGGCTTCATCGCCGACATGAAGGGCCGCAAGTCCCACAAGATCGTCCAGGACGGCATCCAGATCCTGCTCAACCTCGAGCATCGCGGCGCCGTCGGCGCCGATCCGCGCGCCGGTGACGGCGCCGGCATGCTCGTCCAGATCCCCGACGCCTTCTTCCGCAAGGAAGCGGCGAAGCTCGGCTTCTCCCTGCCCGAGCCCGGCCACTACGCCGTCGGCTTCATCTTCTTCCCGCGCGACCCGGCCGGCCAGGCCATCGTCCGCGAGGCGATCGAGAAGGTCGTCGCCGACGAGGGCCAGGTGCTGCTCGGCTGGCGCGACGTGCCGACCGACAACGCCTCGCTCGGCGAGAGCGTCAAGCCGACCGAGCCGCTGCACAAGCAGATCTTCGTCGCCCGCGGCCCGGGCGTGGAGAGCGAGGAGGAGTTCGAGCGCCGCCTCTTCGTGCTGCGCAAGGTCATCTCGAACCTCGTCTATGACCTGAACGACCCGCGCACCAAGGGCTACTACCCCGTGTCGCTGTCGTGCCGGACCATCGTCTACAAGGGCATGTTCCTGGCCGACCAGCTCGGCTCCTACTATCCGGACCTGCACGATCCGAGCTTCGAGAGCGCACTGGCCCTCGTGCACCAGCGCTTCTCGACCAACACCTTCCCGGCCTGGTCGCTCGCCCACCCCTACCGGATGGTCGCCCATAACGGCGAGATCAACACCCTGCGCGGCAACGTCAACTGGATGGCGGCCCGCCAGGCAAGCGTCGATTCCGAGCTCTTCGGCAACGACATCTCCAAGCTCTGGCCGATCTCCTACGAGGGCCAGTCGGACACCGCCTGCTTCGACAACGCGCTGGAGTTCCTCGTCCAGGGCGGCTACTCGCTCGCCCATGCGGTGATGATGCTGGTGCCCGAGGCCTGGGCCGGCAACAAGCTCATGGATGAGCAGCGCCGCGCCTTCTACGAGTACCATGCCGCGATCATGGAGCCCTGGGACGGCCCGGCCTCCATCGCCTTCACCGACGGCCGCCAGATCGGCGCGACGCTGGACCGCAACGGCCTGCGCCCCGCCCGCTGGTTCGTCACCAAGGACGACCGCATCATCATGGCCTCCGAAATGGGCGTGCTGCCCGTTCCGGAGAGCGAGATCGTGCGCAAGTGGCGTCTCCAGCCGGGCAAGATGCTCCTCGTCGACCTCGCCGAGGGCCGCATCATCTCGGACGAGGAGATCAAGGCCCAGCTCGCCGCCTCCAACCCCTACAAGGAGTGGCTGGAGCGCTCGCAGCTGATCCTCGAGGACCTGCCGCCCGTCGAGCCGCGCGCCTCGCGCACCGACGTGCCGCTGCTCGATAAGCAGCAGGCCTTCGGCTACACCCAGGAGGACGTGAAGATCCTGCTGGAGCCGATGGCCACCACCGGCCAGGAGGCCGTGGGCTCGATGGGCACCGACACGCCCATCTCCGCCCTCTCCTCCAAGTCGAAGCTGCTCTACACCTACTTCAAGCAGAACTTCGCCCAGGTGACGAACCCGCCGATCGATCCGATCCGCGAGGAGCTCGTCATGAGCCTCGTCTCCTTCATCGGGCCGCGGCCGAACCTGTTCGACCTCGACGGCACCTCGCGCCGCAAGCGCCTGGAGGTCCGCCAGCCGATCCTCACCAACGAGGACCTGGAGAAGATCCGCTGCATCGGCCACCGCGAGGATTCCTTCGACACGAAGACCCTCGACATCACCTATCCGGCCGCCAAGGGCGCCGCCGGCATGGCGGAAGCCCTGCAGCTGCTCTGCGACCGCGCCGAGGCCGCCGTCCACGGCCGCTACAACATCATCATCCTGTCCGACCGCATGGTCGGCCCGGACCGCATCCCGATCCCGGCGCTGCTCGCCACCGCCGCCGTGCACCATCACCTGATCCGCAAGGGCCTGCGCACCGCCGCCGGCCTCGTCGTGGAGACCGGTGAGGCGCGCGAGGTGCACCACTTCTGCTGCCTTGCCGGCTACGGCGCCGAGGCGATCAACCCCTATCTGGCCTTCGAGACCCTCGAGGAGCTGCACGAAAAGGGCCAGCTGCCACCGGAGGTGGACGCCCACGAGGTGGTGAAGCGCTTCATCAAGTCGATCGGCAAGGGCATCATGAAGGTGATGTCCAAGATGGGCATCTCCACCTACCAGTCCTATTGCGGCGCCCAGATCTTCGACGCCGTCGGCCTCGCCGACGACTTCGTCGCCCGGTACTTCACCGGCACCGCCACCCGCATCGGCGGCGTCGGCCTGCCCGAGGTCGCCGAGGAGACGGTGTCGCGCCACACCGGCGCCTTCTCCGATGACCCGACCCTGCTCACCAACCTCGAGGTCGGCGGCGAATACGCCTATCGCATCCGCGGCGAGGACCATGTCTGGTCGCCGGAGACGGTGGCAGCCCTCCAGCACGCCGTGCGCGGCAACAGCCAGGACCGCTACCGCGAGTTCGCCCGCCTGGTGAACGAGCAGGCGAGCCGGCTGCAGACAATCCGCGGCCTGTTCCGGATCAAGACCGCCGAGGAGGTGGGCCGCAAGCCCGTGCCGCTCGACGAGGTCGAGCCGGCCGCCAGCATCGTCAAGCGTTTCGCCACCGGCGCGATGTCGTATGGCTCAATCTCGCGCGAGGCCCACACGACGCTGGCGCTGGCCATGAACGCCATCGGCGCCAAGTCGAACACCGGCGAGGGCGGTGAGGAATCCGAGCGCTTCCAGCCCCTGCCCGACGGGCGCTCCATGCGCTCGGCGATCAAGCAGGTGGCCTCCGGCCGCTTCGGCGTGACCACGGAATATCTCGTCAATTCCGATGTCATGCAGATCAAGATGGCCCAGGGCGCCAAGCCCGGTGAGGGCGGCCAGCTGCCCGGCCACAAGGTCGATGCGGTCATCGCCAAGGTGCGCCACTCGACGCCGGGCGTCGGCCTCATCTCGCCGCCGCCGCACCACGACATCTACTCGATCGAGGACCTGGCGCAGCTCATCTACGACCTGAAGAACGTCAACCCGCGGGCCGACGTCTCGGTGAAGCTTGTCTCCGAGGTCGGTGTCGGCACGGTCGCGGCGGGTGTCGCCAAGGCGCGCGCCGACCATGTGACGATCTCCGGCTTCGAGGGCGGCACCGGCGCCTCGCCGCTGACCTCCATCAAGCACACGGGCTCGCCGTGGGAGATCGGCCTCGCCGAGACCCACCAGACCCTGGTGCTGAACCGCCTGCGCTCGCGCATCGCGGTGCAGGTCGACGGCGGCCTGCGCACCGGCCGTGACGTGGTCGTGGGCGCCCTGCTGGGTGCCGACGAGTTCGGCTTCGCCACCGCGCCGCTGATCGCCTCCGGCTGCATCATGATGCGCAAGTGCCATCTCAACACTTGTCCCGTCGGCGTCGCCACCCAGGACCCGGTGCTGCGCAAGCGCTTCAAGGGCCAGCCCGAGCACGTCATCAACTACTTCTTCTTCGTCGCCGAGGAAGTGCGCGAGCTGATGGCCTCCATGGGCTACCGCTCCATCGACGAGATGGTCGGCCAGATGCAGATGCTCGACCGCCGCGAGGCCGTCGACCACTGGAAGGCCAAGGGCCTGGACTTCTCGCGGCTCTTCCACAAGCCCGATGTCCCGGCCGAGGTGGGCGTTTATCACTCCGAGACGCAGAACCATCACCTTGAGGCGGTGCTCGACCGCAAGCTCATCGAGGCGGCGAAGCCCGCCCTCGAGGAGGGCAAGCCGGTCGTCATCGAGACGGCCATCGGCAGCGTCAACCGCTCGGTCGGCGCCATGCTGTCGGGCGCGGTCGCGGCGAAGTTCGGCCATAACGGCCTGACGGACGACGCCATCCACGTGAAGCTGAAGGGCACCGCCGGCCAGAGCTTCGGCGCCTGGGTCGCCCGCGGCGTCACGCTGGAGCTCGAGGGCGAGGCCAACGACTATGTCGGCAAGGGCCTCTCGGGCGGCAAGCTGATCGTCTATCCCGCCGCCGAGGCCACCAGCCTCGACGTCGACAACTCGATCATCGTCGGCAACACCGTGCTCTACGGCGCCATCGAGGGCGAATGCTACTTCCGTGGCGTCGCCGGCGAGCGCTTCGCCGTGCGCAACTCGGGCGCCATCGCGGTGGTCGAGGGCACCGGCGACCACGGCTGCGAATACATGACCGGCGGCGTCGTGGTCGTGCTCGGCCAGACCGGGCGCAACTTCGCGGCCGGCATGTCCGGCGGCATCGCCTATGTGCTCGACGAGGAGGGCGACTTCGCCCGTCGCTGCAACCTCGCCATGGTCGAGCTGGAACCCGTTCCGGAGGAGGACGAGCTCCTGTCGCGCGTCTATCACCAGTCCGGTGGCCTCGACAGCCACGGCCGGGTGGACGTGATGAGCGACATGAGCCGCTTCGACGCCGAGCGCCTGCACCAGCTCATCGCCAACCACGCCCGCTACACGGGCTCCAAGCGCGCCAGGGACATCCTCGACAACTGGTCGGAGATGCTGCCGAAATTCAGGAAGGTGATGCCGGTCGAGTACCGCCGCGCGCTTCAGGAAATGGAACAGGCCCAGCAGCGCCCGCTCGCGCTGGCAGGAGAGTAAGACAATGGGGAAGGTCACGGGCTTTCTGGAGATCGACCGCCAGGACCGGCGCTATGCGCCGGCCGGCGACCGCATCCGCCACTACCGCGAATTCGTCATTCCGCTGAGCGAGGAAGGCACGCGCGACCAGGCTGCGCGCTGCATGAACTGCGGCATTCCGTTCTGTCACAACGGCTGCCCGGTCAACAACCAGATCCCCGACTGGAACGACCTCGTCTACAATGGCGGCTGGCGTGAGGCGTCGATCAACCTCCACTCCACCAACAACTTCCCCGAGTTCACCGGCCGCATCTGCCCCGCGCCTTGCGAGGCGGCCTGCACGCTGAACATCGAGGACACCCCGGTCACCATCAAGACGATCGAATGCGCCATCGTCGACCGCGCCTGGAACGAGGGCTGGATCACGCCCCAGCCGGCCAAGGTGAAGACCGGCAAGAAGGTCGCCGTCGTCGGTTCGGGCCCTGCCGGCCTTGCCGCCGCGCAGCAGCTCGCCCGCGCCGGCCATGACGTCCATGTCTACGAGAAGTTCGCCAAGGCCGGCGGCCTGCTCCGCTACGGCATCCCGGACTTCAAGATGGAGAAGCGGCTCATCGACCGCCGCATCCATCAGATGGAGGCCGAGGGCGTCACCTTCCACTACAACGAGCATATCGGCGTCACCCGCCCGGTGCAGGAGCTGCTCGACGGCTATGACGCCGTGCTGCTCTCGGGTGGCTCGGAAAAGCCGCGCGACCTGCCGGTTCCCGGCCGCGACCTCGACGGCGTCCATTTCGCCATGGACTTCCTGCCCCAGCAGAACCGCCGCGTCTCCGGCGAGCCCATCGGCACCAACGAGCCGATCCTCGCCTCCGGCAAGCACGTCGTCGTCATCGGCGGCGGCGACACTGGATCGGACTGCATCGGCACGTCGGTGCGCCAGGGGGCCCTCTCGGTCACCCAGCTCGAGATCATGCCGAAGCCGCCGGTGAAGGAAGACAAGTCGCTGGTCTGGCCGCTCTGGCCGCTGAAGCTGCGCACCTCCTCCAGCCACGAGGAAGGCGCCGAGCGTGACTTCGCCGTCATGACCTCGGAGTTCACCGGTGCCAATGGCCGGGTGAAGAGCCTCAAGTGCGTCCGCGTCGACGACAAGATGCAGCCGGTGCCGGGTTCCGAGTTCGAGCTGAAGGCGGACCTCGTCCTCCTCGCCATGGGCTTCGTCAACCCGGTCCACGAGGGCATGGTCGAGAGCCTCTCCGTGGGCCTCGATGCGCGCAAGAACGTCGCCGCCAACACCAACGACTACCGGACCTCGGTGGCGAAGGTCTATGCGGCCGGCGACATGCGCCGCGGCCAGAGCCTCGTCGTCTGGGCGATCCGGGAGGGCCGCCAGGCCGCCCACGCCATCGACAAGGATCTGATGGGCACGACCACCCTGCCGCGCTGAGCGGCGGGGGTTTGCAAGAGGCCCCACGTTCCATGGCACGTGCGGGCACGGCATCCTGATCTGACAGCCGTCGTCGGCGCCATTTCCTCCACCGTCATGCCCGGGTTCATCCCGGGCATCCACGACTTATCCTGGGACGGCGGTGGTCAAGTCGTGGATGCCCGGCACAAGGCCGGGCATGACGCGGAAAGGGCGGCATTCCGTTCCGGCGGTCGAGCGTCCCACGATCTTCATCTCTCCCCACACCCCGCTCATGCGCCGCTCCCCCTTGCGGCGGAAGGCCTGACCGGCTTGTGATGCGTCAGCATCTGATCGACATCCGGAGCCTCCATGTTCTTCGCAAGCGACAACGGCCTCGGTGCCTCCGACAAGGTCATGCAGGCGATCCTCGCCGCCAATGGTGGCGCCCGCCTCGGCTACGGCAATGACGATGCGACCAAGGCGGTCGAGCGCCGGCTCGCCGATCTCTTCGAGCGCGAGGTCGCGGTGTTCATGGTGGCTACCGGCACGGCGGCGAACGGCCTTGCCCTCTCCACCCTGACGCCGCCCTGGGGCATCGTCCTCTGCCACGATGAGAGCCACGTCATCGAGGACGAGTGCTGCGGGCCGGAATTCTTCACCGGCGGCGCCAAGCTGGTCGGCATTCCCGGCCGCGGCGCCAAGATCACCGCGAAGGCGCTGGAGGCGACCATCGCCGGCCTCGGCCGCCGGGTGCCGCACAATGCGCCGATCCACGCCCTGTCCATCACCCAGTCCACCGAACTCGGCCAGGTCTATTCCGTCGCCGAGGTGACCGAGCTTGCCGGCATTGCCAAGCGCCATGGCCTCGGCGTGCACATGGACGGCGCGCGCTTCGCCAATGCGGTGGCCGCCCTTGGCTGTACGCCGGCCGAGATCACCTGGAAGGCTGGCGTCGACGTCCTCTCCTTCGGCACCACCAAGGGCGGCACCATCGCCTGCGAGGCGCTGGTCTATTTCGACCCCGCCAAGGCCAGCGAGATGGTCCGCCGGCGGATGCGCGCGGGGCACCTGCTCTCCAAGCACCGCTTCCTCGCCGCCCAGATGGAGGCCTTCCTCGAGGGTGGCCACTGGCTGGAGCTCGCCCGCCATGCCAATGGCGCCGCCGCGCGCCTCGCCGAGGGGCTTGCCGCCATTCCCGGCGTCCGCCTGCCGATCACGCCTGAGGCCAACGGCCTCTTCCCGATCTTCCGGCAGGAAATCGTCGATGCCCTGAAAGCCGAGGGTGCGGTCTTCTATCCCTGGTCGGACAAGGGCCTGCCGGAGGCCGAGCGCGCCGGCCCCGGCGAGTGCATGATGCGGCTCGTCACCTCCTTCGCCACCACGGGCGCCGATATCGAGCGCTTCCTCTCCATCGCCGCCAAGGCGGCCCGGCCGCTCGCGGCGGAGTGATCCGCCAAAACGCCTCCGCCTCACCCGGCACGGCATGCCGCCCTGAAATCGCCGTTCTCCTTGCCGAAAGGTTGCGAGGGGCTTGAGGGGAAGAGAAGGACGCGTTTCGTGCGCCACGGTCTCATCACGGCGGCCACCGCCGCCATCATCGCCGCAACCGGCGCGCTGCTGACGGCCCCGCTGGCCGCAGCGCCCCTGGCAGGTCCACGCCTCGCAGCTCCCGCCACAGCGACATCCGACCTCGTGCCCGTCCAGTACTGGGGCGGCTGGGGCCCTCGCTACTACGAGTATGACGACGAGCCGCCGGTCTATCGCCGCCGCTATGTCGTGCCGGAGGTCGAGGACGTCATCCCGGCAAGCGAGGCCATCGCCATCGCCCGCTCCATGGGCTACCGCGCCATTTCAAGGCCGCGCCTTGCCGGCCGCGTCTGGGTGGTCGAGACGGTCGGCGGCTCGGGCCAGCGCGCCCGGGTGACGCTCAACGCCTATTCCGGCGCGCCCATCAACATCCGCGAGCTGGAGCCCGCCGGTCCCCGCTTCCCGACCCCGCCGGTCTGGCCGGAGGAACGGCCGAATTTCGGCCGCGAGGGCGGCGTCCGCACACCCCCGCCCATCCGCGAGGGCCGCCTTGATCCCGACGGCCTGCCCCCGCCCGACCGTCCGGAGCGCCCGGCCCGCCCGGCGCCGAACATCACCGCCCGCGCCGTGCCCGTCCCCGAGCCGCGCCCGAGCCTTGGCCGCGGCCTCGACGAGCGCCCGGCGGAGACCCCGCCCCTGCCGCCCGTCGCGAGCCCGCCGCCGGCCGAGGCCCCGGTGAGCCCGCCGCCGGCTGCCGCTGTGCCGCCGCGCCGCGTGGATCCCCCGGCCGCCGTGCCCGTGCCGCAGACGCCGCCGCTCAGCGTCGAGCCGCAGCAGCCGATCAACCCGCCGGCGGCAAGTGCCCCGGCCGTGGAGCCCGCGCCGCCGCCCGCCGCCGTCGCGCCGCCCGTGGTGGTCGAACCGCCTGCTCCCGCCGTCACCGCACCGCCGGTGGAGCCGGCCCCGCCGGCCGCGGCAACGCCCGCTCCGCAGGCCGAACGCTCGGCGGTCGAACCGCCGGCCGCGCCAGTTCCCGCCGCCCCTCCGGTGGCTGAGCCGCCGGTCGCGGTGCAGCCGCCCGTGGTGACGCCGCCGGCCCCAGCGGCGCCCTCCACTACCACGGCCCAGAGGCCGGAGAGCGAAGGCGTGCTGATCGACGGCCGCTTCCTCGGCCCCAATGGCGAGGCGCCGCCCCCCGGCAGCCGGCCCTGAGGTCGCCACTCGCTCCGTCCTCAACATAACGAAACGCCCCGGTGATGCCTCACCGGGGCGTTCGCGCATCTCAGGAAGGGCCGTTGGAGGGCGGCCCGGCCGTCAAGGTGATGCCGGATCCGGATGTGACGGGATCAGGCGGCCTGGCGGTTGGACGAGCCCTCGATGACCCGCGGCGTGGCATTGCCGCCGCCGATCGGGATCTGCCGCGGCTTCATGGCCTCGGGGATCTCGCGGACGAGATCGACATGCAGGAGGCCGTGGTCGAGGACCGCACCCTTCACCTGCACATGGTCGGCGAGCTGGAAGCGGCGCTCGAAGGCGCGGGCGGCGATGCCCTGGTGGAGATAGTCGGGCTTGCCCTCACCCTCGCCCACGGCCTTCTCGCCGCGGATGGTGAGCGCCTGCTCTTTGACCTCGATGGAGAGGTCCTTGTCGGTGAAGCCCGCCACCGCCACCGAGATGCGGTACGCGTTCTCGCCGGTGCGCTCGATGTTGTAGGGCGGGTAGGACGGGGCCGGGCCTTCGAGGCCGGCGGCCTGGTCGAGCATGGAGAAGAGACGGTCGAAGCCCACGGTCGAACGGTAGAGCGGGGCGAGGTCAAAATGGCGCATGGATGTCCTCCTTCAAGCGACATCGGAACACGTGAGACCCGCCTGTTGCGGCCGGGTCCGGTTGGGTGTGCAGCCACTCGGGGCCTGCACAGAAAGAGAGTTAGGAAGCCCGTTTCGGTCGCGCAAGGGGGGATCGGAGCGCGATTTTTCCGCATGAAGGCCGGGTGAACGCCGCTTTCCGGGAGGGTTCAGGCGGCAGGCGGCAGAGTGGCGACCATCATGGACCCGTCGCCTGTCCCGGCGGGTCGTCCAGAACGGGTCCCGCCATGCGGCTCTCCTCCACTACCCTCGCCTCGCGCTCGCCGGCCGTGCTCGGCATCGTCGCCGCCTCCACCACCATCGCCCTCGCCGTGGCGCTGCTCGCCTGCGCCGGCGGCCTCGCCCGCGCCGACGAGGCTGGCCGCCGTCGCCCCGCGCCGCAGGAGATGAGCGCCGCCGACGTGCCCGCCAGGCTCTCCCAGCGCGGCTATGCCGTCACCGACCCGGTCGTGCGCCGCGGCAGCACCTACCTCACCCACGGCACCGACCGCTTCGGCCAGCGCCTGCGGCTCGTCATGGACGCGCGCAATGGCGAGCTGATCGGCCTGAGGGTCGTCGGCGAAGGCCGGGCGCCGCGCACGCCGCAAGGGGCGCCGTGACCTTAAGCGGCGGTCTCACCTTGCGGCAGGCGGCGATATCGCCAAGACTGCCGAGGCAAGAAGACTGCGAACGCAAATCCCGGGAGGACCGCCATGAAGACGCCGACCCTCGCCGCTCTCATCCTCGCCGCCACGTCAGCCACGGCCAGCGCCATGCCTTTGGTCGCGCCCGCCCCGCTCGAGGGGCCACTCGTCCAGGTGCAGGATTGCGGGCCGCCGATCCGCCGGATCCAGATCGATCCCTTCACCGGCGAGCAGCGGCTTGTCTGGATCCGCCGCCCCTGTGGCCCGGGCAATTATGGCGGCAGCGGCTGGGGTGGCCCGCGCGTCTATGAGGAGCGTCCCTACTACCGGCCGGCGCCGCGCTATTACGAGCCGCCGCCGGTGCGCTACTACGAGGAGGAGCCGGTCTATCGCCCGCGCCGTCCGCCGGCGCCCGGCTGGGAGCGCGATCCCTATACCGGCCGCGACACCCGCATCCTGCGCTGACCGCCCGGCGCGGCCATGGTAAGCGGGCAAGAGCCCTGAACGCTCCCGCCGCCGATTCGTGAGCCCTGCTGCCGATGGACCTCGTCGCGCTTCCCGACTGGCCGATCCCGCCCGGCGTCCGCGCCGGGACGATCACCACCGAGGACCGCATCCCCATCCGCTATGCCCGCTGGGAGGCGACCGGCGCGCCGCGCCGCGGCACCGTGGTCATCTGCCAGGGCCGGGCCGAGTTCATCGAGAAATATATCGAGGTGATCCCGGAACTGCGCGAACGCGGCTTCGGCGTCCTCGCCTTCGACTGGCGCGGCCAGGGTGGCTCGGGCCGGCTGCTGTCCGATGGCCGCAAGGGCCATGCCCGCCGCTTCGCCCATTACCAGCGCGACCTCGAAGCGGTCATGACCCTCATCGGCCTGCCGGATTGCCGCCCGCCCTACTTCGCCCTCGGCCATTCCATGGGCGGCGCCATCCTCATCGAGGCGGCGAAGGCCGGCCGCACCTGGTTCGACCGGATGGTGCTCACCGCCCCCATGGTGAAGCTGCGCCAGGTGAGCCATCCCAAGGCGCTCGGCCTGATGCTCGGCGCCCTGTCGCTCGCCGGCCTCGGCGGCATGGTCATCCCCGGCGGTTCGGCCAAGCCCATGGCGCTGAAGCCCTTCGAGGGCAATCCGGTGACGCAGGACCCGGAGCGCTATGCCCGCACCGCCGCCTATGCGCTGGCCGACGTCCGCCTCGGCCTTGGCGCGCCCACCATCGGCTGGCTGCGCGAGGCCCTCGCGGTGACGCAGCGCTTCGCCCATCCGCTCTACACGCGCGACATCCGCCAGCCCATGCTGCTGATGGGCGCCGCGCTCGACCCGCTGGTGGACACGCCGGCCGTGGAGGATTTCGCCCGCCGCGCCAAGGCCGTGGGCTGCGTCGTCGTGCCGGGTGCGAAACACGAATTGCTGCAGGAGCGCGACACCATCCGCAGCCAGTTCTGGGCCGCCTTCGACGCCTTCATTCCCGGCGAACAGGCCTATCTCTGAACCTCAAGGATTGAGGATCGCCAGCGCCTCGGCATGGACTCGCTTGTCACCGGCCGCGACGATGCGGCCGCCGCCGCTGGCGGGACCGCCGTCCCAGGTGGTGACGATGCCGCCCGCGCCCTCGATAATCGGCACCAGCGCGGCGATGTCATAGGGCTTCAGGCCCGCCTCGACCACGAGGTCGACATGGCCGGCGGCCAGCATGCAATAGGCGTAGCAATCGGCGCCGTAGCGATAGGTGCGGCAGCGCGCCTCGACCTGCTCGAACAGGCCCTTGGTCTCCGCATCGAAGAGCTTCGGCGAGGTCGTCATGATGGTCGCCGCCTCGAGGCCGGTGCAGGGCCGGGTGCGAAGGCTGCGCTGGCCCGCCGGGCCCTCGTAGCGCGCCGCGGCGCCGTCGCCCCAGAAGCGCTCGCCGATGAAGGGCTGGTGCATCATGCCGAAGATCGGCGTGCCCTGGCGGGCGAGACCGATCAGCGTGCCCCAGACCGGAATGCCGGCGATGAAGGCCTTGGTGCCGTCGATGGGATCGAGAATCCAGACATGCTCGGCATCCTCGTTCTCCGCGCCATATTCCTCGCCGACGATGCCGTGGGCCGGGAAGGTGCGCTTGATCAGCTGGCGCATCACCGCCTCGCCGGCGCGGTCGCCCTCCGTGACGGGGTCGAAGGCGCCAAGGCCCGCCTTGTTCTCCACACCGATGGAGGAGCGGAAGAAGGGCAGGATCGCCTCGCCTGACAGGCGGGCGAGGTCGCGGACGAAGCTTTCGAAATCGACGGCGCTCAAGGGGGGCGTCCTTCTCTGTCGGCCGGGCCCCGTCCTATAGGCAGGCCGCCCCGCCGCGGCAATGGGAGAGCCGCTCCCGCCATTGCGGCATCATGCGCGTGAGGAGGTCCAGCGCTGTGCCGTGCGTGCTTGCCGATGGGGGAGGCGGCGGGCAGTGTCGCCGCCCGACGAGAAAGGCAGCCTACCGGTGACCGAGCAGACCTCCACCCGCATGGGCGCCGTCGGCGTGACCCTCGCCGTCCTCGTCGCGGTGCTCGCCACGGCCACCCTGATGAGCCAGTTCTTCCGCAACTCGGTGGGCGTCATCGCGACCACCCTTGCGGGCGAGCTCGGCCTCGACCCGGACCAGCTCGGCCTCGTCGCCTCCTCCTTCTTCCTCATCTTCGCGCTCTGCCAGATCCCCGTCGGCATCGTCATCGACCGCTGGGGCCCGCGCACCGCCCTCCTCGGCTCCGGCCTCTTCGTGGTGGCGGGGTCGATCGTCTTCGCCAGCGCCACCGGACAGGCGGGCCTCGTCGCCGGCCGCCTTCTCCTCGGCATCGGATGCTCGACCTTCTTCATGGCGCCGCTTGTCGTCTATGCCCGCAGCTTCGACCCGGCGGTCTTTGCCAGCCTCACCGGCTTCCAGATCGCCTTCTCGAGCCTCGGCACGCTCATCGCCACCGCGCCGCTCGGCTGGATGACCGCCACCCATGGCTGGCGGTCGGCCTTCCTGCTCGCCGCCGCCGTCTCCGCCCTGCTCCTCCTCGCCATCCTCCTCGTCGTCCGCGGCCCTGCCACCGGCCGCCTGGCGGGAGCCAAGCCCGAGACGCTCCGCCAGGCCTTTGCCGGCATCGGCGCCGTGGTGAGGACTAAGGGCTTCGTGCCGCTCTTCCTCATGTCCTTCTCAACCTATTCCACCTTCGGCCTTATCATCGGCCTCTGGGGCGGCCCCTATCTCGCCCATGTCCACGGCGCCGACCTCGCCATGCAGGGCAAGGTGCTCTTCGCCATGGCGCTGGCGCAGATCATCGGGACGATGGCCTGGGGTTCGGCCGACCGCATCGCCGGCGCCTACAAGCCGGTGGCGGTCACCGGGGCCGCGCTCTCGCTCGTGCTGATGGCCGCGCTCATCCTCGGCGGCGCCGCCTCGCCGCTGGCCGCCGCCGTGCTCATGGCGGTGCTCGGCTTCTCCTGCGCCTTCACGCCGGTCCTTGTCGCCCATTCCAAGGCGCTGTTCCCGCCCGAGCTCACCGGCCGCGGCCTGTCGCTCATCAACATGGGGACGATGAGCGGCAGCTTCGCCACGCAATGGATCACCGGCCTTGCGGTGAAGGGCGTGGCGGGCGGCGCGGCCGTCTATCCGCTCACCGCCTTCCAGCTCGCCTTCGCGATGCAGGCCGCGCTCCTCGCCTGCGCCACCCTCGCCTATCTCAGGGCCCCGGACCCCCGCCGCGGCCTCTGACGCGAAGCTGTATTATCGGTCGCAAAAAAATGGGACAGCCTTCTTGCCTTTTCCGGCGACCCTAGGCATATTGTTGCAGCGCGGTATCGCCTTGCGATGCCCCGCAGCCCTCCTTGGGCGTTTCCTCCCTAGACTTGGGCCGCTCACGAAAGTGAGCGGCCTCTTTCTTTTGCGGAGGCTACAAAATCGTTTGAAAACAACGATTTGGGCCCAGTTTCCCCGCCACGTCAGGGGTTCTCCAAAACCGTATAAAATCTAAAAATGGGTGACTGGCCTTGTGCGCCGCACCCTGATCGACCGATCAGCACGACGGAATCGTGACAAGCCCTCCCTCGGTCGAAACCGGGCCCGCCGGGCTCGTCATGCAAAATTGTGGGGGCAGATACGGCTATTCCGCGGCGATGCGCCAGTCGCCGCCGCGCTCCAGCGGCAGCCGCGCCAGGGCCTCCGCCAGCACCATCATGTCGGCCTGCAGCTGCGGGAAATGGTCGGTGAGGCGATAGCTGCGCTCGTCCATGTAGAGGGCGCGGTTGATCTCGATCTGCACCGCGTGGACGCCCGTCTGCGGCTGGCCGTAATGCTCGGTGATGAAGCCGCCGGCATAGGGCTTGTTGCGCACCACGTTGTAGCCGCACTCGCGCAGCACCGCCTCGATGAGGTCGCCGACTGCCGGGGCGCAGCTCGTGCCGTAGCGATCGCCGATGACCATGTCGGCGCGCGGCCGGTCCTCGCGGACCGGCGCCATGGACGGCATGGAATGGCAGTCGACCAGCAGCGCCCCGCCGAAGGCCCGGTGCGTCGCCGAGATGAGACGCCTCAGGGCGCGGTGGTAGGGCTTGTAGAGCGTCTCGATGCGCATCAGCGCCTCGTCCACCGGCAGGCGGCGGGCATAGATCTCCTGCGCCTCGCCGACGACGCGCGGGATGGTGCCGAGGCCGCCGGCGACCCGCATGGAGCGGGTGTTGGCGAAGGTCGGCAGCCGCCCGTCGAACATGCGGGGGTCGAGCTCGTAGGGCTCGCGGTTCACGTCGACCATGGAGCGGGGGAAATGCACCCGCATCAGCGGCATGCCCCGCTCGACCACGCCGGCGAACAGCGAATCCACCGCCGTATCCTCAGAGCGGCGGAGCAGCGCCATGTCGAGACGGACCTGGCGGAGGAACTGCGGCGGATAGACCCTGCCCGAATGCGGCGAGTTGAAGATCACCGCCGCGCGCATCTCCACCGGTTCGAGCGCCTCGAAAGCTGGGTCGATGTCGCAGATCGCCGGGTCCGTCATCATCCGTCCGTCGCTGGGTCTTGTCCGCACATTAGCGCGCGGGCCCGCGCTGTGAACCCCCGCCGCTGCGGGGCCGGTGCGCCGAGGCCGTTTTCGGGCGGTCCGTTCACCAAGCCTTTACCAAGTTCCGGCTTGATGGCCACAACCGGGATCGGGTTCGCTACACCGCTCTCCCGACGACGGACGGACTGAGGATCGCATTCGGCATGGGCAAGATTCTGCTGGCGGAAGACGACAACGATATGCGCCGCTTCCTGGTGAAGGCGCTGCAGACGGCCGGCTACGATGTCGCCCATTTCGATAATGGCCTGTCCGCCTATCATCGCCTGCGGGAGGAGCCCTTCGAGCTCCTGCTCACCGATATCGTCATGCCGGAAATGGACGGCATCGAGCTCGCCCGCCGCGCCACCGAGCTCGACCCGGACATCAAGGTGATGTTCATCACCGGCTTCGCCGCCGTGGCCCTGCAGCCGGATTCGCAGGCCCCGAAGGATGCCAAGATCCTCTCCAAGCCCTTCCACCTGCGCGACCTCGTCAACGAGGTCGAGAAGATGCTGAAGCAGGCCGCCTGAGGCGCCTGCGGCGACACCGGATTTTGGGTCCCGCGGGCCTCTTGCACGCTCGCGCGATCCCCACTATACGGTGCGCCTCGCTTCCGCGGCCCCCGGGCCGCAAAGGGCGCGTAGCTCAGCGGGAGAGCACTACGTTGACATCGTAGGGGTCGCTGGTTCGATCCCAGCCGCGCCCACCATTCAAACCCCGGCGGACCGACAGGTCCGCCGGGGTTTTTCGTTGTTGGGGTACCGCGCCGCCGAAAGCACTCTTCGCGAGCGTTGTTGGCACGTCGATCATCGCCGCAGACCGATACCGCCATCGGCGCCGCGGTCTCCCGACGGTGCCAAGGCACCTTGCAACCCATTCCTCGCCATGCAACCCTTGATAGGTGCGACTGTGCGCCTGCAGGGGGGACCTTCTCGATGTCGGACGCGAAGGATAGCGGGATCGCATTGTGCCTCTCCGGCGGCGGCTATCGCGCCATGGTTTTCCATCTTGGCGCCCTGGTTCGGCTCAACGAGGCCGGAATCCTGCAGAAGCTGACGCTGATCTCGTCCGTGTCCGGCGGCTCCATCACCGCGGCCTATCTGGGGATGCGGTGGAAGGAACTGACCTTCGTGGACGGCCGCGCCACCAATCTCGATCTGATCCTGTCCAGCGTTCGGAAGATGGCCTCCACATCCATCGACGTCGGCGCCATCCTCGGGGGAATATTCCTGCCTGGCACGATCAGCGATCGCGTCGCTGCTGCCTATGACGATGCGCTATTCCACGGCGCGACCCTGGCGAACCTCCCGGACGCTGCCAAAGGCAAGGGCCCGCGCTTCGTCATCAATGCCACCAACATCCAGTCAGGCGCGCTATGGCGGTTCTCGCGCGCCTTCATGGGCGACTACAGGGTCGGGCTCGTCAAAAATCCCAAGGTTTCGCTGGCCGTCGCCGTAGCGGCGTCGTCGGCTTTTCCTCCCTTCCTGTCGCCTGTCACGCTGCGCGTGGAAGACCCCTACGAGACGGTCGAGGGCGTCGACCTTGCGACAGCTCCCTTTCGTGAGATGGTCGTCCTCAGTGATGGCGGTGTCTACGACAACCTCGGTCTGGAGACGGCGTGGAAGGGCAAGGGCACCTTGCTGGTGAGCGATGCCGGCCAGAAGATGTCGGCCGAAAGTGACCCGGCGCATGACTGGGCCCGGCATTCCCTCCGCGTTCTCGACGTGGTCGACAATCAGGTCCGCAGCTTGCGCAAGCGCCAATTGATCGACGCTTACAAGATCGCCGCTGACAAGGAGGGCCATCGGCCCGGAGCTTACTGGGGCGTCCGCTCGCACTTCGCGAAGTACAAGCTTGCGACTGACCCTCTTGGCTGTGCCGCCCGCAATCCGGAACCGCTTGCCGGCATCCCCACGCGCCTTGAGGCGATGCCTGAGGCTGTCCAGGACAAGCTGATGAATTGGGGTTACGCGATTACCGACGCGGCCCTGCGTGCGCACATCTCCAAACCGCTGCAGGCCCGACTGGGCGTGTCCGTCTCGCCACCGAATGGCTTTCCTTGTCCCGGCGGTTACTGACCCGGTTCGAGCCGATGCGGGACGCCTGAACGCCGTGACCTCGAACGCGCGTTGACTGATGCGACACGACGCCCTTCACGGCGAACCCGGGTGGCGACCGCTCAAGACCCCCGCGCTGACAAACTGTCGCAGGTTGCAGGATACCGGCCATGCCGGCTTCGTTAACGCTTTCGGCCAAAAATCACGCGCACTTTATGGAGATCCCATCGTGCGCATCCGCTTCGGAATGATCAGCAAGGTCGTCGCTCTGGCGATCGTCGTCAGCATGGCCTCTCTCGGCGTCTTCGCCGCCGTCGCCATCACCAAGAGCGCAGAGACCAAAATGGACCTGCGCAGGGAGTCGATCGCCCGCACGAGCGGTCTGGCCCTCGCCGTGGTCGAGACCGGCTTTCCCGGCGCGCGGGGCGAATTCACCGCCGACGGCCTTGTCAGCAAGATCATCATGAAGGGCCCGATCGATGTCGGCCAGCATCAGGTCGTCGACCGGATCGCCCAGTCGCTGGCCGGTGTCGCGACCATCGTCGGCCGCCGTGACGACGGCTCCTATGTGCGCCTGTCCACCACCGCCCGTCGCGAGGACGGCAGCCGCGCCATCGGCGTGCAGGTCGACCGCGCCAGCCCGGTCGTGGCGGCGCTGGAGGCGCGCCAGCCGGTCGTCGCCCCGACCCGCGTCGGCGGCATCGATTACCTGACGCGCTGGGTGCCCATCGTCGATCCCTCGGGCGCCGTCCTCGGCGGCATCGCCAGCGGCTCCTCCCTCGCCAGCGTCCAGGGCTCCATCGCCGATTTCAACCAGACGCTGACGATCATCGGCATCGTCGCGGCCATCGTCTCGGCGCTGGCCATGTGGTGGGTGGTGCGCCGGCAGGTCTCGCCGCTGGCGGACCTCAGCGCCGCGGCCGGCAAGCTTGCCGAGGGCCAGATCGCCGTTGTCATTCCGCACCAGGACCTGCGCGACGAGCGCGGCGGCCTCGCCCGCAGCCTCGAGGGCCTGAGGAACAGCCTCGAGGAGCGCCAGCGGCTCGAGGGCCAGACCGCGGCTGACCGCATCCGCGAGGCCGACCGCGCGAAGGCGCTGGGCGGCATCATCGAGAGCTTCCGCGAGCGCATCGCCAGGACCGTGTCGCAGGTGGCCGCCCGCGCCGACCAGCTCGACTCGACCGCCGCCAGCCTCGCCGCCGGCATGGGCGAGGCCCGCACCCAGGCGGGCGCCGCCTCCGAGGCCGCCGCCCAGTCCGGCACGCAGGCCCAGACCATCGCCGCCGCCATCGTCCAGCTGACCGCCACCGCCGAGGAGATCCGCCGCCAGGCCTCGGAGATGGCCGGCGCCTATGAGAAGACGGCCGCAACGGTCGAGGGCACGGTGCAGGAGGTGCAGAAGCTGTCGGACTCGGCCAACGACGTCGCCAATGTCATCACCCTCATCGGCACCATCGCCGAGCAGACCAACCTGCTGGCGCTGAACGCCACGATCGAGGCGGCCCGCGCCGGCGAGGCCGGCAAGGGCTTCTCGGTCGTCGCCAGCGAGGTGAAGGCTCTGGCCGCCCAGACCAAGCGCGCCACCGAGCAGATCTCCTCGAAGATCATCGCCATCCAGGACGCCACCAACCAGACGGTCCAGGCCATCAACTCGATCGCCACCGCCACCTCCGGCAACGTCCAGGCGACCGGCATCATCCGCACTTCGATCGACGAGCAGACGGCCGCCTTCGGCGAGATCGCCAAGGCTGCGGCGACCAGCGTCGAGGGCACCGCCGTCACCGGCCGGCAGGTCAACGAGATGCTGCACCGTGTGGACAGCACCGAGGAGACCTCGCGGGCGATTGCCAGCGTCGCCGGTGAGTTGGCGCAGGACGTCGTCAACACCCGCGCCGTGGTCGACGAATTCCTCCAGCGCGTCCAGGCGGCCTGACGCCAAGAACCTCCCTGTCCCCTGTCCTAGGCGGCGCGCGGAACACCGCGCGCCGCCTTGGCTGTGGGGGCACAGGCAAGCCGATGAAATTCATCATCGATCATGGTTTTTCTGGCCGATGAAAAAGTGGTCAGGACCTGCGTGAAAATTTTCGCTCGAACTGACCTCAAATAAAATCTCTTGCTCTTTCAGAACAATCATCGTACAAAGGCAAATCGATATTTGCTCGGTCGGCCTTTGTTTTTTGCCGCTTCGGCGTGCTCCTGACGAACACCTCCCCTTCGAAAATCGTTACCCCCGGCTGTGCATTCGCACAGACGGACTTTGATTGCCAAAAGGGAGGATCATCCAATGACCACCGGCACCGTGAAATGGTTCAACGCCACCAAGGGCTTCGGCTTCATCCAGCCGGATGACGGCGGCGCGGACGTTTTCGTGCACATCTCGGCCGTCGAGCGCGCCGGCATGAGCACCATCAACGAGGGTCAGAAGCTCGGCTTCCAGGTCATGCGGGACAACAAGTCCGGCAAGATGGCAGCCGAACAGCTCCAGGCGGCCTGACGCCGCGTGCCTTCAGGTCCGGTTGCCACGGATGTACTGGGACCGGACCGCAAGGCACCCCTCGACGACAAGGCCGGGCATCGCCCGGCCTTTTTCTTGATGCCCTCGACACCCCTCTCGTTCTCATGAGGATGCCATGACCAGCCAGACCAAGACCCGCGCCTCCGCCAATGCCGCCTTCCTCAAGGGCGAGAAGCAGATCGCCCGCGACCGCGTGCATCTCGACATTGCCGCCATGGCCAATGCCCGCGACGCCAACATGAACAAGCTGCGCCAGCTGCGCCTCGAGCGCGACGCCCGCGACCGCCACACCGCCGCCGCCATGGCGCCGGCCAAGGCCGCCGGGCGCAAGGGCCGCAAGGGCTGACGACAGCGTGCACCAGCCTCGGCCGGCCCTCGCCGGTCCGATGCCACCGCCGATCCGAAAGCCCGCCGCATCCCGGCGGGCTTTTCGCTTCGAGGAGACCCCGCCCGGAACCCCGCACCGCCAGCCGCGTTGACCG
Organism: Phreatobacter oligotrophus; assembly: GCF_003046185.1. Lineage (NCBI taxonomy): Bacteria > Pseudomonadati > Pseudomonadota > Alphaproteobacteria > Hyphomicrobiales > Phreatobacteraceae > Phreatobacter > Phreatobacter oligotrophus. The sequence goes on from NZ_PZZL01000005.1 coordinate 212,893, forward strand.
GGCATGATGAGCCGGTCCCCGCGCGCGAGCCTGAAAGCCCTCGGCGGCATGGCCGCCGGGCTGATGCTCTCCGCCTGTGCCGGCAATTACGCGACGCAGGGGCCGATCACGGTCGGGTCGAACCTGCCGGCGACCTATGTCGCAAGCTGCATCGAGAACCTCTTCAACACCCGCCTGCCCCTGGTTCGGCGCTCGCCCCTCATCGGCGGCACGCTGATCAAGGTGATGGACCTCAATGACCACACCATTGCGGCCGCGAGCGTCCTGACCGAGGACGGGCGCACGCGCGTCTCCTTCGTCTCCGACCATGCCGACCGCTACTGGTACGAGGATCTCTTCCGCCGCTGCGTGGCCGTTCCGAACGGCTGGCGCTGACACACCGATCCGGGACCGATCGGCTATGATCGCGCCTGAGCGAATCGGGGCGGCACCATGGATGCGGAAGCGGCGGCACGCGACATCGAGGCGAAGATCCGCGACCTCGTCGCCTTCATCACCGGCGAGGACGGGGCGGGCCTGACAGCCGCCTCGCCGCTGGTCGGCGACGGCGCCGTGGTCGACTCGCAGGGCCTCCTGGAGATCATGCTGGCGCTGGAGGATTTTGCCGGCGAACGCTTCGGCAAGCCCTTCGACTGGATGAACGACGCCGCCTTCTCCTCCTCGCGCAGCCCCTATCGCTCCATCGGCACGCTCGCCGCCCACATGGCCGCGCAGATGGTGGACGCGTGAGGCGCACCCTCCTCGTCACCGGCGCGAGCCGCGGCCTCGGGCGCGCGGTGGCCGAGCGCGCGCTGGCCGCCGGCTTTGACGTCATCGGCATCGCCCGCAAGCCGGCGGAAGCCCCCTTCCCCATCCATGCCTGCGACGTCGCCGATGCCGCGGCGGTGAAGGCCGTGGCGAGCGCCCTGCCGCGCGAGACGCCGCTCTGGGGCGTCGTCAACGCCGCCGGCGTCGCCAGCATGAACCTCGCCCTGATGACCCCGCCGGCGACGGTCAGCAAGGTGATCGCCACCAATCTCATGGGGGCGATCCATGTGAGCCAGGCCTTCGCTCCGGCGCTGATCCGCGCCAAGGCGGGCCGCATCATCCATTTCTCCACCATCGCCGTGCCGCTCGGCCTTGCCGGCGAGGCCGTCTATGTCGCCTCCAAGGCGGGCGTCGAGGGCTTTGCCCGCGCCTTCGCCCGCGAGGTCGCCGGCTTCGGCGTGACGGTGAACTGCATCGCGCCCGGCCCCATCGACACCGACCTCATCGCCAAGGTGCCGGCCGAGGCCATCGACCGCATCGTCCGCCGCCAGGTGGTGCAGCGGAAGGGCACGCCCGACGATGTCTGGAACCTCGTCGCCTTCCTCCTGTCGGAGGAGAGCGCGATGATCTCCGGCGAGGTCCTCCACCTCGGGGGCGCCTGATGGCGGGGCTGGTCGCGGAGATCCTCGCCCGGCAGGCCGATCCCACCCGCCCCTTCCTGGTGGGCGCCGGCGGCACCCTCGCCTTCGCCGATATCGTCGCGGCCGTGGGTCCTGATCTCTCGGCCATCGCGCCGGGCGACGTCGTCGCGCTGGTCGGCGATTTCGAACCGGCCAGCGTCGCGACGCTGCTGCGCCTCGTCGATGCCCGCGCCATCATCGTGCCGCTCACGCGCCAGACCGCCCCCGACCACGCCTATTTCCACGAGGCGGCGCATGTGAACGTGGTGATCGACGGCGGCGCCGTCACGCGCCACCCCCAGGCCGGCCTCGACCATCCCATGCTCGCCGAGCTGAGGGCCCGCGGCCATGCCGGCCTCGTGCTCTTCTCCTCCGGCACGACGGGGCGGCCGAAGGCGATCCTCCACGATTTCGAGCCCTTCCTCGCCCGTTTCCGCACGCCGCGCGAGGCGCTGGTCACCATGAGCTTCCTCATGTTCGACCATATCGGCGGCATCAACACGCTGCTCCACACGCTGTTCAACAACGGCCGCATCGTCGTGCCGTCGAAGCGCACGGCAGAGGCGGTGGTGGCCGAGATCATCGAGAACGGCGTCGAGCTCCTGCCGACCACGCCCACCTTCCTGCGCATGGCGCTGATGAGCGGGCTGCTGCCGCGCCTTGCCGGCTCGACGCTGAAAGTCGTCACCTACGGCACCGAGCGCATGGACGAGCCGACCCTGCTCCGGCTCTGCGAGGCGCTGCCGACGGTCGACTTCCGCCAGACCTACGGCATGTCCGAGCTCGGCATCCTCCGGGTGAAGTCTGAGGCGCGCGACAGCCTGTTCATGAAGGTCGGCGGCGAGGGCGTGGAGACGCGCGTGCGCGCCGACAGCGTGCTGGAGATCCGCGCCGCCAACCGCATGATCGGCTATCTCAACGCCCCCTCGCCCTTTTCCGAGGACGGCTGGTACGACACCCGCGACGTGGTGGAGGTGAAGGGCGATTATCTTCGCGTGGTCGGGCGCACCAGCGACGTCATCAATGTCGGCGGCCAGAAGATCCTGCCCGGGGAGATCGAGCGCGTGGCGCTGCTCCACCCGGCCGTGGAACTGGCGGCGGCCTCGGGCGGGCGCAATCCCATCACCGGCGAGCATGTCGAGGTGCTTGTCCAGGCGAAGGCGGGCGAGACGCTGACCCGCGAGGACATGATGCGCCATTTCCGCGCCCATCTGCCGCCGGGCCTCCAGCCCCACCGGGTGCGCTTCGGCGAGGTTGCGGTGGGGCATCGGTTCAAGCGGCTTTAGGCCCGAGGAGGCTTAGGGCCCCTCACCCTTCCCTCTCCCCGCCAGCGGGGAGAGGGGGCAACTGCCTCGAGTGTAAGAGGGCAACGGTCATGCCTGGCATCCGGCCTCAAAGTCGGGCGGGACGTCGTTGTTCCCCTCTCCCCGCATGCGGGGAGAGGGAAGGGTGAGGGGCCAAGGATCGACAGCCCTCACGCCTGCTGGAAGTTCAGCATCAGCCCTGAATTCTCCCACTCGGTGGCCACCAGTCGCCCGGTGGAGGACAGCGTGAGATAGGCCGTGCGCAGCTCCGGCCCGCCGAAGGCGATGTTGGTCACCCAGCGCTCGCCCGGCACGGGGATGTGCCTGAACTCCCCCGTGTCCGGCGCGATCACGGTGATCCCGCCATTGACCAGCGTCGCCACACAGATGTTGCCGTCGGCATCCACGGCGAGGGAATCGAAGCGGTTGTAGCCGCCGATCCCCGCGACGATCCGCCCGCCATGCGGCGAGGGGAAGGGATGGCGGCGGATGCGCCCCGGACCGTCGAGATCGAAGGCCCAGAGCCGCGCCGTCTCGGTCTCGGCGACGTAGAGCACGCTGCCGTCCGGCGACAGGCCGATGCCGTTCGGCGTTACCATGGGATGGGCGAGCTCGGTGATGAAGGAGCCGTCGGCCTTGGCGTAGTAGACGCCGCCGCGGTCCATGTCGCGCGGCCGGGCCTTGCCGAGATCGGTGAAATAGAAGCCGCCCTCGGCGTCGAAGACGATGTCGTTCGGCCCCCTGAAGGGGCAGGCCTCGGTGGCGGTGTAGAGCACCTCCAGCGCACCGGTGGTGAGGTCCAGCCGCTCGATCCGGCCGCCCGAATAGTCCTCCGCCTGGCCGAGCGGCAGCATGCCGCGCGCATCGCCCGGCGGGGTCCATCGGAAGCCGCCATTGTTGCAGATGTAGAGCTTGCCGTCGGGCCCGAGCGCGAGGCCATTCGGCCCGCCGCCGGGCGTCGCGACATAGCTCACGGCGCCGTCGGGGACGATCTTCGTGACCGTGCCGCGGGCGATCTCGACGATGAGAACGGCGCCATCGGCGAGCACCACCGGCCCCTCCGGGAACATCAGCCCCGTCGCCAGTTCGCGAAATTCCATCATGTCAGTCCTCCCGATGCCGGACCGTTTCGGTCTCTCGGGCGTCATCCAACCACGCCATCGCCATGGCCGCGAGCCGCGCGGGAACAGGGCAGCCGCGCCACCGTTGCTATCGCGCACGGCACGGTGTTTGATGCCGCGACCCAACCGCGCGGGGCAGGGCGTTCATGGCGTTGGAAATCGAACGCAAGTTCCTGGTCACCGGCAATGGCTGGCGCGCGGGCGCACGGACCCGCACCATCGCCCAGGCTTATCTCACCCCTCCCGGCCCGACTTCCGTGCGCGTCCGCATCCAGGACGGTCGGGCGACGCTCACCATCAAGGGCGAGTCCCGCGGCGCTGTCCGCGACGAATTCGAATATCCGCTGCCGCTCGAGGATGCCGAGGCGATGATGACGCTGTGCCAGCGTCCGCCGATCCGCAAGACGCGCCACGAGATCGTCCATGCCGGCAAGCTCTGGCAGGTCGATGTGTTCGAAGGGCCGCTCGCCGGCCTGATCATGGCCGAGGTCGAACTCCTGCGCGCTGATGAGGCGGTGTCGCTGCCCGACTGGGTCGGCCGCGAGGTCACCGACGATCGCCGCTACCGCAATTCCAGCCTGATCGCCTCGGGCCTTGCCGGCCTCGACCTCGACGCGACGGCCTGCGTTCCCGCCTGACACGACAGCATCCGCGTCGCTTCCCGCAGCCCTTCGCCGGTGCTAACCAAGGCGACCCCAGCGATCCCGAGAGAAGGTTCGTATGACCGTCATCACCAGCATCGAAGACCTGCGCGTCCTCGCCAAGCGCCGTGTCCCCCGCATGTTCTACGACTATGCCGATTCCGGCTCGTGGACCGAGGGGACCTACCGGGCCAACACCTCGGACTTCGCCAAGATCAAGCTGCGCCAGCGCGTTGCCGTCGACATGCGCAACCGCTCGCTCGCCACCGAGATGATCGGCCAGCCCGTCTCGATGCCGGTGGCCCTTGCGCCCACCGGCCTCACCGGCATGCAGCATGCCGACGGCGAGATCCTCGCCGCGCGCGCCGCCAACAAGGCCGGCATCCCCTTCACGCTCTCGACCATGAGCATCTGCTCGCTGGAGGACATCGCCGAGGCCACCGGCAAGCCCTTCTGGTTCCAGCTCTATGTGATGCGTGACCGCGAGTTCGCGGCCAACCTCATCGACCGTGCGAAGAAGGCGGGCTGCTCGGCCCTCGTGCTCACGCTGGACCTGCAGATCCTCGGCCAGCGCCACAAGGACATCAAGAACGGCCTCTCCGCCCCGCCGAAGCCGACGCTGAAGAACATCATCAATCTCGCCACCAAGCTGCGCTGGTGCATGGCCATGCTGGGCACCAACCGGCGCACCTTCGGCAACATCGTCGGCCACGCCAAGGGCGTCGACGACATGTCCTCGCTCTCGTCCTGGACCTCCGAGCAGTTCGACCCGGCGCTGAACTGGGACGACGTGAAGTGGATCAAGGACCGCTGGGGCGGCAAGCTGATCCTCAAGGGCATCCTCGACGCGGAGGACGCCGAGCTGGCGCTGGGGTCCGGCGCCGATGCGATCATCGTGTCGAACCATGGCGGCCGCCAGCTCGACGGCGCCATGTCCTCCATCGAGGCCCTGCCGGGCATCGTCGAGGCCGTGGGCTCGAAGGTCGAGCTGCACATGGACGGCGGCATCCGCTCCGGCCAGGACGTCATCAAGGCGATCGCACTCGGCGCCAAGGGCACCTATATCGGCCGCGCCTTCCTCTATGGCCTCGGCGCCATGGGCGAGGAGGGCGTCACCGCCGCCATCGAGATCATCCGCAAGGAGCTCGACATCACCATGGCGCTCTGCGGCCTGCGCGACATCAAGACCGTCGACGGCAACATCCTGGTGCGCTGAGCGCTAGATCGGCCATCCCAGGACGAGGCGCTCCGCCTCGTCCCCGCGCCCGGCGATGAAGCGGCGGACGGCGACGCTGATCCCGCCCTCGCCGAGGGTCAGGTGGTTCCAGGCATTGACCTCGCCGCGCAGCCGGTCGGAGGTCGCCGATCCCGCATGGAGGATGACCACGTCGTCCGCGGCGAGGCGCTCGCCCGTCACGGCCGGGCGCTCGCCCGCGGCCGGGTTCCAGACGCTGGCATGGGAGCGGTGGCGGTGGCCGAGCAGCAGCACGCTCTTCGACCGGCGAGCCAGCGTTGCGAGCAGCCTGTCGCCCCCGGTGACGAGGTCATAGGCCTGCGCCGTGTCATTGCCATAGGCGACGGGATGGTGGGCGGCGACCAGCAGCGGCCGCGGATCGCGCTCGGCGGTGGCGAGCGCCTCCACCTGTGACGACGAGACAATGCCCCGCGACCAGTTGAGATAGGGGCCGAAAGGCCGGGCGCTGTTGACCCCGCGGATGAGCACTTCCGCATTCGACCATTCCGGGCTGAGGCCATCGGCAATGAAGTGCCGCCAGCGGCGGAAGGGCGCGAAGAAGCGCTCGCTCAGGGGAAAGGCGACGATGTCGTGATTGCCCGGCACGACGAGGACCGGCGCCGGCATCCGGTCGAGGAAGGCGCGCGCCTCGGCGAATTCCCGCCGGCTGGCCGACTGGGTCATGTCCCCACTGACCACCACCACGTCCGGCCGGAGCATGGCGAGGTCGGCGAGAAGCGCCTCCACCGCCTCCGGCAGTTCCCGCCCGAAATGGATGTCGGAGACATGGGCGATGACGGTCATGCCCGTCAGCCCGGTGCGACCGGCCGGGGCACCACGACCCTGAGCGCCCGGGGCATGACCTCGAAGCGCAGCGGCGTCGACACGCGGCGGATCTCGCCGTCATTGAGGATGGTCAGGAACGGCCGGTTCGTGTCGATCGTGAGCCGGGCCGTCTCGTGATAGCCGATGGTCGGCGCCTGCCGCGCCGTGCCTGAGAAGATCGCCGCGGCCAGCCGGAAAAGCGTGAAATAGCCGCTCTCCCGCGCCGCATAGACCGCGAGCAGCCCATCATCGAGCTTCGCCCGGAACGGGATGCGCGAGACGATCTCGGCCAGCGGATTGACGGAGACGATGACGCCGCGCGTCGTTTCGGTCCAGGCGCTCGCGCCGTCGCGGATGGCGAGGCGGGCGGGGCGCAGCATCATCGCCTTCCAGCCCGTGCGCAGGAAGGAGACCAGCGTCGCGGCGAGCCGGCCGCGCGCCTCCTCGCGGTAGCGCTGGAGCTTCGCCAGCGGGCCGATGACGCTGGTGCAGAGGAAGGCCTGGCCGTTGACCGCACCGACATCGATGGCGCGGACCTCGCCGGAGACGAGCGCCTCGATGGCGGCATCGGGAAGCAGCGGGATGAGGAGGTCGCGGGCGAGCTGGTTCACCGTGCCCTGCGGCACCACGGCGACGATCGTCGGCGTGCCGAGAAAGGCCTCGGCCACGGCGAGAATCGTGCCGTCGCCGCCGGTGACGACGACCACGTCGGGCGCCTGCGCCTTGCAGGCGGCGATGGCCTCGGCGAGCTTGCCGCCGCGCGCCATGAAGATGCGGGGATAGATCCCGAAGCGCGACAAGGTCGAGACGATGGCATCCACCGCCGCGCCGCGCCCATTGAGGCCGGAACTGCGATTGGCGAGGATGGCGACGGAGGGCGTGCCGTCGAACCCGAAAATGCCGTCCTCAGCCATGACACCCCTTCCCTCGGCCCGATGGGACCCGGTCGCCGTGGCGACGGCCATGACAACGGCCGAGCCGCACGCGCGGTTCCGGCGATCACCAGCAGATGGGGTGTGCGAGGAGTATCCGCGGCGCGACCTATGGGCGCATCGGCCGGCAGGACAACGACCGGCGGGCCCGACGACAAAAGGGCCACCTCGCGGCGGCCCTCGGTCGATGGTCGATCAGGCTGATGGGATCAGCGGCGGCCGCCCTTGGCGGCGGCCTTGGCGCGAGCCTCCGCATAGGCGGCGATCTCGCGATAGATCTGCTTCGGACGCGCCTTGGCGCGGGCCTCTTCCTCTTCGAGACGCTTCAGCTCGGCCTCTTCGGCCAGCCGGCGCTCCTCTTCCTTGCGGATGGCCTCCTCGGCGGCGAGGCGCTCGGCCTCGGCACGGCGGGCGGCTTCCTTTTCGGCCTCGCGCGCGGCGCGGGCTTCCGCGATGGCGCGACGTTCGGCCTGACGCTTCTGGAACTCCGGATCATCCGGGCCCGGGCGCGACTTGAACTTCTGGAGCAGGGCCTGCTTGGCCTTCTGCTGGGCTTCAAGACGCTCGCTCAGGCCGTTCTGGGATTGAATGCGCAAAGGGCACTTGTCCTTCGTCAGGGTGGTCGGGTTGTGAGGTACCGCAGCCGGCAGGCTCGTCCCGAGGTCGGGAGGCCACGTCGCGGCTGCATCCGGGTACAGAAAGGCTGGCCGAACGTCAACGTCTAAACATGGTGGAATGACATATGGTTGACGCTTGGCAGCCATTCGCCGGCGCATGATCCGGCAAGGCACGGCTCACGTCGTGCGGGCGAGCACCCTCAGGAGGTCGCGGCGCACCGCCTCGATATGGTGGACGAGGAACCGGCCCGCCTCCACGAAGGCCCCGGCACGGCACAGGCGGATGAGCTCGGCATGTTCGAGCTCGGCGACGCCCATGGCCTCGGTGTTCGAGAGCTGCACCCGGGTGTAGCGGTCGCTGGTCTGCAGCAGCGCCACGACGATGGACTGCGTGCGCGGCTGGTTCGCCTTGGCGTAGAGCGCCAGGTGGAACTCGGCGTTGATGGCGCCCCACTGCGCCACGTCGCCCGCCGCGATGGCCGCCTCGAACCGCGCCTGGATGGCGTCGAGGCCCGCGAAGTCATCGGCATCGAAACGCGGCGCGGAACTCGCGAGCATCCGCGGCTCGAGCAGCGCCCTCAGGTCGAAGACGTCGTTGACCTCGTCGAAGGACAGCTCCGAGACGATGGCGCCCTTGTGCGGCACGATCCGCACGAAGCCCTCGGCCTCCAGCTGGAACAGCGCCTCGCGCACCGGGATGCGGCTGACGCCGTAGGTCTCGGCGAGGGCGTCCTGGCGCAGCTGCGTGCCGGCGGGATGCGATCCGTCGAGGATCGCCGTCCGCAGCCGGTCGACGATGGCGGCAGAGAGGGTGCGGTGCTTGAGCGGTGCGGTCATGCGTGTCTCGTTCCAGCCCGACTCACCGGGCCATGATTGCAGGCGCTCGCCCACCCGCGGAAGGGTTGTAGCACCCCTTTCCCCGAATGGCCGCTGGGGGATGAGAAAACATCTCGCAACCCCGTTGACTCGAAGATTGTATAAAATCTACCGTGCAAAAAATCCAGAGCCAAGCGCGTGTCGGGGGACGGCGCAACGATGAATGACACCATCACCACGGAACGGCCACGGGCCGGGGCGGCCGCCGCGATCCAGGCGCTCTCGGCGGGCCTGCTCGCCGTCGAGCGCCTCGCCATCATGGGGCTGATGTTCCTGCTCTCCGGGCTCATCCTGCTCAATGTCGTCACCCGCTATTCCGGCATGCCGATCTACTGGATCGACGAGTCGGCGGTTTACTCGGTGGTCTGGCTCACCTTCATCGGTGCCTCCGCCATGACGCGCCTGAGGCTCGACTTCGCCGTCACCATGCTGACCGAGCGCCTGCCGGAGGGCCAGCAGCGGGTCGCCAAGGTCATCGCCACCGGCCTCGTCGTGGTGTTCGGCATCGGCCTTGGCGTGATGTGCTGGCTGTGGATGGACCCGGTCGGTCTCGCCAAGGCCGGGTTCGACGCCCGCGAATTCGCCGGCCAGACCTTCAACTTCCTCTACACCGAGCGCACCCAGACGCTGAACTGGCCGACCTGGGTCCTCTATCTCATCCTGCCGCTCTTCGCCGTCACCATGACGGTCCATGGCCTCGCCAACCTGGTCGAGGACATGGGGCTGGCGCCCCGCGTGCCGCTCCGCGGCTTCGTCCTCTCCGATGTCGACGGGGTGAACTGATGCTCACCACCGCCGCCTTCGTCGCCATCATGCTGGTCGGCGTGCCGATCGGCCTGTGCCTCTGCCTTGCCGGCATCGTCTACATCTGGGCCTCGGGCAATCCGCTGCTGTTCCAGTCCTACCCGCTGCAGATGTTCGGCGGGGTCGACAGCTACGGCCTCATCGCCATCCCGCTCTTCATCCTCATCGGCGAGATCATGAACGGTGGCGGCATCACCCGCCGCATCGTGGAGCTCTCCATGGCCTTCGTCGGCTCGGTGCGCGGCGGCCTCGCCTATGTGAACATCCTCGCCAACATGTTCGTCTCCTCGATCCTCGGATCGGCCACGGCGCAGGTCGCCATCATGGCCCAGATCATGGTCCCGGAGATGGAGAAGCAGGGCTACGACAAGACCTTCGCCGCCGGCCTCACCGCTTACGGCGGCATGCTGGGACCCATCATCCCGCCCTCGGTGATGTTCGTCGTCTATTCGGTGCTGGCGCAGGTCTCGGTCTCGGACATGCTGATCGCCGGCATCCTGCCCGGCATCCTGCTCACCGGCCTGTTCTTCATCTGCATCGCCATCATGGGGGTGAAGTACAACTATCCCCGCGCGCCGAAGCAGACGCTGCGCGAGCGCTTCGCCACCGTCATGGCGGCCGGCCCAACGCTCGCCATCCCGCTCGTCATCGTCGGCTCGATCCTCTCGGGCCTTGCCAATGCCACCGAGTCGGCGGCCGTCGGCACGGTCGCAGCCGCCCTCGTCGGCCGCTACTGGACGAAGGAATTCTCCTTCTCCCGCCTTCCCGAGATGATGCTGCGCGCCGGCATCTACTCGGCCGTCGTGCTCTTCCTCGTCGCCGCCGCGGCGGTGTTCTCGTGGATCCTCATCTACGGGAAGGTGCCGCAGGAGACGGCGGCCTGGATCCAGACGGTCGCCAAGGACCCGGTCTCCTTCATGCTGCTGACCAACGTCATCCTGCTGGTCATCGGCACGGTGATCGACGGTATTCCCGGTCTGATCATGACCGTGCCGATCCTGTTGCCCATCGCCACCGACATCTACGGCATCGACCCCCGCCATTTCGGCGTGGTGGTGGTCATCAACCTCGTCCTCGGGCTGCTCTCGCCGCCTGTCGGCCTGTGCTTCTTCGTCGCCGCCGCCGTCACCGGGGCCAAGCCGGGGAAGATGTTCCTCGTCACCATGCCCTTCTTCGGCGTGAGCTGCATCCTCCTGGTGCTGCTCTCGCTCTACCCCTTCCTCTCCCTCGCCCTTGTGAAGTGACCCCCTGAAAGGAGCCTGCCGATGACCCTGTCCCGTCGCCATCTCATCGCCGCCGGCGCCAGCCTGCCGCTGGCAGCCCCGTCGCTCGCCCTTGCCCAGGCGAAAGAATTCCGCCTCGGCATCCTCACCCCCAACGGCCATCCCTGGAACAAGGCCGCGCTGAAGGTGGGCGAGGACCTGAAGGCCGCCACCAACGGCCGCCTGACGCTGACCGTCTTCCACTCGGGCCAGCTCGGCAACGAGGCCGCCATGCTGCAGCAGATGCAGTCCGGCGCCCTCGACATGGGCTGGATCATGGCCGCCGAGCTCGGCTCGCGCGTGCCGACGATCGCCGCCATCACGGCTCCCTACGTGGTCGACTCGACCCCGAAGATCGCCAAGCTGGTGCGCGACCCCGTCGCCATGAAGCTCTTCGACGTGCTGCCGCGCGAGACCGGCACGATCGGCCTCGCCTGGGGCATCACCGGCATGCGCGCCGTCTTTGCCGCCAAGGACATCTCCAAGGTCGCCGACATCCGCGGCATGAAGCTGCGCATCAACCCGACGCCGGTCTATCGCGACTTCTACCAGGCGCTGGGCGCCGCCCCGACGCCGATCCCGACGCCGCAGGTCTTCGACGCCATGACCAACGGCCAGGTCGACGGCCTGGAGGCGGATCTCGAGTTCTCGTGGAACCAGCGCTTCGACAAGGTGTCCAAGTCGATCCTGCAGATGAACGCCGTTTTCATGCCGGTCATCGCCCTCGTCTCCGGCCGCGTCTGGCAGACCGTGCCCGCCGCCGACCGCGAGCTCATCACCCGGACCGTCAAGGCCGCCCTTGACCAGCAGATCGACGAGCTCGCCGGCAACGAGCCGAAGCTGATCGAGCAGTTCAAGGCCACCGGCATCCCCTTCCGCAACGCCGACCCGAAGGAGGCCGAGGCGGTGGTGGCCGAGTTCGACAAGATCTGGCTGCCGAAGGCCCCGATCCTCGCCGACCTGCGCAAGGCCGGCGCGGCGCTCTGAGCGACCGGAACACCGTCCGCCATCCCCGGCCGACCGAGCGTCAGCGAGGGAGGGGAAGGGGATCCAGGAGCGGCAGCGGTCGCGCCTGCGGCCCCTGGACCCCCTTCCCTCGCTTCGCTCGCCGGGGGTGACGGACCCTGAATCCCCCTACCCGCCGATGGCGCCCGGAGCGCCGTCGGCCACGACCGATCTTTTGGAGAAAACCCCATGGCAGCCCGCATTTCCTGGGAAGGTGTCTTCCCGGCCGTCACCACCCAGTTTCACGACGACCTGTCGCTCGATATCGACTCCACCGCCAAGGTCATGGACAACCTGATCCGCGACGGCGTCTCCGGCCTCATCATCTGCGGCTCGGTGGGCGAGAACACCTCGCTCGAGCGGTCCGAGAAGATCCAGATCATGGAAGCCGCCAAGGCGGTGGCGAAGGGCCGCGTGCCGGTGCTCTGCGGCATTGCCGAGTTCACCACGGCCTTCGCGGTTCAGACGGCGAAGGAAGCCGCCCGCGTCGGCATCGACGGCATCATGGTCATGCCGGCCCTGGTCTATTCCTCCAAGCCGCACGAGACCGCCGCGCATTTCCGCGCCGTCGCCAAGGCCACCGACCTGCCGGTGATGCTCTACAACAACCCGCCGATCTACAAGAACGACGTCACCCCCGACATCCTGGTCTCGCTCGCCGATGTCGACACCGTCGTCTGCTTCAAGGATTCCTCCGGCGACACCCGCCGCTTCATCGACACCCGCAACATGGTCGGTGACCGCTTCGTGCTCTTCGCCGGCCTCGACGACGTCATCGTCGAGAGCGTCGCCATGGGCGCGGTCGGCTGGGTCTCCGGCATGTCCAACGCCTTCCCGCGCGAGGGCGAGACGCTGTTCCGCCTCGCCAAGGCCGGGCGCTTCGCCGAGGCCATGCCGCTCTACGAGTGGTTCATGCCCCTCCTCCACCTCGATGCCCGTCCGGACCTCGTCCAGTGCATCAAGCTCTGCGAGAACATCATGGGCCGCGGCACGGCGCTGACCCGTCCGCCGCGCCTGGCCCTGCTCCCGCACGAGAAGGCCGAGGTCGAGGCGATGATGGCCAAGGCGCTGGCCAACCGGCCCCTGCTGCCGGACGTCGGCCTGCCCGCCGCGGCCTGACACAATCTGCGACCCCGGCGCGCTGGGCGCGCCGGGCACACGCATGGTAACGCGTTCTTAGGTTGCATATTGTTTGCTCGCCTTGTTACCGAGGCGTGCATGACCGAAATCGCTCAGCTTCACGGCGAACCGCGATGGTGGCTGACGCGCTGGCTGGCCGGCACCGGCCAGAGCGTGCCCGACGACGTGCGCGCCAGCCTTCAGGCCATGCTCTTCGGCAACCTGCCGATCTTCCTGGGCGGCGCCGCCAGCACCACCGGCATCGCCGTCCTGGTGGCGCTGTTCTTCCCCTCCCCCGCCATCCTCGCCTGGTGCGCCGTCGAGATCGCCATCAACCTCGCCCGCCTCGCGGTGATGGCCCACGCCCATCTCGCGATCAAACGCGGGCGGGCGCCGCTGATCGACCTCAACATCCTGCTCGCCGTCGCCTGGGGCTTTTCCACCGGCCTCGGCGCCGGCCTCAGCCTGATCTCCGGCAACTGGGCGGTCGCCATCGTCGTCTGCATCTCCGCCGCCGGCATGGTGGGCGGCATGTGCTTTCGCTATGTCTGCGCGCCACGCCTTGCCTCCGCCGTCATCGGCGGCGCCCTGATCCCGGCGACGGCCGGAGCGCTGGCCTCGGGCAATCCGATCCTGCTCATCTCGGCGGTGCAGGCGCCCGCCCTGCTCGTGGCCATGACCATGGCGGCCTTCCAGCTCCATCGCATCCTGCTCGCCAGCATGATGGCCGAGCGCGAGCACCGCCACCGCTCCCGCCACGACCCGCTCACCGGCCTGCCGAACAGGCTCGGCATTCTGGGCGACGCGGAGCGGTCTATCGCCGCCGCCGGCCCGGACCGGCCGCTCGCCCTTCTCTATCTCGACCTCGACGGCTTCAAGCAGGTCAATGACGGTCATGGCCATATGGCCGGCGACCAGGTCCTCACGGCCGTCGCCGACCGGCTGCGGCAGGCGCTCGCCGCGAACGAGGCGGTCGGGCGCATCGGCGGCGACGAGTTTGTGGTGCTCTGCGGCGGCGACCGCGCAGCGGCCGAGCAGGCCGCCCAGCGCATCACCGCAGCCCTTGCCCCGCCCTATCCGCTGCCCTCCGGCTCACATGCCCGCATCGGCGTCAGCATCGGCATCGCGCTGCTGCCCGAGGACGGCATGGACATCGACACGCTGCTCGGCCGCGCCGACGGTGCGCTCTATGCCGCCAAGGCCGGTGGCAAGGCCCGCCATGCCTTCGCCTCCGACATCTCGCGCAGCGAACCGGCCGATCTCGCGCTGAGCGCCGCCGAGTGAGGACATGCCCCTGCGGAAGGCGGCATTTTCTCGAAAAAGTTGACGCTAAACGGCAGCTTACGTTGCGGCCTTTACCACTCGTTCAGCTTGTCGGGGCATGTGTCATTCAACCCCTCGGGTGAACGCATGCAGATCGACGGTTCCGCTTACACGCTGCCGCGCTGGCGGCTGACGCGCTGGTTGGCCGAGCCGCCACCCGGAACGCCGGAGCCCGTTCGCCGCAGGCTGATCGCAACGCTCTATTCCGGGCTTCCCGTCTTCTTCGGCGGCATCATCGCCACCGTCGTCGGTCCCGCGACCGTCGCCATTTTCCGGCCGAGCATCTGGTTCGCCGCCTGGCTGTTCGTGGAGGTGGTGATCTCCGCCGTGCGCCTCGGCCTGCTCGTCCACGGCCTGCGGGCCTCGCGCCGCGGCCGCGGCACCCAGACCGATCTCGTCATCCTCATGTCGGTGGCCTGGGCCGCCGGGCTCGGCTTCGGCTGCTACGCGGCCATCGCCTCCGGCGACTGGATGATCGCCACCATCGCCTGCGTGCCAGCCGCGGCAATGATGGGCGGCCTGTGCTTCCGCAACTTCGCCGCACCGCGCATGGTGACGGTGATGATGGCCTTCTCCCTCGGTCCGATGGGCATCGCCGCCATCGCCACGGGCGAGCCGATCATGATCACCGTGGCGTTCCTGGTGCCGCTCTTCCTCATCAGCATGTCGCTCGCGGCCTTCCGCATGAACGCCATGTTCGTGGCCGTCCTCGTGGCCGAGATGGAGAACCGCCACCGCGCCTTCCACGACGACCTCACCGGCCTCAGCAACCGCGCCTTCCTTGTCGGCCAGCTCGACGAGCGGCTGGCGCGCTCCACCGGCCAGGGCGTCGCGGTGTTCTATCTCGACCTCGACGGCTTCAAGGCGGTGAATGACAGCCACGGCCACGCCACCGGCGACCGGCTGCTGCAGCTCGTCGCCGACCGCATCAATGCCGCGGTCCGGGCCGGCGACATCACCGCGCGCCTCGGCGGTGATGAGTTCTGCGTCGTCGCCGACCGCCTCCACCGCGACGAGGCCCTGGCGCTGGGACAGCGGCTCTCCGACAAGATCACCCGCATCTATGACATCGACGGCAAGGCCTGCCCCATCGGGGTCAGCATCGGCATCGCGCTCGCCCCCGACCACGGCGAGCGATCCAGCGCGCTGCTCGCGGCCGCCGACGGCGCCCTCTACGTCGCCAAGGGCCGCCGGGTCTGTTCGGTGGTGATGGCCGACAGCGTCATCGACGCCCCGTCGATCGCCCCGGTCGACCTCGCGGCGCCAGCCTTGCCGCCATCGCAGCCCGTCCCGTCCGCCTGAGCGGTTGCGCCCTTCGCGGCGCCATCCCATAGCTGGAGCAACGACGACGCTCCGGGGATGGCCGATGGCCCGCACCACCTTCACCTGCATCGATGGCCACACCTGCGGCAATCCCGTCCGGGTCGTCACCGGCGGCTCGATCCCGCAACTCACCGGCGCCACCATGTTCGACCGGCGGCAGGACTTCCTCGCCCGCTTCGACTGGATCCGCACCAGCCTGATGTTCGAGCCGCGCGGCCACGACATGATGTCGGGCTCGATCCTCTATCCACCGACCCGGCCCGACTGCGACGTCGGCATCCTCTTCATCGAGACGTCGGGCTGCCTGCCCATGTGCGGCCACGGCACCATCGGCACGGTGACCACGATCATCGAGCATGGCCTCGTCACCCCGCGCGAGCCGGGGCTCCTCAGGCTCGACACGCCGGCCGGCCTGGTCGAGGCCCGCTATGTCCAGAACGGGCCCTATGTGGAGAGCGTGCGCATCACCAACGTGCCGTCCTTCCTGCTCGGGCGCGGCTACGAGGTGGAGGTCGAGGGGCTCGGGTCCGTCACCGTGGACGTCGCCTATGGCGGCAACTTCTACGCCATCGTCGAGCCGCAGCCGGGCTATGCCGACCTCGACGACCTGCAGCCCTCCGAGGTGATCCGCTTCTCGGCGCTGCTGCGCAAGGCGTTCAATGCCCGGCACGCCATCGTCCATCCGGAGAATCCGGCGCTGAACCGGCTGACCCACGTGCTCTGGACCGGCGCGCCGCGCCACGGCGGCACGGCCCGCAACGCGGTGTTCTACGGTGACAAGGCCATCGACCGGTCGCCCTGCGGCACCGGCACCTCGGCCCGCATGGCCCAGCTCGCCGCCACGGGGCGTCTCTCCGAGGGCGAGGCCTTCGTGCACGAGAGCATCATCGGCTCGCAATTTGTCGGCCGGATCGAGGGCAGCGCCAGGGTCGGCGGGCTCGACGCCATCATCCCCTCCATCGAGGGCTGGGCGCGGGTCACCGGCATCAACACGATCTTCGTCGACGACCGGGACCCGTACTGGCAGGGCTTCCAAGTAGCGGACCGCTAAAGTCGCGGCTGTCACCCTTCGCCATCGCCCCTCGCTCTTCCCTCTCCCCGCAAGCGAGGAGAGGGGGCAACGGCGTTCCGCCAAATCGGGCGACGTCTGTGCCTGGCACCGGTGGTGAGACCACTCGCGACGTCAAAGCCCCCTCTCCCCGCTTGCGGGGAGAGGGAAGGTGAGGGGCCTGAAAAGGCTAAGCCCTGGCCTCTTTCATCCATCCGTCAGCTGCGCGGCGCCACCACCGGGTGGGCCGAGCGGTAGGACTCGATGCGCACGATGCCCGCCGCCATCAGCGCGACCTTGTCGGCCGGCGCCATGACCAGCGAGCCACCCTCGCCGCGCCCGACGACGTAGTGCCAGACGGTCATCTGGCCGTCGGCGGCGATCTTGCGCGCCAGGGCCTCGGTGGGGTTGCTGCCGCCGAGCGCCGACATCTCCGCCGCGGTCAGGCCGATGACCATCGTGTCGCGCGGGCTGACGACATTGAACAGCGTCACAGCCGCCGTCGCCGACTGGGCATTGGCCATGGCGGGCACCGCCACGGTGGCGGCGACGAGACCGGCGGCAAAGCCGGCGAGGAGGCGGCGGCGGGAAGCGGCACGCAGAATCAGGGTGGTCATGGTCGATCTCCGTTGGGGCGCAGGACTGCGCCGCTGTCGGCATCGCTTGTCGCCGGCTCCCGTTTCAGCCGCACGGCTCCCGTGACCTCGGCCGTTTCAGCGTGGAAAGGTTGGACGTGAGGGCAGCCCTGCCCCGGCCCCGCGGTTGACAGCGGCAGCACAACGGGACAAGAGAGTTATGTTGTAACGTTACAGGCAGCCGGCCTCATGTCCCGTCTCCGCCCCCTCTCGACCGTTGCCGGCCTTGCCCTCCTGACCGCCGCGGCGGGGCCTGCGGGCGCCCAGACGGCCCTGCCGGAGATCCTGATCGAGGCGCCGCGCAACCCGGAGGGCGCACGCCGTGACCTCGGCCTCAGCGAGGGGCAGCTGCAGGTGATCGACCGCGCCTTCGTGCCGGTCACCGTGGTCCCGGAGAGCGAGATCCGCCGCAATGGCGGCGGCACGCTCGGCGACCAGCTGAACAACCTGCCCGGCGTGACCAGTTCCTCCTTCGCGCCCGGCGGTGCGAGCCGTCCGATCATCCGCGGCCTCGACAACACCCGGGTGCGCATGCAGGAAAACGGCATCGGCGCGCAGGACGTCTCCGACCTGTCCGAGGACCACGCCGTGCCGATCGATCCGCTCGCCGCCGAGCGCATCGAGGTGATCCGCGGCCCCGCCGCCCTGCGCTTTGGCTCGCAGGCCATCGGCGGCGTCGTCAACGTCACCAACGAGCGCATTCCCACCCGCCTCGGCCCGCCCGGCATCAGCGGCACGGCCACGGGCTCGCTCTCCTCGGTCGACAACGGCATCGACGGCGCCATGCGCGTGCGCGGCTCGTCCGGCCAGTGGGCCTATTCCGCCGACGTCTTCGGCCGCAACGCCGGCGACTACGCGACGCCGCAGGGACGGCAGGCCAATTCCTTCGCCCGCACCTTCGGCGGCTCCTTCGGCGCCTCCTACTTCTTCGACCAGGGCTATATCGGCGCGGCCATCTCGCAGTTCCGCTCGCTCTACGGCATTCCCGGGATCGAGTCGGCGGCCACCCGCACCCGCATCGACATGATCCAGACCCGCCTCACCTCGAAGGGCGAGATCCGCTTTGATGGCCAGGTGGTCGACACCATCCGCTTCTGGCTTGGCGGCACGCTCTACCGCCACAATGAGCAGGCGCTCGACGCCGGCCAGTTCCAGACCGCCGCCACCTTCCGCAACCAGGAGATCGAGGGGCGCGTCGAGACCGCCTTCCGCCCGCTGGCGACGCCCCTGGGCACGCTGAACTCGGTCTTCGGCGTGCAGTTCGGCGCGGCGCGCCTTGGCACGTCGGGCGAGGCGGGCGGGCTGCTTGCCCCGGCCAACAGCCGCACCGTCGCCGCCTTCCTGTTCAACGAGCTGGAGCTCACCCGCACCACCCGCCTCCAGGCCTCGGCCCGGATCGAGCAGGCCCGCGTCGCCGGCACCGCCGCCGCCTTCCCCGGAACCTATGATCCGCTGGGAGGCCTGCCCGTCGAGTTTGGCGCCGTGCGCAACTTCACCCCCATGAGCGGCTCGATCGGCCTGCTGCAGGAGCTCGGCGGCGGTTGGGTCACCAGCCTCACCGGCAGCTATGTCGAGCGCGCGCCGCGGGCCCAGGAGCTCTACTCCAAAGGCCCGCACGATGCCTCGGGCACCTTCGAGATCGGCGATCCCAACCTGACCAAGGAGAAGGCCCAGACCATCGAACTCGGCCTGCGCCGGTCGCAGGGGTCCTGGCGCGCCGAGGCCACGGCCTTCTACACGCGCTACAACGGCTTCATCTACAAGCGGCTGACCGGCCTCACCTGCGGCGACGATTTCGGCTCCTGCGGATCGGGAGGCGGCACGGAGCTTCGGCAGGTCGTCTTCACCCAGCAGGACGCGACCTTCTATGGCGCGGAGCTGCGCGGCCAGGTGGATCTCGGCGAGATCGCCGGTGGCACCTTCGGCGTCGAGGGCCAGTACGACTTCGTGCGCGCGCGCTTCGCCGACGGCACCAATGTCCCGCGCATCCCGCCCCATCGCCTCGGTGGCGGCCTGTTCTGGCGCGATGCCAACTGGTTCGCCCGCGTGACGCTGCTCCACGCCTTTGCCCAGAACCAGACGGCCACCGCCGAGACGCCGACACCGGGCTACAATCTCCTCAATGCCGAGATCAGCTACCGCATGGCCCTGAAGCCCGGCTCGGGCGCGGAGAGCCTCACCTTCGGCCTCGTCGGCACCAACCTCCTCGACGCCGACATCCGCAACCACGTCTCCTTCAAGAAGGACGAGGTGCTGATGCCGGGCCGCGGCGTGCGGTTCTTCACGACGGTCCGGTTCTGACAGGCCTGCACCCGCCGGAGGGCCTTGCCGCCCGCTGCGGAAGGGTCGAGACTGCGGGGATGCTGAGCGATCCCATCTCCCTGACGCGGCCGGGCCTGCGCGGCATTCTCACCGGCACGCTCGCCGTGCTCACCGCGGCGCTGATCCTCTCGGTCACCGCGGTCGTCGTCTGGACCGCGACGCGCGAGACCCAGCGCTCGATCGGCCGCTCGCTCGGCGATCTCGCCGCCTTCATGCGCGAGGCGCTGGAGAGCGACGTCTATGAGCGCTGGCGCTCCATGCGCACACTCTCGACCCTTCCGGCCTTCACCAATGCGGGTGCCAGCTACCAGGGCCGCCGCATCATCCTCGACCGCGTGAAGTCCAACGTCGAGGAGATCGTCTGGATCGGCCTCGCCGACATGGACGGCCGCGTCATCGTCGCCTCCGGCGGCGAGCGCGAGGGATCGTCCGTCGCCGACCGCCGCTGGTTCGCCGCGGCCCGTGCCCGCACCGCCCCCTCCAACGGCCAGCAGGAGCGCCCGACGGTGCAGACCACGCCCGGCGAGCGCGTGGTCGAGATCGGCGTCCACCTGCGCGACAATGACGGCCAGTCCGTCGGCATCATGGGGATGCTGGTGAGCTGGGACTGGCTCGGCCACCTGCGCCGTTCGCTCATCGACCGCTCGCAGGGCCGCCAGTCCGACCTCGAGGTGATCGTGCTGGACCGCGATGGCCGCGTCGTCATCGGCGATCCCGCCCATCTCGGCGCCGGCCTCGCGCGGCGCACCGCCGATCGCAGTGACGGCTTCCAGATCGACACGCTCCCCGATGGGCGCACCATGGTCATCGGCACCAGCCGTGCCTCTGGCGGGCGCAACATCGACGGCCTCGGCTGGCAGATCGTCGTGACCTCCAACGCCGAGGTGGCCTTCGCGCCCGTGCGGGAGCTGCGCCGCCAGATCGTCGCCGCCGGCGGCATTGTCGGCCTCATGGTGCTGATTGCCGGCTGGTGGGTGGCCGGCCGCATCGCCAGCCCGCTGCAATCCATCGCCGCCCGCGCCGACCGCGTCGGCCTCGCCGATGCGCTGGACGGCGTGGTCATCGAGGTGCCGAAGAGTTCGTCGCAGGAGATCGTCTCGCTCGCCGCCTCGCTGCAGGGGATGATCGACCGCCTCGCCGACAACGAGGAGGCGCTGAGGCACCTCGCCAATACGCTGGAGCACCGCGTGGCCGACCGCACGGCGGAGCTCGAGACGGCGAACCGCGCCCTTTCGGCTGCGCGCGACGACGCGGTGGCCGCCACCGCCGCCAAGTCGCGCTTCCTCGCCGCAGCGAGCCATGACCTGCGCCAGCCGCTCCATGCGCTGTCGCTCTTTGCCAATGCGCTGTCCCGGCGCGTGCAGAACGACGAGCAGCGCCGCCTCGTCTCCAACATGGAGACGACGCTGGGATCGCTGCAGGACATGTTCAGCGCGCTGCTGGATGTGTCGCGGCTGGATGCCGGCATCGTCATCGCCGAGCCGCGCACCTTCGTCATCGGCGACCTCCTGGAGCGCGTCGCCGTCGACTTCCGGGCGCAGGCCGCATCCCATGGCCTCGACTTCGGCCTCGTCTCCTCGCGGCTCGCGGTCGTCAGCGACCCGATCCTCCTCGAAACGATCCTCCGCAACCTCGTCGGCAATGCCCTGAAGTTCACCGCCGACGGCAAGGTGCTGGTCGGCATCCGCCGCCGCGGCGACCATGCCGTGCTCGAGATCCACGATACAGGCCCCGGCATCGCCGAAGAGGATCGCGAGCGCATCTTCGACGAGTTCGAACGCTCGAAGGACGCGGCCCATGGGCAGAACGACGGCCTCGGCCTCGGCCTGTCCATCGTGCGGCGCCTCTGCGCCCTGCTCGGCCACCGCATCACCCTCACCGGACGGCGCGGCCATGGCACGGTGGTGCGGGTGGAACTGCCCATCGCCACCTCGGACCTCCCGGCCGTCGCCTCGCCCGCCGTGCAGCCGGACCTGTCGCTTGCCGGCCGCCACATTCTCATCCTCGACGACGAGCCGATGATCGTCGACGCCCTCGCCCGCACCCTGCGCGACGACGGCGCCACGGTCTCGGCGGCCGGGGACAGCGCCCAGGCGACGCGCCTCCTCGCCGACGGCGAGCCGGTGGACCTCGCGGTCATCGATCTTCAGCTGGAGCGCGGCGTCGACGGCCTCGACCTCATCGAGCGCTGGCGGCGGGAGAGCGCCTTCGGCAAGCCGGCCCTCATCGTCACGGGTTCGACCGATCCGCAGACCCTGGCGCGGCTGCAGGCGAGCGGCACGCCCTGGCTCACCAAGCCGGTGGCCCTGCCGGTGCTGCGGGCGACGCTCGCCCGGTTGATGGCCTGATCAGCGCCCGAGGAGCGGCGCCGCGATGGCCGCAGCCGCGGCGCGGTTCGACACGCCGAGATGGCGGAACACAGCGGCGAGGTGGATCTTCACCGTGCCATGGCCGAGATCGAGCGCGCGGGCGATCTCCTTGTTGGAGCGGCCCTCGACCAAGAGGTCCAGCACCTCGCGCTGGCGCGGCGTGAGCCGGGCGAGGTCGATGCCGGAGGAGGACGGCTCCGCGGCGTGGCCCGTGGACTGGGCGAGCGTCGCCGGCACGTAGATGGCGCCGCCAAGGATGGTGCGGAGCGCCGCCACGAGGTCGTCGTCCTTGAGGCCCTTGGGCACGAAGCCATTGACCCCCGCGGCAAGCGCCGCCAGCACGTCGGTGCGGCTGTCGGAGCCACTCACCACGGCGATGGGCAGGTCCGGATAGCATTCGCGGACAGCGGCGAGCGAAGCGGCGCTCTGCATGCCCGGCATGGACAGGTCGAAAATGGCGAGGGCGATGCCGTCCGTATCGCCGAGGCGGGACAGGGCCTCGTCCAGCGAGGCGGCCTCCTCCACGTCGTCGAAACCGAGCCTGTCCTTCAGCGTGAAGGCCAGGCCCATGCGATACATTCCGTGGTCGTCGGCGATGACGGCAATACGCGACATGGACGACAGGCGTAGGGCCGCAGCGGCTTGTCTGTCAATTGGGACAGGTCGCGGGGTGGGTCACAGCCCCGCGACCTTGATCGATCACTCGGCCGGCTGGCGCACGCCGGTGCCGGCCTCGACGGTCGCCGCCTCCGGCGCGTTGCCGCGACGCGACAGCCAGGTCGCGAGGCCATCGAACATCAGATAGACGACCGGCGTGATGTAGAGCGTCAGCAGCTGCGACACGGCGAGGCCGCCGACCACCGCCACGCCCAGCGGCATGCGCAGCTCGGCGCCGGCGCCATGGCCGATGGCGATCGGCACCGCGCCGAGGATGGCGCAGAGCGTCGTCATCATGATCGGGCGGAAGCGCAGCACCGCCGCCTCGACAATGGCCTCCTTCGCCGACACGCCCTGGTGCCGTCGTTCGATCGCGAAGTCGACCATCATGATGGCGTTCTTCTTGACGATGCCGATCAGCATGACGAGGCCGATCATGGCGATGACCGAGAGGTCGAAGCCGGTGAGCTGCAGCGTCAGGAGCGCGCCGATGCCGGCCGATGGCAGGCCCGACAGGATGGTCAGCGGGTGGATGAAGCTCTCATAGAGGATGCCGAGGATGATGTAGATCACCAGCACCGCCGCGAAGAGCAGCAGGCCCTGGTTGGCCACCGCCTGCTGGAACACCTGCGCGGTGCCCTGGAAGCTGGTCGCCACCGTCGCCGGCAGGCCGACCTCGCGGGCCGCCGCCTCGATCCGCGTCACCGCCTCCGACAGGGCGAGGCCCGGCGGCAGGTTGAACGAGACCGTCACGGCGGGAAGCTGGGCAAGGTGGCCGACGGTCAGCGCCGTCGGCTGCTCGCGCAGCGTCGCCACCGCATCGAGCGGCACGATGGCGCCGTTCGAGGAGCGCACCGTCAGGCGGCGCAGCATGGTGGTCGTGTCGTTGAACTTCGGATCGGCCTCGATGATCACCTGGTAGGTGTCCTCGGAGGCATAGATGGTCGAGACCTGCCGCGCGCCGAAGGCCGAGTAGAGCGTCGAGCGCACCTGGTCGGCGTTGACGCCGAGCCGGGATGCCGCGTCGCGATTGACATCGACGATCGTCGAGCGGGCCCGCATCTGCAGGTCCGAATTGACGTCGAGGATGCCCGGCAGCGTGCGCATCTTCGCCTCGACGAGCTGGGCGTAGTGGCGCAGCTGCTCGAGGTCGGGGCTGGTCAGCGTGTACTGGTACTGCGACCGGCTCTGCACCGCGCCGACATTGATCGACTGGACCGGCACGAAGAAGATCTGGATGCCCGGAACCTCGCCGGCCAGCCGGCGCAGGCGGCTGATGACCACCTGGATCGAGTCCTTGCGCTCCGGCTTGTCGCGCAGCGTGATGAACAGGCGGCCGGCATTCTGCGTGTTGGCGGCATTGCCGCCGCCGGCATTGGCCATGACCAGCGCGACGTCGGGATCCTTGCGGATCGCCGCGGCCAGCGCCTGGGTCCGCTCCACCATGGTGGCGAAGGAGGCATCGTCCGGCGCGATCGTGGCGGCGGTGATGAGGCCGTTATCCTCGATCGGGAAGAAGCCCTTCGGGATGTCGCGGAACAGCACGTAGGTCAGGCCGAACGTGCCGAGCGTGACGCCGAGCATGATGACCGGGATGCCCACCACCTTGCGCACAGACCAGCCGTAGCCGCGGGTCACCGCGGTGAAGAAGGCCTCGAACCAGCGCAGCAGGAAGAAGGGCTTGGCGTGATGGTCGATGGGCTTCAGGACGCGCGAGCACAGCATCGGCGTCAGCGTCAGCGACACGATGCCGGAGATGAGGATGGCCACCGAGATGACCACGCCGAACTGCGCGAACATGCGGCCGACAACGCCGCCCATGAACAGGACTGGGATGAACACCGCGACCAGCGAGATGGTCATGGAGATGATGGTGAAGCCCACCTCGCGCGAGCCGACCAGCGCCGCCTGGAAGGGGTCCATGCCCTCCTCGATATGGCGCATGATGTTCTCGAGCATGACGATGGCGTCGTCGACCACGAAGCCCACAGCCAATGTCAGGGCGAGCAGCGAGATGTTGTCGATCGAATAGCCGAGCACATGCATCACCGCGAAGGTGCCGACGATGGAGATCGGCAGCGCCGCGGCGGGGATCAGCGTCGCGCGCCAGCTCTTCAGGAAGAACCAGATGACGATGATGACGAGCAGTGCGGCGAGGGCCAGCGTGAACTGCACGTCGGCGACGGACTCGCGGATGGAGATGGAGCGGTCGTTCAGCACGCTGATCTCATAGGAGGCAGGAGCCTCCTGGCGGATCTGCGGCAGCAGCGCGCGCACCCGGTCCACCACCTCGACGGTGTTGGCGTCGGGCTGGCGCTGGACGGCGAGCACGATGCCGCGCTTGCCGTTGAGCCAGGCGGCGATGCGGTCATTCTCGACGCCGTCGATGGGCGTGGCGACATCGGAGACGCGCACAGGCGCGCCGTTCTGCCAGGCGACGATCACCGGGCCATATTCGGCGGCGCGCATCAGCGGGCCGGTGGCGTCGAGGATCGCGGCGCGGCCGCCCTCGTTGACCGAGCCGAGCGGACGGTTGGAATTGGCGTTGGTGAGCGCATTCTGCAGGTCGGCCAGCGTCAGGCCGCGGGCGGCCAGCTGGTCGAGGTCGGCGCGCACGCGCACCGCATATTTCTGCGTGCCGAAGACCTGCACCTGGGCAACGCCCGGCAGCGAGGCCATGCGCGGCAGGATCGTCGAGTTGGCGAAGCGGTCAACGTCGGACAGGCGCGCGAGGTCCGAGGAGATGGCGAGGAAGATGACCGGCTGGTCGGCCGGGTTGACCTTCCTGAAGCTCGGCGGCGTCGTCAGCTCGGCCGGCAGGCGGCGCATGGCCGTCGAGATCTGCGACTGCACGTCGAGCGCGGCGCCGTCGATGGAGCGGTTGAGGTCGAACTGCAGCACGATGGAGGTGTTGCCGAGCGACGAGGTCGAGGTCATCGAGGTGACGCCGGCAATGGTCGAGAACTGCTTCTCGAGAACCAGGGCCACCGAGGAGGCCATGGTCTCCGGGCTGGCGCCGGGAAGCTGGGCTGTGACCTGGATCGTGGGGAAGTCGACGCGCGGAATGGCCGCCACCGGCAGCTGCCGGTAGCCGAACATGCCGGCGGCGAGGAAGGAGACCATCAGCAGGATGGTCATCACGGGACGGCGGATGCAGAGCTCCGAGATCATGGCGGTGCGCTCCTCAGCTCTGCGGATCGCGGGCGGCGGGCGCCTCGGCCGTGCCGGCCGCTCGCTCGGTCACGGCGACGCCGTTGGCGATGCGCAGCTGGCCTGACGTGATGACCTGTTCGCCACCCGACAGCCCCTCGCTGATGACGGCGACGTCACCCATGGTGCGGGACACCTTGACCTGGGCGACCGCAGCGCGGCCGTCCTTCACGGTGAAGACGTAAGGCCCGTTCTGGCCAACCTGCAGGGCCATCACCGGCACGACCACCGCGTCCTGCTGGGAGCCGAGCGTCACCTTCACCGGCACGAAGGCGCCCGGCCAGAGCTGCTCGGAGCCGTTCTGCATCAGCGCCTTGGCGGTGACGGTGCCGGTGGTGAGGTCGACCTGGTTCTCGACGAAGGCGATGGAGCCGGTCGCCGTGCGGCTGCCGGCCCGGGCCTCGACCTGGATGCGGGTCGGATCGTCCTGCACCATCGCGCGCATCTCGAAGAAGGTCGTCTGCGGCACGGCGAAGGCGATGTAGATCGGGTCGATCTGGTTGATCGTGGTCATCGCCGCCACGTCCGCCGAGCGCACGAAGGCGCCGGGCTTGGAGGTGATCGAGCCGATGCGGCCCGAAACGGGGGCGCGGATCAGCGTATAGCTCAGCTGGGTGGCGATGGAGTTGCGGTTGGCCTCGTCGGAGGCGAGCTGCGCCTCGACCGCCTTGACGTTGGAAATGGCGTTGTCGCGGGCGACCTCGGTGCCGACATTGCGGCGGGCGAGATCGATGGCGCGGTCGCGATCGCGGACGGCCTGCTCGAGCTGGGCCTTGGTGCGCAGGATCTGCGCCTCGATCTGCGCGAGCTGGGCCTTCAGCACCCGGTCATCGAGCGTGAAGAGCAGGTCGCCCTCCTTCACCGAGGCGCCCTCGGCGACGTGGACCTGCGCGACCTGCGTGTCGAGGCGCGACTTGATCTGCAGCGCGGCGATCGGCTGGACCGTTCCCACCGCCTCGACCTCGATCGGCATGGTGCGCCGCTCGGCGCGGCCGAGCGTGACGGAGACCGGGGGCGGGCCCGCCGGACGCCGGGCCTGCTGGCCCTGGGGCGCCGCAGCCTGCTGCGTGCCGCCCTGGCCGATCAGGGCCTGGGCCTGGTGATAGGCCTTCTCGGCAAGATCGGGGCGCCAGGTGGCAATCCCCCCGATGACCGCCAGCAAACCGAAGACGATAATGACCCGCAGCATGGACCCGCCTGTCCCTGACTGGGCAAGGCCATGGACGAGATCCACAGCCAGCCGGAATTTCCCTTAGGACAACATAGGACAATTTCCGGCGACGACCATTCGACCCGATGGTCTAGGCCATGTCTTCGCGAGGCAGGCGCGGGCGCCCGGCAGATGTCAGCCGGCGGAGGCAGGCTCCGGGCGCACCGTGCGGGTCCAGAGCGAGTGCTTCGGGTCGAGGATGAAGGTCAGCAGCAGCTTCGTCCACGAGCGGTGCGAGGGCAGCGTCAGGTAGAATTCCGGTGCAATCCGCGTCACTTCGGGCAGCTTGTTCCACGGAATCGACGGAAAATCGTGGTGCTCGTTGTGGTAGCCGATGTTCAGCGCGATGCCGTTGAGCGGCCCGTAATAGTTGGCCGTGTCGTGCTGCTCGTCGCCGGTGAAATGCTCCTGCACCCAGCGCGCCCCAAGCGGATGCAGGCTGAGCGCGAACCAGAACGAGGCGAAGAGATAGACCACGGCGTTCCAGCCGAAGGCATAGGCAAGGCCGAGGGCGACCGCCGCATTGGCGGCATAGTTGGCGACCGCCCAGCCGTCGGCCGGCACGACGCCGCGGACCCGCGTCACCCGCAGCAGCTGGAACACGGGGAAGAACAGGAACCAGAGCGCCTTGCGCCAGGCGGAGTGGCCGACCAGCCGCGCCTCCCATTCGGAGGGAATGTCGGTGTCGCGCTCCATCTCGCCGAGATGCGAGTGATGGGCGAGGTGGCAGGAGCGGAAGCCCATGCCGCCCGGAAGCACCGAGGGCAGGTCGGCGGCCAGCAGCACCAGGCGGTTGGCGAAGCGGCTGCGGAAGATGAGGTTATGCGTGGCGTCGTGGATGACGACGTAGAGCGCGTGGTTCAGGAACGCGCCGAAACCGTAGGCGACGATCAGCGCCAGCCACCACCAGGAGAGGCCTGCCCAGCCGAAGGCGGCGGCAAGGCCGAGCTGGGTGGAGACGTAGAGCGCCATGATGGCGGCCGTCCAGGGATTGCGCCCGATGAGACCGCGGATCTCCGGATGGGCCTTGAGGATCATCTTGGCGCGGGTGGAATGGGTGTCGCCGAGTGCGGGGACAAAGGTCTCCTCTTCGTCGACGTCGAATTCCACGGTGCGCGGAAGGCTGTTCATGCCGGTCTCCTCGGTGCCGGCGAGCTCCGCCTGCTGCGCCGCACCATCGGCGTTGAGCGATGCCCGAAGCGACAGGGGCGGTCAAGCGCCGCCATGCCCGCCCGAGGTCACGATCCCGCAAGCCCCGGGGTCAGGCGGCGACGCGGGCAAGGATTACCGCAACGTCGGCCGCCGCCGGCAGGACGCCGAAGCTGCGTCCGCCCTCGGCCCCGAGCCGCGTCGCGATGAAGGCCTCGGAGACGGCCGCCGGCGCGCCCTGCACCAGCAGCGCCCCCTGCAGCACCAGCGCCATGCGCTCGGCCACACGGCGGGCATCGGCCTCCGCGGGGATGCGCTTCAGGAGGCCGAAGAGATCGTCCATGGCCGCATCGAGCACCGCGCTCTGCCCGCGGGCCGCCATGACCTCCGCCGCGAAGGCCTCCCGCGCCGCCGGCTCACGGTGCAGCGTGCGCAGGATGTCGAGCGCAATGACATTGCCCGAGCCCTCCCAGATGGCGTTGAGCGGGCTTTCGCGGAACAGCCGCGGCAGCGGGCTCTCCTCCACGTAGCCGGCGCCGCCATGGCACTCCATGCATTCGTAGACGAAGTTGGGATTGCGCTTGGTGAGCCAGTATTTCGCCACGGCCACCGCCAGCCGGGCGAAGGCGCGCTCATGCTCATCCGTTCCCGAAAAGGCGCGGGCCACCCGCAGGGTCAGCGCCACCGCCGCCTCGTATTCGAGCGCGAGATCGGCCACCACCGCCCGCATGGCCGGCTGGTCGATCAGCGTCTTCTGGAAGGCGCGGCGGTTGGCGACGTGATGATGGGCCTGGGCCAGCGCCATGCGCATGATGCCGATGGTTCCGGCGATCGTGTCGAGGCGGGTGTGGTGCACCATCTCGATGATGGTCGAAACGCCCCTGCCCTCCTCGCCGAGCAGCACGGCATGGGTGTCGTGATACTCGATCTCGGAGGAGGCGTTGGACTTGTTGCCGAGCTTGTCCTTGAGCCGCATGACATGGAGGCTGTTGCGCTCGCCGTCGGGCTGGATGCGCGGCACCAGAAAGCACGAGAGCCCCGCCTCGGTCTGCGCCAACGTCAGGAAGGCGTCGCACATCGGCGCCGAGCAGAACCACTTGTGGCCGACGAGGCGCCAGGCCCCGCCATCCCGGAAGGCGCGCGTCGTGTTCGCGCGCACGTCGCTGCCGCCCTGCTTCTCGGTCATGGCCATGCCGATGGTGACGCCGCGCTTCTCGGCGATGGGCCGCAAGGGCGCGTCGTAGCGGCCGCCGACGATCTTAGGCACCCACTGCGCCGCGACCTCGCTCTGGTGGCGCAGCGCCGGCACGCTCGCATAGGTCATGGAGATCGGGCACATCGTCCCCTGCTCGACCTCGGAGAACAGGGCGAGCAGCGCCGCATGGGCGACATGGGCGCCCGGCCTCTCCTCGGCCCAGGCGATGGAGTGGATGCGATGCTCCATCGCGAGGTCCATCAGCCGGTGATAGCTCGGATGGAACCGCACCTCGTCGATGCGCCGGCCATAGCGGTCGAAGACGGTGAGCTCCGGCGGATAGCGGTTGGCCTCCTCGCCCGCCGCCAGAACCTCCTCGCGGCCGAGTTCCGCACCCAGCGCCGCGAGCGGCGCGCCGACCCAGTCGCCGCCCTCCCTCAGCGCCCAGTGCGACAGGATCGGATCGGAGGCGAAGAGGTTCCGCCCGGCAAAGTCCGGCGGCTGGTTGAAGACCTCATGGGTGAGGAGCCGGGTCGAGGGCGCGTGGCGGGGCATGATGTCTCTCCGCGATCGGACGCTTCAGACAGCCGAGAGTGCCACAGGGCGACCCGTCCCGCCCCTCGCCCGAATGGCGGTCAGGCGCACGAATAGAGATCAGACGCCCATGGCCGCCTTGTAGGAGGGGTGCAGGAGGTCGCGAGCCTCCGGGTGCTTGCCGAACCAGGCGGCGAAGAACGGGCAGAGCGGCACCACCGACAGGCCCCGCTCGCGGGCGGCGGCAAGTCCCGCCTTGATCAGGGCCGAGCCGATGCCGCGGCCACCGAGCGCCTCCGGCACTTCCGTGTGGGTGAAAAAGATCGAGCCCCCGGCGATGCGATAGGCCGCGAAGGCGAGATGGCCCTCGACGCTCGCCTCGAAACGCTGCGCGGCTGGATTGTCGACGACGGCAATGGCGGCGGCTTCGGTCATGGCGGGGCTCCTTGGGGAGTGAAACGGCGTGAGCCCCAGCCTCGTTCCAGCAAGGCGCGAGGGCAAGCGGCGGGAGCCCAAGCCGGGATTGCGGGGATGCAAGGCGCCCACGCAAGCCCCTCACCCTTCCCTCTCCCCGCAGGCGGGGAGAGGGTCAACAGCCTCGCGCACTGGGGGCAACGGTCAGGCTTGGCGCGCCGCACCAGAATGGATCGCGACGTCATCGCCCCCTCTCCCCGCGAGCGGGGAGAGGGAAGGGTGAGGGGCCGTTCTCCACCCGGAAACCGCCCCCTGCGACCTCACCCCAACTCCAGGACGACCTTCTGCAGCGCCGGATCGTCCGGGTCCGCGCCGATGCGGAAGCCGAGGTCGCGGGCCAGAGCCAGCATGCGGACATTCTCCGCCAGCACCTGGCCATAGATGCGCTTCGTGCCCTGCCGCCGGCCGTAATCGATGATCAGCTTCATCAGCGACAGGCCGAGCCCACGGCCCTGCTGGTCGGAGCGCACGAAGATCGCATATTCGGCATTCTCGTTGTCCGGGTCGGCATGGAGGCGCACCGCCCCCAGCATCTCGCCGCTGTCGGGATCGAGCGCCACGAGCACCATGGACCGCGCATAGTCGATCTGGGTGAGGCGGGCGATGAAGGCGTGGGTGAATTCCTTGATCGGCGCGAAGAAGCGCTGGCGCACGTCATCCGGGTCGACGCGCTGGAAGAAGTCGCGGAACAGCTGCTCGTCCTCGGGCCGCACCGGGCGGATGCGGCAGGCAAAGCCGCTCTCGGTGACGAGGTCGCGCTCCCATTCGGTGGGGTAGGGACGGATGGCGAAGCGCGGATGGCCGCCGCGCACCAGGCCCCTGGCGCGGGGCGCGCCGACGGCGATGCGCGCGTCCAGCGCGACGATGCAGCCGGCATCGGCCAGCAGCGGATTGATGTCGATCTCGGCGACCTCCGGCAGGTCGGCGGCGAGCTGCGACAGACGCACCAGGATCTCCGCGACCTTCGCGGTGTCCACCGGCGGCACGTCGCGATAGCCCGCCATCTGCTTGGCGATGCGGGTGCGGGCGATCATGTCGCGGGCGATCCGCATGTCGAGCGGCGGCAGCGCCAGCGCGCGGTCCTTGATGAGCTCGACGGCCTTGCCGCCGCGCCCGAACAGCATGACGGATCCGAAGGTCGGATCATCGGCGAGGCCGACGATGAGCTCGATGGCGCCGGGCCGGTGCACCATGGGCTGGACCATCACGCCGTCGATGCGGGCCTTGGGCATCTGCCGGGACACCCGCGCCAGCATCTCGGTGACCGCCGCGCCCACCGCCTCGCGGGTCGCAAGGCCGAGGCGGACGCCGCCGACATCGGATTTGTGGGTGATGTCCGGCGACAGGATCTTCACCGCGATGGCCTGGCCCTGGTCGAGGAAGGGGGCGGCGAAGGTGACCGCCTCCTCCGCCGTCCGCGCGGCGGCGATCGGCACGGTCGGGATGCCATAGGCGGTGAGGATGCGGTCGACGAGCAGCGGATCGAGCCAGCGCTTGTTCGCCTTCACCGCGGCGCCGAGCTCCGCCCTCAGGGCCGCGAGATCGTCGGGCGCGACGATGGCGGCGTTCTCCGGCGTCTCCATCAGCGCGTCCTGGCCGCGCCGGTAGCGCACCATGTGCATGAAGCCGCGCACCGCCTCGGATTCCGTCGGGTAGCTCGGCAGGCCGGCCTTGGCGAAGATGTCGGTCGCCGCCTCCTGGTCGCCGAGCCAGACCGTGAAGACCGGCTTCAGGCGCCCGCCGCGGCTCTTGCGGCCGGTGACGACGCTCGCCACGGCCTTCGCCGCATCAAGGCTCGGCAGCAGCGCCGTCGGGCAGTTCATGACCAGCACCGCATCGACCTCGCGGTCGTCGAGGACGGCCTCCATGGCCGCGGCATAGCGGGCGGCGTCCGCGTCGCCGATGATGTCGATGGGATTACCCCCCGACCAGGTCGCCGGCAGCACCGAATCGAGCCGTCCCCGGGTCTCCTCGCCGATGCCGGCAAGGCGGCCGCCATGGTCCATCAGCGCATCGACGGCTAGCACGCCGAGCCCGCCGCCATTGGTGACGATGCCGAGCCGGTCGCCGGCGAAGGACGGATAGCGCGACAGCGTCTCGGCCGCGGCGATGAGTTCGTCGAGATCGGTGACGCGCACGAGGCCGGCGCGGGCGAAGGCGGCGGCATAGACGTCGTCCGCGCCCGCGAGCGCGCCCGTATGCGACTTCGCGGCGCTGGCAGCTGCGGACGAGCGGCCCGACTTCAGCACGATGACCGGCTTGGAGCGCGCCGCGGCGCGGGCCGAGGCCATGAACTTGCGCACGTCCTTGATGGCCTCGATGTAGACGAGGATGGCACGGGTCCGGTAGTCGGCGGCGAAATAGTCGAGGCAGTCGCCCGTATCGACGTCGAGCTGGTCGCCGAGGGTGACGACCCCCGAGAAGCCGATATGGCGCACCTCCGCCCATTCGAGCAGTGCGGCGGCAATGGCGCCGGACTGCGAGATGAGGGCGAGCGAACCGGGCCGCGTCTTGCGCGAGGAGAAGCTCGCATCCACCCCGCCATGGGGCGCGATGACGCCAAAGCAGTTGGGCCCGACGATGCGCAGGCCCTTGTCGCGCACGGCGCCGGCAAGACGGCCGCTCGCCTGCTCATAGCCGTCGCGCTCCAGCGCCGAGATGACGACGGTCGCGGGAATGCCGAGCCGTGCCGCCTCCTCGACGAGTCCCGGCACCGTCGCGCCCGGCGTCGCGATGACCGCGAGGTCGGGCGGTGCGGGAAGATCGGCGAGCCGCGCATGGGCTTTCACGCCCCCGACGACGCGATGCTTCGGGTTGATGGGGTAGAGCGTTCCGGAAAAGCCCGCCCGGGCCATGTTGGCCATCAGCGCCTGACCCATCGAATGCGGCCGGTCCGTCGCCCCGACAATGGCGACAGAGCGCGGGGCGAAGAACCGGTCGAGGCGGTAAAGCGACATGGAACGTGGTCTCCGTCGGGGGACAGGGCAGAGGCCGTGCGCCACTCTAGGACGCGGGCCGCACCATCGGAACCCGAGAACCGCCGCACTCTCCCGTCCACGGCGTCGCGGGGCGACGACATGGATCAATGCTGCACCGCACAACAAGGCTTAATGAAGGCCGGCTGCGCCCGAAGGCCGCGACTCAGCCGCCGTGCTTCTCCAGGAAGCCCTCGACCGGCAGGGTGCGGAAATCCGTCAGGGCCTGCCGCAGCCGCTCGTGCTCCCAGTCCCACCAGGCGAGCGCCATGAGCCGCTCGGCCACAGCCTCGCTGAAGCGCCGCTTGATCACCCGCGCGGGATTGCCGCCGACCACCGTGTAGGGCGCGACATCCTTGGTGACGATGGCGCCCGCCGCCACCACCGCGCCCGTTCCGACCGACTTGCCGGCGAGCACCACGCCGCCATGGCCGATCCACACGTCATGTCCGATGGTGACCGCATGGGAGCGCCGCCAGTCGAAGAAGCCAGCCTCGTCCGGCTCGCCGTCGAAATAGCGCGAGGCCCGGTAGAGGAAGTGGCTCTGGCTCGCACGCTCCATCGGGTGGTTGCCGGGATTGATGCGCACATGCGAGGCGATCGAGCAGAACTTGCCGATGGTCGACATGTCGATCTGCCCGTCCTGCACGATGTAGGAGTAGTCGCCCATCACCGTCTCGGAGATCACCGTGCGCGCGCCGACCTCGGTGTAGGCGCCGAAGCGGCTGTCGCGGACGATGGCGGTCGGGTGGATGGAAGGCTCGAGGCCGAGGCGGCTCATGATGCGGCGTCCGTGGTCAATGCTTCAGCAGGCTGCCTTGGATGACGCCAACATGACGATGTGATGACAGTGTCCACAGTATTCGCTCTGGGAGCGCGGGCAAATCGCCACCCGGGGACTGTCACACGACTGTAATGCAGCACTCCTAGAGCCGACCCGAGAGAGTGTGGGCGTCCGTTCGGCGTCTGCCCGTCCCGGGAGTGTGCCATGCTGAGGATCGAAGGGCTGACACGGCGCTTCGGCACGATGACGGCGGTGGACAATGTGTCCCTCGAGATCGACCGCGGCGCCTTCATCGGCGTGATCGGTCGTTCCGGCGCCGGCAAGTCGACGCTGCTGCGCATGATCAACCGCCTGCAGGACGCCTCCTCCGGCCGCATCCTTTGCGAAGGCCAGGACGTCACCGGCCTGAAGGGCGCGGCGCTGCGCGACTGGCGCCAGTCCTGCGCCATGATCTTCCAGCAGTTCAATCTGGTCGGTCGCCTCGACGTGCTCACCAACGTGCTGATGGGCCGGCTGAACCATGTCGGCCAGGCCCGATCGCTGCTGAAGCTGTGGAGCGCCGAGGACAAGGCCATCGCCCTGTCCGCCCTCGAGCAGTTCGACATTGCCGGGCTCGCCGCCCAGCGCGCCGAGAGCCTCTCCGGCGGCCAGCAGCAGCGCGTCGCCATTGCCCGCGCCCTGGTGCAGGAGCCGCGCATCATCCTCGCCGACGAGCCGATCGCTTCGCTCGACCCGCGCAACACCCGCATCGTCATGGACGCGCTGCAGCGGATCAACAGGCACTACGGCATCACCGTCGTCTGCAATCTCCACTCGCTCGACCTCGCCCGCTCCTACTGCGACCGGCTGGTCGGCATGGCCCAGGGCCGCGTCGTCTTCGACGGCGCGCCCGACGCGCTCACCGATGACGTCGCCCGCCAGCTCTACGGCATCGAGTCCGGCGAGGTCCTCGACGGCCATACCCCCGTTCCCATGCCCGCGCCGGCGCTGCCCGCCGCGGTTCCCGCCTGAAACCCGACCGTTCGGAGATCTGACCCATGTTCGACCGCCGCCAGCTTGTCGCCGGCCTTGCCGGCCTGCCGCTCCTGCCCGCCGCCGCCTCCGCCCAGGGCGCCTGGCAGACCCGCTTCCCCGAGCTCGTCTTCGCCGTCATCCCGGCCGAAAACGCCTCGGGCACCGTCGAGCGCTACACCCCCTTCACCGAGTACCTGACCCGTGAGCTCGGCACCAAAGTGACCCTGCGCGTCGCCAACGACTATGCCGCGGTCATCGAGGGCCAGCGCGCCGGCAACATCCACTTCGCCTTCTACGGCCCGTCGTCCTACGTGCGCGCCCACACCGTCACCAATGGCGGCGTGGTGCCCTTCGTGGTCGAGGTCCTGCAGGACGGCTCGGTCGGCTACTATTCGGTGCTCTATGTGCGCGCCAACAACCCGGCGACCCGCATCGAGGACCTGCGCGGCAAGAACCTCTGCCTCGTCGACCCCAACTCGACCTCGGGCAATAACGTGCCGCGCTTCGCCATGTCGAAGCTCGGCATCAACACCCCCGACCAGTTCTTCTCCCGCGTCGTCTATGCCGGCAGCCACGAGAACGCCGTGACCGCCGTCATGCAGGGCACCTGCGACGCCGCCTTCAACTGGTGGAACTCCGAGACCGACTCCAACCTCAGCCGCATGGTGGCGAAGGGCATGGTGAAGGCCGAGGACTTCAAGATGATCTTCAAGTCCGACCTCATCGCCGGCTCGCCGGTCGCCTACCTGACCTCGCTGCCCGAGGAGGCCAAGGCCGCCCTCACCAAGGCCTTCGTCGAGGCCCCGGTGAAGGCCAAGGCCGCCTTCGACCGCTGGTCGGATGGCAAGAACCAGGGCTTCCGCCCCACCACCCACGCCGACTACCAGTCCATCGTCGACCTGCAGCGCTTCGTCGACCAGATGCGCCGCAACCGCAGCTGATGGAACGCCGGGCTCCCGCCGTGGTGCGGGAGCCCGGCCGATTTCCTGCCGAACCCGGATACGAGCCATGCAGTCCCGTCGCGACGCCCTCGCGCTCCTTGCCTCGTTTCCCTGGGCCGGCAACGCATTTGCCCAGGCCGAGGACTGGCGGCGCGCCTATCCTGAACTTGTCCTCTCGGTGACCCCGGCGGAGAATTCAGGCGGCGTCATCGACCGCTTCGCACCTTTTGCCGAGTACTTGTCGCGCACCCTCGGCGTCAAAGTCACGATCCGCATCGCCAACGACTATGCGGCGGTGATCGAAGGCCTGCGCTCCGGTCAGGTGCATATCGCCCATATGGGTCCGGCAGCCTATACCCGCGCCTCCATCGTGACGCAGGACGGCATCGAGCCACTGGTCACGATGGCCAATTCCGAGGGCGCCATCGGCTACTATTCGGTGCTCTACGTCCGCGCGAACGATACCGCGCGCTCGCTCCAGGACCTGCGCGGCCGCAACCTCTGCCTTGTCGATCCGAATTCGGCGTCCGGCAACAACGTGCCGCGCTATGCCCTGTCCAAGCTCGGCATCGAGCCGGAAAGCCATTTCGACCGGGTCGTCTATTCCGGCAGCCACGAGAATGCGGTCATCGCGCTCTCGCAGGGCACCTGCGACGCGGCCTTCAACTGGTGGAACACCGAGCGCGAGTCGAACCTGCAGCGCATGGCCACGAAGGGCATGGTGAAGACCGAGGATTTCCGCATCGTCTTCCGGTCCGAGCTGATCCCCGGCTCGCCGGTGGCGATGATGCGCTCGACACCCGAACCGCTGCGGCGCGCCGTCCAGCAGGCCTTCGTGGATGCAGCGGAAAAGGGCCGTGAGGCCTTCCTGCGCATCAGCGACGGCAATGCCACCGGCTACGTGCCCGTCAAGGCCGAGGACTATCGCGTGATGATCGACCTCTCACGCTACATCGACCAGATGCGGCGGCGGCGGAGCTGAAGAAAGACGCCATGTCCCACACCGTCCAGAGCCTGCCAGACCACCAGCTTGCGCCCCTCGCCCGCGCCTATGCCGAGGCGGTCTCCGCCAAGCGCCGGCAGGTGCTCATCGGGCTGGTGCTGTTCGTCGGCGCCTTCATCGTCGCCGGCATCGTCGCCGACGTGAAGCCGGCGACCTTCTTCACCAATCTCTGGCGCTTCACCGACTATCTCGGCCGCATCTTCACCCTGGAACAGGGCCCCTATGCCGGCCGCTTCGTCCTCTTCGACGTGGTCGAGTGGATGTGGGGCTTCGACAAGTGGCTGAAGCTGCTGTGGGAGACGATCCTCATCGCCTATGTCGGCACGCTCTCCGGCGCCATCGGCGGCTTCGTCTTCTCCTTCCTCTCGGCCCGCAACCTCACGCCGAACAGCACGATCGGCTTCCTCGCCAAGCGCTGGCTCGAGTTCTGCCGAACGGTCCCTGAAATCGTCTTCGCGCTGATCTTCGTCGTCGCCTTCGGCCTGGGCCCGCTGGCCGGTCTCCTCGCCATCGCCGTCCACACCTTCGGCGCGCTGGGCAAGCAGTTTGCCGAGGTCGCCGAGAATATCGACATGAAGCCGCTGGACGGCCTCACCGCCACGGGCGCCACCTGGACCGAGCGTATGCGCTTCGCCGTCCTGCCGCAGGTCATGTCGAACTATGCCAGCTACGCCCTGCTGCGCTTCGAGGTGAATGTCCGCGGCGCGGCGGTCATGGGCTTCGTCGGCGCCGGCGGCATCGGCCAGGACCTCGTCGAGGCGATCCGCAAGTTCTACTACGCCGACGTCTCCGCCATCCTGGTGCTCATCGTCCTGACCGTCATGCTGATCGACCTCGGCACCGAGCGGCTGCGCCACCACTTCATCGGACTGGAGAACCGCTCGTGACCGACGCGATCCATCCGCTCCGCAAGGCCGCGCTCGACGACCGCGAGGCGCTCGCCGCCGGCTACCCGCAGGTCTTCTCACCCCCGCTGTGGACCCGGCTGCAGCCTCTGGTCATTCTTGGCGGGATGGTCCTGCTCTTCGTCTACGGGCTCGTCGCCCTCGACGTGCAGCCCGGCCGCATCATCACCGGCATCGGCAAGCTCGGTGAATTCATCTGGTTCATGCTGCCGCCCTCGACCGACACCTGGGCGAAGTTCTGGATCTACATGCATGCGCTCGGCGAGACGGTCGCCATCGCCTTCCTCGGCACTTTCACCGCGGCGATCCTCGCCCTGCCGGTCGGGTTCCTGGCTGCGAAGAACATCGTGCCGAACATCGTCATCCACTTCGCCTCGCGCCGCTTCCTCGACACGATCCGCGGCGTGGACGAACTCATCTGGGCGCTGATCTGGGTGAGCGTCGTCGGGCTTGGCCCCTTCGCCGGCGTCCTCGCCCTGATCTGCTCGAATTTCGGCCTCTTCGCCAAGCTCTTCTCCGAGGCGATCGAGGCCGCCGACCGCAAGGCCTCCGAGGGCGTCGCCTCCACCGGCGGCAGCTCGCTGCACGCGATCCGCTTCGGCATCCTGCCGCAGGTCCTGCCGATCTTCGGCAGCCAGGTGCTCTACTTCTTCGAGAGCAACACCCGCTCGGCGACCATCATCGGCATCGTCGGCGCCGGCGGCATCGGCCTGCACCTCGCCGAGCAGATCCGCGTGCTGGAGTACCAGCATGTCTCGGCGCTGATCCTGATGATCCTCGTCACCGTCGCCATCATCGACCAGGTCTCGACGCGGCTGCGCTTCGCCCTCATCGGCGAGCGCAAGGCGGCCTGAGCCTCAGCCGCCGACCGTCAGGCGGACGCGGTCGGCGCAGAAATGCGAGCGCGCCCACTGGATGGGCACGCCCTCGGGATCGACATTGACGCTGTCGATGACGAGGACCGGTCGCCCCTCCGCGATCTCCAGCCTTTTCGCATCGACGGCATCGGCAACCGACGCGCCGATCCGCGTCGTGGCGCGGCGATAGTCCGGCACGCCGCAGGCGGCGAGCGCCGCGGTGATCGAGCCGGTCGCGCCATAGACCTGGGGCACCTCGGCAAAGCGCGGCAGCGGAAAGGCCGTGACCGCCCAGGAGATCGGCACGCCATCGGCGAAATGGGCGCTCTCGACCATCACCACCGGATCCTCCGGCGACAGGTCCAGCGCCTCCGCGATCTCGACGCTCGCGCCCATCTCGCGGAAGCCCAGCAGCTTGCCGGCGGGGTCGCGTGCCTGTCCCACCACGATCTCGGAGAAGCGCGTGCGCCGGCCGATCGGGTAGGAGAGCGGCTTCGCCTCAACATAGGTGCCGGACCCCTGGGTCACCCGCACCAGGCCCTTGTCCACCAGCGACTTGATCGCCTGGCGCACGGTATGGCGGTTGACGCCGAAGCGTTCCGTCAGCGCGGCCTCGGTCGGCAGCCGCGTGCCGGGCGTCAGCCCGCCCCCGGCAATCTCCGCCTCGATCGTCTCGGCGATCTGGCGCCAGACCGTGACGCCCCTGCCCCTCGCCAGCATCCTGCCTCCGTCATGCTCCTGTCATCGGCCGGGCCGATAGGACGGGCCATCCGATCACGCCGGAACCGCATTTCCGCTTGCCCGCCGCACGCTTGCCGTTGTAGGACATAATTGGTCTAGATGAATACACCAATCATGCACACCGAACCCGCCCACAGCGATTCGACGAGCGCCCGCAAGGCTATCATGGCGGTGGTCGCCCGGGCGACCGTGCCTGAGCTTTCCGCGCTCGAAACGCTTGCCGCCGACGCCAAAGTCCTGCGCGCCCCCGAGATCGGCCTCGTGATGGTCCGAGGCCGCATCGGCGGCGACGGCGCGCCCTTCAATCTCGGCGAGGCGACGGTGACCCGCGCCGCGCTCGCCCTGCCCGGCGGCGAGATCGGCTACGGCCACGTGCTCGGCCGCGACAAGGACAAGGCGCGGCTGGCCGCCCTCGCCGATGCGCTCTGGCAGGCGCCCGCCACCCGCGAGGCGGTGGAGGCGGTGCTGGCGCCGGTGCGCGCACGGATCGACGCCGAAGCCACGCTCAAGCGCGAGCGCACCGCCGCCACCCGCGTCGACTTCTTCACCATGGTCCGCGGAGACAATTGATGGCCGTCGCCCTCGCCTTCGCCGATCCCGTCCGCGACGCTCAAGGCACCTTTCGCGCGGTGATGAACGCCATGGCCCGGCCGGGCTCGGTGCAGCCCATCGCCGGCCTCGCCGGCGCGCCCGCGCCCCTCAGCCCCACGGCCGCGGCCATCGCGGTGGCCCTCGCCGACTACGAGACGCCGCTCTGGCTCGATCGGGCCCTTGCGGCGGCTCCCGATGTCGGCGCCTGGCTGACCTTCCACACCGGCGCGCGGATCATCGCCGAGCCGGCCCGTGCCGCCTTTGCTCTGATCGCCGATGGGGCCGCGCTTGTCGATCTGGAGACCTTCGCGCAGGGCACGGACATCTACCCCGACCGCTCGACCACGCTGATCCTGCAGGTGGCGTCCCTGGGCGCTGCACTCCCCACACCTCTCCCCGGCGGGGAGAGGTCGGACGCGCAGCGTCCGGGAGAGGGGGCACCAACCTCCGCTCACCCCCTCTCCCGGCCTTTGGCCGACCTCTCCCCGCCGGGGAGAGGTACAGGGGTCGCGCCCGGCTTGATCCGCCTGGATCTCGCCGGTCCGGGGATCAAGGGCCACGCCCATCTCGCGGTGGCCGGCCTTCCCGCCGACATCGCTCCGCGCCTTGCCGCCAACCACGCCCTCTTCCCGCGCGGCGTCGACCTCGTCCTCGCCGGTCCCGAGGGCGTCGCCGCCCTGCCGCGGACCACCCGCGTCACCGTGGAGGCCTGAACCATGTATGTGGCCGTCAAGGGTGGCGAACGCGCCATCGACAATGCCCACCGGCTCCTCGCCCACCGCCGCCGCGGCGATCCGGCGGTGCCGGAAGTCGCGCCCGCCCAGATCCGCGAGCAGCTGACCCTCTCGGTCGACCGCGTCATGACCGAGGGCTCGCTCTATGATCGCGACCTTGCGGCGCTGGCCATCAAGCAGGCGCGCGGCGACCTCGTGGAGGCGGCCTTCCTCGTCCGCGCCTTCCGCACCACCCTGCCGCGCTTCGGCGCCACCGAGCCGATCGATACCGGCGCGATGCAGGTCTCCCGCCGTGTCTCGGCGACCTTCAAGGACATTCCCGGCGGCCAGGTTCTGGGGCCGACCTTCGACTACACCCATCGCCTCATCGATTTCCTGCTGGAGGCGGGCGGCGAGCCGCCCGAGCCGGCCCGCGCGGCGGCGGACGAGACGGCCATGCCGCGCGTCACCGACCTGCTCGGCGCCGACGACCTCATCGAGCGCAACCCGCCCGGCGATCCCGACGCTCCCGTGCCGGATCTCACCCGGGAGCCGCTGGACCTCCCCGCCGGCCGCGACCTGCGCCTGCAGAACCTCGCCCGCGGCGACGAGGGCTTCCTCCTGGCGCTCGGCTATTCGACGCAGCGCGGCTTCGGCCGCTCCCATCCCTTCGCCGGCGAGATCCGCCTCGGCGAGGTTGAGGTCGAGCTTTTCTCCGAGGATCTCGGCTTTGCCGTCCCGCTCGGCGACATCACCGTCACCGAGTGCCAGATGGTCAACCAGTTCAAGGGCTCGGCGACCGAGCCGCCGCGCTTCACCCGCGGCTACGGCCTCGCCTTCGGCCATTGCGAGCGCAAGACCATGGGCATGGCCCTCGTCGACCGGGCGCTCCGCGCCGAAGAGCTCGGCGAGGAGGTGAAAGCCCCGGCGCAGGACGAGGAATTCGTGCTGATGCATTCGGACAACGTCCAGGCGACCGGCTTCGTCGAGCACCTGAAGCTGCCGCACTACGTCGACTTCCAGGCCGAACTCGGCCTCATCCGCCAGATGCGGCGCGAGATCGCCGAGCGGCAGGCCGCTGCCGACGTGGTGCTCAAGGAGGCCGCGGAATGACCCACCAGCCCACCGCCTCCGGCTACAACTTTGCCTATCTGGACGAGCAGACGAAGCGGATGATCCGCCGGGCCATCCTCAAGGCGATCGCCATTCCGGGCTACCAGGTGCCCTTCGCCTCCCGCGAAATGCCCATGCCCTATGGCTGGGGCACAGGCGGCGTGCAGGTGACCGCCGCCATCCTCGGGCCCGACGACCGGCTGAAGGTCATCGACCAGGGCGCCGACGACACCACCAACGCCGTCTCCATCCGCAAGTTCTTCGAGAAGACCGCAGGCGTCGCTACCACCACCCACACGGCGAAGGCCACCGTCATCCAGACCCGCCACCGGATTCCTGAGAAGACGCTCTCGGCCGACCAGGTGCTGGTCTACCAGGTGCCGATACCCGAGCCGCTGCGCTTCCTCGAGCCGCGCGAGACCGAGACGCGCGTCATGCACGCGCTGGAGGATTACGGCCTCATGCACGTGAAGCTCTACGAGGACATCGCCAAGCACGGCCACATCGCCACGACCTATGCCTATCCGGTGAAGGTCGAGGACCGCTACGTGATGGACCCCTCGCCGACGCCGAAATTCGACAATCCGAAGATGAACGACTGCGCCGCGCTGCAGCTCTTCGGCGCCGGCCGCGAGAAGCGCATCTACGCCCTGCCGCCGCACACCAAGGTCGTGTCGCTCGACTTCGAGGACCATCCCTTCGAGCCGACCAAGTTCGACCATGCCTGCGGCCTCTGCGGCGCGACGCATACCTATCTCGACGAGGTCATCACCGATGACGCGGGCGGGCGCATGTTCGTCTGCTCCGACACCGACCATTGCGAGGAGCGGCGCGCCGAGGGCCACCGCGGCGCCCTGCTCGGCGAGGCCCCTGCGGCGATCGCGGGAGCGGCGGAATGAGCGGCACCCTGACTCGAGTCACCACGAGCGAGGCAACCCTCCCCCCGTCATCCCCGGCCGAGCGAAGCGAGGGGAAGGGGATCCAGAGGCCGCATCGCAGTCTCAAGGACCTTGGCTCCCTGCCACTCCTGGACCCCCTTCCCTCGGCCTCAAAGCATCGAGCGAACGCAAGATGCGTTCGCGTCGCCGCTTTGAGCCTCGCCGGGGGTGACGGGCTGGGCATTTCCGAAAGGGCGCGGCCATGAGCCACGCGAGCACCGAGATGGACACCCCGCTGCTGACCGCCGAGGGCCTGACCAAGTTCTACGGCGCCCGCCTCGGCTGCCGCGACATCGGCTTCGAGCTCTTTCCCGGCGAGGTCCTCGCCGTGGTGGGCGAATCCGGCTCCGGCAAGTCGACGCTGCTGAAGCTGCTCTCCGGCCAGCTCGAACCGACCGACGGCCGCGTCCTCTACCGGATGCGTGACGGGATCACCCGCGACATCCTCGCCCTCTCCGAGGCCGAGCGCCGCTTCCTGTTCCGCACAGACTGGGGCTTCGTCCACCAGCATGCCGAACTGGGGCTCCGCATGGGCGTCTCCGCCGGCGCCAATGTCGGCGAGCGGCTGATGGCGGTCGGCTGGCGTCATTACGGCCGCATCCGCGAGGAGGCCGAGACCTGGCTGGAGCGCGTCGAGATCGACCCCTCGCGCATCGACGACCGCCCCACCGCCTATTCGGGCGGCATGCGCCAGCGCCTGCAGATCGCCCGCAACCTCGTCACCGCCCCGCGCCTCGTCTTCATGGACGAGCCGACCGGCGGCCTCGACGTCTCGGTCCAGGCGCGCCTGCTCGACCTCGTGCGCGGCCTCGTCGCCGATCTCGGCCTCGCGGCCATCGTCGTCACCCACGACCTGGCGGTCGCCCGCCTTCTGTCGCACCGCATCCTCGTGATGAAGGACGGCCGCGCCATCGAGACCGGCCTCACCGACCAGGTGCTGGACGACCCGCGCGAGCCCTACACCCAGCTCCTCGTCTCCTCGATCCTGCAGCCGTGAGGACGGACATGACCGCGCCCCTCCTCGACATCCGCGACCTCGGCAAGACCTTCACCATGCACCTGCAGGGGGGCCTCGTGATCCCCGTGGTCTCCGGCGTGAGCCTGACCGTTGCGGCCGGCGAATGCGTCGTTCTCGGCGGCCCGTCGGGCGCCGGCAAGTCGTCGATCCTCAAGATGATCTACGGCAACTATCGCGCCGACAGCGGCGCCATCGCGGTCGTCGCCGGAGACGAGACCGTGGATGTCGCGAGCGCCGCGCCGCGCCGCGTGCTGGCGCTTCGCCGCACCACCATCGGCTATGTCTCGCAGTTCCTGCGCGTCATTCCGCGCGTGCCGGCCCTCGCCGTGGTGGCCGAGGCGGCCACCGCCTTCGGCATCGACCGGGACGAGGCCGAACGCCGCGCGCGTGACCTCCTGACCCTGCTCAACGTGCCGGAGCGCCTGTGGTCGCTGCCGCCCGCCACCTTCTCCGGCGGCGAGCAGCAG
The DNA here is from genome assembly GCF_003046185.1 of Phreatobacter oligotrophus. Classification (NCBI taxonomy): domain Bacteria; kingdom Pseudomonadati; phylum Pseudomonadota; class Alphaproteobacteria; order Hyphomicrobiales; family Phreatobacteraceae; genus Phreatobacter; species Phreatobacter oligotrophus. The sequence continues at coordinate 257,569 of NZ_PZZL01000005.1, forward strand.
CGGGTCAACATCGCCCGCGGCTTCATCGCCGACCATCCGATCCTGCTGCTCGACGAGCCGACCGCGTCGCTCGATGCCCGCAACCGCGCCGCCGTGGTCGAGCTCATCGAGACCAAGAAGCGCGCCGGCACGGCCATTGTCGGCATCTTCCACGACGATGACGTGCGCGAGCGCGTTGCAAGCCGTATCGTCGACGTGACTCGTTTCGCGGCCGCAGCCGCCTGAGGACAGCCATGCCCGAGACCGGACAGATCGCCCCTGAAGAGACCGGATCCCTCGCCCTTTTCTCCCGCCGCGTCGTGCTGGCGGACCGCGAGGTGGCTGGCACCGTCACCATCGAGGATGGCATCATCACCGCCATCGAGGCGGACAGCCAGCACCCCGGTGCCCTCGACCTTGGCGAGGACATCCTCATCCCCGGCCTGGTCGAGCTGCACACCGACCATCTCGAGCCGCATTACGCCCCGCGCCCCAAAGTCTACTGGGACCCGCTCTCCGCCGTCTTCGCCTATGACGCGCAGATCGCGGCCTCCGGCATCACGACGGTGTTCGACAGCCTGCGCGTCGGCCGCGACGACGACCGCTTCTCGGTCTCCAACGCCCTTCTCGACCTCTCCGAGGCCATCGAGGCGGCGAAGCGCACCGGCCTCCTGCGCGCCGACCACCACACGCACCTGCGCTGCGAGATTCCCTCGCGCGGCGTGGTCGAGGAGGCGGAGAGCTATCTTGCCCGCTTCGACGTGCGCCTGATGTCGCTGATGGACCACACGCCGGGCCAGCGGCAGTTCCGCGACGAGGAGAAGCTGCGCACCTATTACCGCGGCAAGACCGGCCTGTCGGAGGCCGATCTCGACGCCCTCTTCGACAGCCGGCGCGCCCGCGCCGCCGAGATCGGCGAGCCGAACAAGCGCGGGCTTGTCGCCCTCGCCCACAAGGGCGGCATCGCCCTGGCAAGCCATGACGACACGATTGAGGACCACGTGGCGGAATCGGTCGCCGACCGCGTCTCCATCGCCGAGTTCCCGACGACGGTGGAGGCGGCCCGCGCCTCGCATGCCGCCGGCATCGCCGTGCTGATGGGCGCGCCGAATGTCGTGCGCGGCGGCTCCCATTCCGGCAATGTCTCGGCGGTGGAACTGGCCGAGGCGGGCGTCCTCGACATCCTCTCCTCCGACTATGTGCCGATCAGCCTCATCCAGGGCGCCTTCGGGCTGCAGGACGTGCCGGCCATGGGCGGCCTGCCCGGCGCCATCCAGACGGTGACGCTGAAGCCTGCTCTCGCCACCGGCATGACCGACCGCGGCGAGATCGCGGTGGGCAAGCGCGGCGACCTCGTCCGGGTCGCCCTTGTCGGCCAGAAGCCGGTGGTCCGCGAGGTCTGGCGCCTCGGCCGCCGGGTGGCCTGACATGCACGGCGCGGCGACCATGCCACTTGGCCCGGGGCGCCTCGTCCTCGTGGTCGGCCCCAGCGGCGCCGGCAAGGACACGCTGATCAGTGCCGTCCGCGACGCGCTCGCGGGCGATGCAGCCGTGGTCTTCCCGCGCCGTGTGGTGACCCGCCCCTCGTCGGCGGCGGAGGACAATGTCGAGGCCGATGCCGAAGGCTTCGCCCGGCTCGCGGCCGAGGGAGCCTTCGTCCTGTCATGGACCGCGCATGGCCATGCCTATGGCATTCCCGCGACGATCGACGCGGCCATCGCCGCAGGCCGCACCGTCGTCTGCAACGTCTCGCGCGAGATCATCGCCGAGGCCCGCCGCCGCTATCGCAACGTGACCGTGGTCGAGATCACCGCCTCGCCCGAGGTGCTCGCCGCACGCATCGCGGCGCGATCGCGTCCCTCCGACGGCGATCCCGTTGCCCGCGCGGCCCGCAAGGTCTCGGCACCCGTCGCGGCTGACGTGGTCGTCGTCAATGACGGCGCCATCGCGCAGGCGGCCGAGCAGTTGCGGGCCGCGATCAGCGGCAGTGTCGGCCAGCAGGTCCGCTGACTGACGTCCCACCGCCATTGCGCGACAGCACGATCAGCGCTTGGATACCGCAGCGTCAGGATGCCCTGGCGCCAGGAGACCCGCCCGTGCATCGCTTCACTGCCCAGATCCCCATGTCCCTCGCCTGCCCCGAGCCGATGGAGGCGGCGATCCGCCATGTCCTCGAAGGCGAGTACGAGACGGGCTATGACGGCACAGGCCTCGACATCCTCGACATCGGCGCCAATGTCGGCTCCTTCGCGCTGTGGTCCTCGCTGCGCTGGCCGGGCAGCCGGGTGCGTTCCTACGAGCCCCATCCCGGGACCTTCGAGCTGCTGAAGCGCAACACGGCCGGCCGCGCTGACATCACCATCGTCAATGCCGCGCTGTTCCCGGGCGGCCAGACGCGCGCCACCTTCCATTCCCGCTTTGCGGGTGACGGGGAATCGGGCCTTGCGGCCTATGCCGGCGACACCTTCGTCGAGGGCACCATGGTCGAGACCTACGAGGTCGACGTGATCGATCCGGCCTCGCTCCCCTCCGCCGACGTGGTGAAGCTCGACATCGAGGGTGGCGAGGGCGAGGTCCTGGCCCATCTCGACCTGTCGAAGACTTCCCTCGTCCTGCTCGAGTTCCAGAACCGCAAGAACCGCGAGATGATCCGCTCGACGCTCGCCGCCGAGTTCGACCTGCTCCACGACGAGGAGTTCCCCTGGGCCGAGCTCCTCGGCTACGAGGGCTACCGCCCCGACCTCAAGGGCGATGTCTGGGGCCGCATCTTCGCCGTGCGCCGCAAGCTCACGCGCATGTGCCGCGCGAGCGCCTGACCCCCCAGACGCAGAAGGCCCGGCACGGGCCCGGGCCTTCCGATCAGCGATTGGCGGTCGCTCAGCGGGCGCGGAGGAATTCCGGCACGCGCAGCAGCACCATCTCGTTGCCGTCGGCCTTGTTGGGGTCGCGGCTGGACGAGAAGGGCAGGTTGTTGTCGTTGCCCACCACGATGTGGTCGGCATCCACCACCTCGACGTTCTCGATGGTGAAGAACGGCATCTGGAAGTGGCCGCCCGACAGCGGGACGCGCGAGCGGTTGTTCGGGTCGCGGATCTTCAGGAGGTCGATGAAGCCGATCTTGCGCACGGCATTGCCGGCATTGGCGTCGGTCATCTCGATCTTCCAGACGCGCTTGATGCGCGGCAGGGCATGGAAGCAGTTCTCGGCGCGCTGGCCGGCCGGGCAGGCTCGCTCAGGCACGCCCTCGTTGTCGTCCCGCTCGATGATGAGGCCGGTTGTGGCGTCGATCATGTTGAAGTCGCCGATCGACAGGCCGTTCTCGTCGAGGACGTACTTCCAGTGGCGGCCGGTGTAGCGGCCGGCCTGCACATCGAACTCGAGGATGCGCAGGTACTCGCGGCCGTTCACCTGCTCGAAGCCGCGGGTGGCGGGATCCCACAGGGCGCCCTCGAGCAGCGGATAGAGGAAGCGGCCATCCGGAGAGGCGGCCATGCCCTCGAAGCCCTTGGAGCGGCGGACGCGGAAGTCCACGGCGCCGCCGGGCGCGTTCGGGGTGGTGACGGCGGGATGGTCGGGCGAACGGACGGGCTGACCGTCAACCTGCGTCTCGAAGATCGCCTCGATCTTGCCGGTCATGTCGGCGCGGATGAGGAAGGGGCCGAACTCCTCGCCGATCCAGATCTTGCCATTGATGATCTGGAAGCTCTCGGGGTCGAAGTCGGCGCCGGTCAGGTAGCGGCGCTCGGTGCCCTCGTTGGCGATGCGGAACGGCACCTTCTTGTCGGGGTCCGACAGGAACACGGTGGCGATGCGCTCGATCGTGCCCTTCTCGAAGTCGAAGCGATAATGGCTCAGGAAGAGCATCGCGTCGGGCGAGTTGCGCTTGTTGCCGAAGCCGTTGTCGGTCAGCACCCAGTAGGTGCCATCCGCCATGCGGCGAATGCCCGAATGGCCCTGCACCGGCTGGCCGCGGAACGGCACGGAAAGGCCGGTCGGACGGCCCGCGGACAGGCCCATCACCGTGCCGACAGCGTCGGTGCGGGCAGCGCCGGTGAACTTGCCGGAGATCTGGAGGTCGGCCGGGGCATCGGCCGGCGGGGCAATGAACGTGTCGGCGGGCAGGATCGCGTGACCCGCCAGCGTGGCGGGGAATTCGGCGTCGGCGAAGGCCGGCGTCGCGGCCAGCAGGCCGGCGACGAGCAGCAGTGAGGCTCGCATGGGATGCTCCTGTCGGTGAGAAGGACGGCGCGTTCTGACGGGCCTTCGTGACGCCCCGGCAACACCGATGCGACAGATGCGTGACGCTCGTTGCGTCGTGGGGTTGCAGATCGCCCGAAGACCCTCTCGACAGCGCTGCGGCCGCAGCCGATGAATGGCGGCATGACTGCGCCCGACACGAGCCTTGCCGCCCTCTCCGTCGACACCTGCATCATCGGCGACGATCCCGGAGGCCATGCCGTGGCCCTGGCGCTGGTCGCAGGCGGCCTTTCGGTCGTTCTGGTGCGGATTCCCGCGACCGGGCGAGGCGGACAAAACCTCGCCCGCCGGCTTGGCTCTCTCCGCGACGCCGACCCGGCCCATGGCTGGGCCGCGGCGATGCGCCGCATCTCGCAGGCCGGCCGCGACGCCGCCACGCGGGAGCATCCGCGCCATCTGGCGGCCGCCGGCATCCGCGTTGTGGAGGGCGAGGCGCGCTTCACCGGCCCCCGCAGCCTCGCCGCCGGAGGCCTTGCCATCACCGCGCGCCGCTTCGTCCTAGCGACCGGCGCGGCAGAAGCCCCCTCCCCCTGGCCGGACCTGCCGACAGGGCGGGTCCTGACCCCCGAGACGATCTGGGACCTCCCTGACGCGCCCTCGAGCCTTGCCGTGATCGGCGCCGACGGGACCGCCGCGGCCCTCGCCCAGGCCTTCCGCCGTTTCGGAACGGCGGTGAGCCTCTTCGCAACAGGTGGATTGCTTCCAGGTCTCCACCCCGACCACAGCCAGGCCTTGCGCGACCGGCTGGTCGCCGACGGCATCGACCTCTTCGAGGATGCCGAGGTCGCCGCCGTCGAGCCCGACGATGCTGGCCTCGCCGTGACCGCCACCCGCGGCGGCGACCGGGACCGGCTGCGCGTCGCCCACGTGCTGCATGTCGGTGACCGCCTGCCCCGCCTCGACGGCCTGAACCTCGAAGCGGCCGGCATCGCCCGCGACGGGACCGGCCTGCGCGTCGATGGCGGCCTGCGCACCACCAATCGCCGCGTCCTTGCCCTGGGCGAGGCCGCCGGCCCGTCCGATCCCGGCCTGTCGCTGCGCCAGGCGCCCGCCCTGGCCGGCGCGCTCCTTTTCGGCCGCACCATTGGCGCCTCGGACATCGTACGAGTCACCGCCGTGCCGACGCGCCCCGCCCTGATCGAGATCGGCCTTTCGGAAACGGAGGTGCGCGCGAAAGACCGGAGCGCGCGCCTGCTGCGCCTGCCCCTCTCGGACAGCGCCGCCCCTGGCGCCGGACCCGGCCACATCGCGCTCGTTGTCTCGGGCGCGGGAAAGGTGCTGGGGGCCGGGATCGTCGCCGACAATGCAGAGCCCTTGATCGGATTGCTCGCCTTGGCGGTCGGCCGGCAACTCTCCGTTCAGGACCTCGCCGCCATCCAATTGCCATATCCGGCCGTATCAGACGTCATTGGCAAGGCCATTGCGCCCATTACCGCGGCGCGATTGTCAAATCACTGGACAAGGCGGATCATCCGGCTGGTGCGGATGTTCGGCTGAAAGAGCCGGAAAGCGCGGGGAGGTCATGGCGGGTTCGGGTGAGGATCGACAGGCGCGGGAGGCCGGCCGGATGCCGGCCGCGCCGGCGGTCGACCAGAGCGCGCTCGATGCCGCAGTGCCTGCCCCCTCCCGCGGCATCGGCCTGTCCGGCAAGCTGCTGCTGCTGACCATCCTCTTCATCCTCGGCGCGCAGGTGCTGATCTATGCGCCCGCCGTAGCCAATTTCCGCAACTCATGGCTCGACGACCGGCTGTCCTCCGGCCGGACTGCCGCGCTCGTGCTGGAGGCAGCGCCCTCCGGCATGGTGCCGGAAGCCCTTGTCCGCGAGCTCCTCGACAGCGCCGGCGCCAAGGCCGTGGCGCTCAAGACCGGGCCGGCGCGCCGGCTGCTCGCCGCCTCCGACGAAATGCCGGACGTCGACGTCACCGTCGACATGCGCGACCAGCCGATCTTCCGCGCCATCCCCGAGGCCTTCGCCACGCTCTTCGCCGATGACGGCCGCACCATGCGCGTCATGGGCGATGCCCGCCGCGTCGGCGACTTCGTCGAGATCGTCATGGACGAGACGCCCTTGCGGCAGGCGATGCTGCGCTTCTCGCGGACGCTGCTCGTCTATTCGCTGTTCATTTCGATCCTGTCCGGCGCCCTCGTCTACCTGACCCTGCACCTCATGTTCGTGCGGCCCATGCGGCGCCTCACCGACACGATGGTCGCCTTCCGCGAGAACCCCGAGGACATCAGCCGCGCCATCGTGCCCACCGGCCGCAAGGACGAGGTGGGCGTCGCCGAATACGAGCTGCAGTCGATGCAGCATTCGCTGCATGACATGCTGGCCCAGCGCTCGCGCCTTGCCGCGCTCGGCCTCGCCGTGTCGAAGATCAACCACGACCTGCGCAACCTCCTCGCCTCGGCCCAGCTCTTCTCCGACCGCCTCGCCAACGTGCCGGACCCGACGGTGCAGCGCTTCGCGCCGAAGATGATCCAGGCCCTCGACCGCGCCATCGCCTTCTGCCAGTCGACGCTCTCCTATGGCCGCGCCCACGAGGCGCCGCCGCAGCGGCTGTCCATTGACCTCGCCCCGCTGGTGGAGGAGGTGCGCGACACGATGGGCCTTGGCGACGAAGCCCGCATCGCCTTCATCAACGCGGTGGACGATGGCATCACCATCGATGCCGACCCGGACCATCTCTTCCGCGTGCTGCTGAACCTCGCCCGCAATGCCCACCAGGCCCTCGAGACCCGCGCGCCGAACGACCCCGCGCGCGACCAGATCCGCATCGCCGGTCGCCGCGAGGGCGCGGTCACCATCGTCGAGGTCTCCGACACCGGGCCCGGCGTGCCGGAGCGCGCCCGCCAGCACCTTTTCGAGGCCTTCCAGGGCTCCACACGCCCCGGCGGCACCGGCCTGGGCCTGGCAATCGCCTCCGAACTCATTCGCGCCCATGGCGGCGCCATCGCACTGGCGGAGGGCACCCTCGGCGCGACCTTCCGCATCACCATCCCCGACCGCCCCATCGACCTCGCCAGCATTCGCCGCAGCCAGAAGAAGCGCGCCTGAGGCGCCTGCGGCCGGCCGCCGCCCTCGCGGGGCAGCCATCCACAAGTGGCCGGCGAGCCCTTGCGACCCCCTCTTGCAATCGCCGGAGAAACAGCGTATCCGACCGCCTCCGTCGGCGAGGCACCTGCCCATCCGACGCGGCGCGCGCCCGTAGCTCAGCTGGATAGAGCACCAGACTACGAATCTGGGGGTCAGAGGTTCGAATCCTTTCGGGCGCGCCATTTCTCCGCAATCCCCTCTGACTGTTGATCCACCGCCTGATGCCTTGCATCGGCGCGCGGCGGGCTTATGACGCATCGTCATGGTGGCTCCAGCGGGAGCGCGGGGAGCGTCGTCATGCAGCAGGTTCGGCTCGGGCTCATCGGGGACAAGATCGCCCGCTCCCGGTCGCCGGAACTCCATCGGCTGGCCGGCGCCCTGTGCGGCCTCGACGTGACCTATGACCTGCTCATCCCGCCGGAGCGGGGCGAGAGCTTCCGCGAGGTCTTCGATCATTGCCGTCACGACGGCTATCGCGGCCTCAACATCACCTATCCCTACAAGGAAGCGGTCGTGCCGCTGCTGGCGCCGCTCGGGCCTGACCTTGGCCCCCTCGGCGCCTGCAACACGGTGACCTTCGGCGAGGCCGCGCCGCAGGGCGCCAATACCGACTGTTCCGGCTTCGCCAGCGCCTTCCGCAACGCCTTCCCCGGCACGCCGCCGGGCATCGTCGCCATGGCCGGCACGGGCGGGGTCGGCAAGGCCATCGCCTTTGCCCTCGCGGCGCTGGGCACGCGCGAACTGCGCCTCTGCGACACCGACCGGGCGAAGGCGGAAGCGCTGGCCACCGCGCTCGCGCCCGTCGCCGGCGCCATGGCCATTGTCACCACGCCGGACATCCAGGCGGCGGCCGACGGCGCCGATGGCCTGATCAACGCCACGCCGCTCGGGATGGACGGGATCGGCAACGCCATTCCGGACAGCGTGCTCGCCGGCCGCAGCTGGGCCTTCGACGCCGTCTACACGCCGGAGGACACGCCCTTCGTCATCGCCGCCCGCGCGCGCGGCCTCGCCATCCTCAGCGGCTTCGAACTCTTCCTCTTCCAGGGCGTCGACGCCTTCCGCATCTTCACCGGCCATGAGGTCGATGCGGGGGAGCTTCGCCGGCTCCTGCGCGGCACAAGCCGGCCCTGACCCGGACAGCAAGGCCCTTTCAGCCCGGGCCATACGTGGTTGTGCTTATCGAAATTACGCAACCCCAAGGCGTTTTCTCAAACCGTCGTTAACCAAGCCGCGCGAGTCATCGAGGGTCCAGCCCGGAGGACGCCGCCCATGTTGTCGCGCCTGAAGATTTTCCCGAAGATCCTGCTCGTCATCGGAACGTTGATGATCGCTCTCGCCGTGGTGGCGCTCGTCGCGCTGTCCTCGCTCGGCGGGCTGCAGCAGGACCTTGAACTGGTCGGCAATGCCGGCGCACGCAGCACCGCCTCGGCCCGGCTCAACCGTCTGATCGTCAATATCCGGCTGGTCCAGCTCGAAATGGCGGTGGCCCCGACGGGCCGTGAACTGGCCGAGAGCGCCCGCCAGCTCGAAGGGCTCGTCGCCGGCATCGGCGAGTTCGCCGACCAGATCCGCAGTTCGCCCGCGCGCGAGGTGGTGCAGGCCCTCGCCACGACCGAGCGCGAACTCGCCCCGCTTCTTGCCGCGGCGCAGAAGTCCATCGCTCTCGGCCGCTCCGGCCGCGAGCCGACCGTCGCCGATCGCGCGGCCCTCGCCGAAGAGGCCGCGAAGGCCCAGCCCGCTTTCGTCGCCAGCCGCGAAGCTGCGCGGGTGATGACGGACACGCTGCTGAAGCGCAACGTCGATCTGCGCGCCCAGGCCCGCGCGGATGCCGCCCGCGCCTGGTCGATCCTCGTCGCCGTCACCGTTGTCGGTGCCTTGCTCAGCCTCGCCATCGGCTTTGTGGTGGCCCGCAGCGGCATCACCGGGCCTCTCGCCCGCCTGAACGGCGTCATCGCCGCCCTCGCCGCCGGCGACTACACCGTGACGGTGGCGGGCACGGAGCGCCGGGACGAGATCGGCGAGATTGCCCGCGCCACCGACATCTTCCGCGCCGAGGGGCTGGAGGCCCAGCGGCTTCGGGTCGCGCAGGAGGCCGCCAAGGCCGCCGAGGAAGAGGCCGTGCGCCACCGCCTCGCGCTGTCGGAAGCCTTCGTCGAGCGGATGAAGGACCTCGCCGAAAGCTTCAGCAGCGCCTCCGCCGAGGTGGCCGATGCCGCGCGCAACCTCGCGGCCACCGCTGAGGAGACGTCCCGCCAGGCGCAATCCGTCGCCCATGCCGCCGAGGAGGCCTCGGGCAGCGTTGGAACGGTCGCAGCTGGCACGGAAGAGCTCGCCTCCTCCATCGGTGAGATCAATGCCCAGGTCGGCAATTCCACCACGGTGGTGACGGAAGCCGCGACCGGCGTGCGCCAGACCAGCGACACGATCCGCAACCTCGCCGACGCCGCATCGCAGATCGGCGCCGTGGTCGAGCTCATCAACAACATTGCCGGCCAGACCAACCTGCTGGCGCTCAATGCGACGATCGAGGCGGCCCGCGCCGGCGAGGCCGGCAAGGGCTTCGCTGTCGTTGCCTCCGAGGTGAAGGCGCTGGCCTCGCAGACCGCCCGCGCGACCGAGGAGATCAGCCGCAAGATCGACGAGATCCAGTCGGCAACTGGCATTGCGGTCGAGTCCATGGCCCGCGTCGTCGGCACGATCGACCGGATCCGCGAGATCACCACCTCCGTGGCCGGGGCCGTCGAACAGCAGTCGGCTGCGACAGGCGAGATCGCCGCCAACACGCACCAGGCCTCGATCGGCACCCAGGCCGTGAACCAGAACATTGCCGGCGTCGGTACCGCCGCCGAGATGACCGGGGCGGCCTCGACCCAACTCATGGGCCTGTCATCGCAGCTCCTCGACAAGTCGGCGCTGCTGCGCAACGAGGTCGGCGCCTTCGTCGCCTCGATGAAGGCAGCCTGAGACCCGCCGGGACCGGGAGCGGCCCCCCCGCCCCCGACAACGGATCGCGGGCTCAAGCCGCCAGCGCGCCGAGGGACAGCGCGAAGGCGAGGATGACCACGTAGACCCGGGCCCTGTGCCAGGCCGCCCACCGGCTCAACGCCTCCGGCAGATCGGCCGCCGGAACGGCATGCCGGGCGAACGCGTCGTTGGCCGCGCGGAAGAACACGGCGTAGATGGCGAGCAGGCTCAAGGCGAGGAGGGCAGCGGCCACCGCCAGGGCCGTACGCAGGCCGAAGGGTCCGCCGAAGACCAGCGCCTGCAACATGGCGAGCACCGCGGCGGTCGGTGCCGCGGCGGTCAGCGGCGCGTAGAACCGGAAGAGCAGAGGCCCGAAGGTCGGGTGCAGCGCGTAGAACGTGTCGGCGGGCAATGTCCGCCAATAGGGCACCAGCAGCTGGTCCTCGGCGAGCAGGGCGCCGGCCAGCAGGCCGAGGGACAGGGCGGCGAGCAAAGGCAGGGTCTGACTGAGCAAAGACATCACGATCGAACCTCCTTTATCGAGCAATCAGAACAGGTTGGCATGCAGGGGCAGGCCACGCAAGGCAGGCGTGCAAGCGCCCGCCGACACACCCGTGGCCATGCCGGTCCCGGCGGTCTATCAAGGGGCCCGCCGACCAGCGAGCATCCGCATGCCCTTCCCGCCGCGCCGCATCGTCTGCCTGACCGAGGAGACGGTGGAGACCCTCTACCTTCTGGGTGAAGAGGACCGCATCGTCGGCGTCACCGGCTATGCCGTCCGCCCGCCGCGCGTGAGGCGGGAGAAGCCGCGGGTCGGCGCCTTCACCTCCGCAGACCTGCCGAAGATCATCGGCCTCGAGCCCGATCTCGTCCTGACCTTCTCCGACCTCCAGGCGGACATCGCCGCGGGACTGATCCGCGCCGGCATCGCCGTCCATGCCTTCAACCAGCGCGACGTCGCCGGCATCCTCGCCATGATCCGTACCCTCGGCGCGCTGGTCGGCAATCCCGACAAGGCCGACGCCCTCGCGACGCTGCTCGAAGGCCGCCTGCAGGCGGTGGCGGCGGCGGCCCAGGGCCTGAAGCGCCCGAAGGTCTATGTCGAGGAATGGGACGAGCCGATGATCAGCGGCATCGGCTGGGTCTCCGAACTCGTCACCATCGCCGGGGGCGAGGACGTCTTCGCGGACCTTGCCGGCCAGAAATCGGCCCGCGACCGCATCATTGCGGCCGAGCAGGTCGTGGCCGCGGCTCCCGACCTCATCCTCGCCTCCTGGTGCGGCAAGAAGGTGCGGCCGGAAGCCATCGTGTCCCGGCCGGGCTGGGACGCGATCCCTGCCGTGCGGGCCGGCCGCATCGTCGAGATCAAGTCGCCACTGATCCTCCAGCCGGGCCCCGCCGCGCTCACAGACGGGCTCGACGCCATCGTCGCGGCGGTAGAGGCGGCGCGCGGCTGAGGCGCCGCGCCTCCGCCGTTTTGCGCGCTAGGACAAGCGCCTGCGAGGCATTATGACGCTTTGACGACACTGCGAATCGGAGCGGCGCCATGCTCGGCTGGTTTCACAAGCTCCTGCCCCGCGAAGACAAATTCTTCGACCTGTTCGAACTCCATGCAGCGACCCTGGTCGCTGGCGCTGAAGCCTTGAAGGGCCTGCTGGACGGCTCGCTCGAGGTCGAGATGGGAAGCCGCGAGGTGCTCGCCCAGGAGAATCGCGCCGACGAGATCGCCGCTCAGGTGATGGTCGCCCTCGGCCGCACCTTCATCACCCCCTTCGACCGCTCCGACATCGAGGCGCTCATCGGCTCGATGGACGATGCCATCGACCAGATGCAGAAGACCGTGAAGACCATCGGCCTCTACGAGGTCACGGCTTTCACGCCCGCCATGAAGGATCTCGGCTTCACCATCGTCGAGGCCGCCGCACGCGTCGCCGACCTCCTGCCCATGCTGCGGGATATCAAGAAGCACGTCGACGCCATCAATGCGCTGACCAAGGAGATCGGCCGCATCGAGGAACGCTCGGACGAACTCTGCGACCGCGGCCTGAAGGAGCTGTTCCACGCCCATCGTGGCGGCGATGCCATGGCCTTCATCACCGGCGCCGAGGTCTATGATCACCTGGAAAAGGTGGTGGACCGCTTCGAGGACGTCGCCAAGGGCGTCAGCCGCATCGTCCTCGAACATCTCTGACGCGGACGGGCCCCGTGGACCTCTCCAGCGTCGCCTTCGCCCTCATCTTCCTCATCGCCGTGGCGCTGCTGTTCGATTTCCTGAACGGCCTCCACGATGCCGCCAATTCCATCGCCACCATCGTCTCCACCCGCGTGCTGGCGCCGCAATGGGCGGTCTTCTGGGCGGCCTTCTTCAACTTCATCGCCTTCCTGTTCTTCGGCCTGCACGTGGCCCAGACAGTCGGCTCGGGCATCGTCCAGGCGGCCATCGTCGATGACCGCGTCATCTTCGGCGCGCTGACCGGCGCCATCACCTGGAACGTGGTGACCTGGCTCGCCGGCATCCCCTCCAGCTCATCCCACGCACTCATCGGCGGCCTGGTCGGCGCGGCGCTGACCAAGGTCGGCTTCTCCAGCATCGTCTGGTGGGGGCTCGGCAAGACCTTCGTCGCCATCTTCATGTCGCCGGCCATCGGCTTCCTGCTGGCCCTGCTGCTGGTGCTGATCGTCTCCTGGGCTTGCGTCCGGGTGCCGCCGATGAAGGTCGACTCCTCGTTTCGCCTGCTGCAGTTCGTCTCCGCCTCGCTCTATTCGCTCGGCCACGGCGCCAATGATGCCCAGAAGACCATGGGCATCATCGCGGTCCTGCTCTTCTCCCATGGCTACATGGGCGACAAATTCGAGGTGCCCTTCTGGGTGGTCATTTCCTGCCAGGCGGCCATGGCCATCGGCACGCTGTTCGGCGGCTGGCGCATCGTCCACACCATGGGCTCGAAGATCACGCGGCTGACGCCCCAGCAGGGCTTCTGCGCCGAGACGGGCGGCGCCATCACGCTCTTTGCCGCGACCTCCCTTGGCGTGCCGGTGTCCACCACGCATACGATCACCGGCGCCATTGTCGGCGTCGGCGCGGCGCGCCGGGTCTCGGCGGTGCGGTGGGGCGTGGCGCGCGGCATCGTGGTGGCCTGGATCATCACCATGCCCATGTCCGGCCTGATCGCGGCAGGGGCCTATCTGGCCTCCGGCCTGTTCCTCACGGGCCGCTGAGGCTCACCGCCGGTCGGGCGCGCCGCCACGGTCGAAGACCGGCATGTCCGGATCGGCCGTCCGGCCGATCGGAACCTCCTCGGCGCCGCGCCGGAGGGCTTCGTCGTTCTGCACCAACCCGTCCTCCGTCTCGTCATCCGAGCCGGGATCGTGAAAGGCGGTGATGGCGCTGCGTGGCATGGCCGGCACCTCGCCGGCCTCCTGGTCATGCAGCGAGGTCTCGGCGGGCTCGCGGTCCGTATCCTCGCCGCCGGGCGTCGCCAGCAAGGGCCGGTCGGCGGCGTTGATCTCGCCTTCATTGGCGAAGGTGCTGGGGCGCTCTCCCTGCTGCTTGCGTTCCAGTCGATCCATGGCAGCCTCCTTTGGCGTGAGCAGGGGCAAGCCTGCAGTGGACGCGGCGTTCCCCCCGGCCGTGGTGGCGGACTGATCCGGCGCGATAGGACATGCGCCTCAGCGGCGGTCGTCGCGGCGCGTCGGCGTGCCTTTCGGGATCTCGCTCTTGCTGAGCTTCGGGATCGGATCGTCGGGACGATGCGTGACGTTGTCCCCGTCGATGCGATCCCCCTGCCCCTTCGGCGCGCCGGCGGAAGCTTTGTCGGCAGGAGGGCGGGTCTTGTCGGTCATGGGATGTCTCCGGGTGAGGGCTCGTGGCGGCAACCCGCGCGCCGGCTCTCTGGTTCCCCGTCACGGCTTGCGCGGCTTGATCATCGATCCGTCGGAGGTCGTCTGGCTCTGCCCGCCAGGTGTCACCGCGTCGCGGATCGCGTGACGGCCAGCGCCCTCGTCGACATCCCGCGGATAGGCCCGGTCGGGATGGCGGGTGCGGTCAGGCGTGCCGCGCGGCTGGTCGGGAACCTCCGGCCCGTCGGGAGCCTCGTTCCGTTTGCCGACCTTGGTGCCGTCGGTCTTCCTGCCATCCATGGCGCCCTCCCGGTGATCGTCCAGCAGTTCCGCGGCCCCGTTGCCGGTCAACCTGACGGAATGGCGTCGCCCGGCGGACCGGGCGACGCGGATCGTCCTCAGTTCATGCGGTTGCGACGACGGCGAATCCGCCGGCGACGGCGGCTGCGGCGGGGCATGTTGGCCATCGGCTCCGCGGTCGGGTTCGGCGTTCCGGCCGCCCCGCCGCCACGACCGCGCGGCGGCACGTCGCTGCCGGACTGAGCGGCGCCGGCGCCACCGCCGCCGCTCCCGCCACCACCGCCTGCGGCCTGCATCTCGATCGGCGCGGCGCTGGCCGCGCTGAGCGCGAACGGCAGTGCCGCTGCGGCGACCGCGAGGCCGAGAATGTTGCGTCTCGTGTCCATGGAAATCCTCCCAAGCCAGGGCAAATGTGCCCGGTACGGTGGCAACGCGCGGTGGCTCCCGGCGTTCGACAGCGGCCACGCTGGGCAGCCCTGCGCCGGCGATTGGAACGATGCGCCCCATGGCTCGTTGGCGTGGTCGTCCCGGTCTCGCCGCTCGGCCGGCCATCTCAGGAGTGCACCCATGGGCTCGTCCGCCGTCTTCCAGATCGCCGAACTTGACCAGCGCATCGAGCGGTTGCGTGCGGAGATGCGCGAGGTCTCCGATCGCGCGGCGAGCGCCGCCGGCAATGCCAGCGAGGAGCGTCTCAGCGACATGCTGGCGAGCCAGGAGGAGCAATTGCGGGAGCTGATCGCGGCGCGCGAGAAGGTCGTCGCGCAGGGATGACTTCCAGCGGTTTCTTCGGAACCACCCTTGCGATGGTGCGTTGAACCGACGTTCGTCCGGTTTCGCCGGTCGAACTGTGCCTGGCCGCACCCCCCTCCGGCCATGCCGGCGGACCGTCGCACCTCGTGCGACGGTCCCTTGCCCGCCCCTCCTCTGTCCGGCCCTAACATGGGTGAGTGCATCACCCCGCCCCAAGGCCGATGCTGGGCGCCTCACCAGAGGAGCAAGCCATGACAGACGATGCTTGCCGCCCGGCCCGCCAGCCCCAGATCATCGCCCGCGGCGTCGATTTCACCACACAGGAATTGCAGGGCATGGAGCGCGCCTTCCGGAAGGCCCGCGCCGCCTCCGAAGGCGCCCGTGACGGCGAACTCGTCATGCGCGTCATCCGGGCCTGCCTCTCGGCCCGCAAGGCGGCCTAGGGCCTTTCCCGTTCGGCGGCACAGGTTCCCCCGCCCACGGAAACCGGCCCTCGCCCCCACAGCCGAAGACGTGCGACATCCATGCTCGATCTCACCATCCTGCTGGTGGAGGATCTCCAGTCCCGTGGCTGGACCCTGGCCACGGCCGAATCCTGCACCGCCGGCCGCATCGCCCAGACCTTCGCCGACGCCAAGGGCAGCGGCGAGGTCTATGTGGGTGGGGTCATTGCCTATCGGAAAGACCGCAAGGCCATGGTGCTCGGCGTGCCCGAAGACCTTCTGCGACAGCCCGAGGGCGCGGTGTCCGAAGCGGTGGCCGTGGGGATGGCGGAGGGTGTGCGGCACCTCATGGGGTCGACCCTCGCGATCGCCTCAACGGGGGTGGCAGGCCCCTCGCCTGACGAGGACGGCAACCCCGTCGGCCGGGTCTACCTTGCCATCGCCGGCCATGGTCTCGAGGCCGACTGCCGCCGCTTCGACTTCGGCGAGATGGACGCGGACGCGATCCTTGCCCGCACCGTCGATGCCGCCCTGCTGATGCTGGCCGGGCTGCTCGGGCGAGACGCGGGCTGACATCCGTTCACCGCACAAAAAACCCGGGCACGAGGCCCGGGTTTCGGTATTGGTTGAACGGCCGGCGCCGCGTCAGGCCGCCTTGCGGTTGACGTTGCCCTCGGCAATGCCGGTAAGCTTCTCGTCGGCAGCCTTTTCCTCGGCCAGCGTCTGCTCGAGCACGGCGGCGCAGTCCGTGCGGCCGAGCTGCTTCGCCCAGGCGGCCAGCGTGCCGTAGCGCGTCATCTCGTAATGCTCGACGGCCTGCGCGGCGGCGATCAGGGCGGCGTCGAGGACGCGCTTGTCCTCCACCTCGCCGGCCACTTCGTTGGCCTCCTCGAGGATGCCGTCGATGGCCGGGCAATCCTGCCCCTTGACCTCGGCCCCGTGCATCCGGAACACCTTCTCCAGCCGCGTGACGTGGGTCTCCGTCTCGCGCAGATGGTTCTGGAAAGCGGTCTTGAGGCCGGGATCGGTGGCCTTGTCGATCATGTCGGGCAGCGCCTTCAGGATCTGCTGCTCGGCGTAATAGATGTCCTGGAGCTGATGGACGAACAGATCGTCCATGGTCTGAATGTCCTTCGAGAACCAACCCATGGCCAAACTCCCTGTTGTCGGGTGGGGATGAAGGACAAACCACCCGACCCCAGATGCGTTCCAAGGGAGATGCGCGCGAACTGTCGCCGGCCTCAGGGAATCGGCTCGCCCCGCTCCACCGCGGAGAGCCAGGTCTCCAGCAGCGTGACCGCCTCCTCAGTGGTCTGCAGGAGGGCGCGGTTCTCATCCAGCTTCGCCTTGATCTGCGCCGGGCCGAGGGCGATGCGCACCGGATCGTCACGACCCGGACCTTCGGCGATGTGGGCGACGATGTCGTTGACGCCGAAACCCGCGGATCGCAGCAGAAGGATCAGGCGGACCTTGTCGCGATCACGCTGCGAATAGAGGCGGATGTTCCCCTTCCGGCGTGGCCGGAGCAGGCCGTTCTCCTCATAGAACCTGAGCGCGCGGGCCGTGACGCCGTACTCGCTGCACAGATCGGAGATAAGGATCGGATCGCTGGCGGCCTCGGGGGAAGCGGTCTGCGGTGCGGCCGCGGGGACTGCGGTCTTGCGAGGAGGATGTCTGTATCGGGGCATCATGGAGCCGGAAACTGCCGCGGGGCGTCTTGGTGACAACGCACGCGGGAATGGGCCGGGTTCAAACCGCCGCGCCGGGGGGCTTGCGGAGATCGCGAATGGAGGCGGCAGGCATGGGACTGTGGCTGGTCAAGGAGAGCTCCGCGGGGAAGGCAGCCAGCGTCGTTGGTGGCCAAATCATCAGGCCGTCATAACCTATATAAAATAGTTCATTCGTGAAACAGCAATCATTGAATATTGCAGCAACGGCGCTATTCTTACGTCACGTAATATAATTTACGTATCGTCAAACACCTACTTGAGCGCGAGACTTTATCGGTACACACCACGTCAATACTAAAGAACGATAGCGGATTTTCGAAAATCCGTCGATCGACAATAATCTCGCACGTCCAATAATACCTCCGATCCCTTGCGATCATCAGATTCGACGGGATGCGGATCAGCCCCGCCAGGGCGACGCGATGGCCCCATGGGGCCGCACGGCGAGCACGGTCTGGCGAATCATGCCGGAGGGTCGAGGGCGCTCAGCGCGGCAGGCGCGGACCGGTTTCGCGATCGACCACCAGCGGGGTCGCCGTATCGATGGGTTGGCTCGGGCCGCCACCAAGCGCCTTGCCCAGCGCGATGAAGCGGGTGGCGATCAGCACCTGGCTCTGCAGCAGCGAGTCCTCGGAATCGTAGAGCGATCGCTCGGTGTCCAGCACTTCGAGGAAGCTCGATGCGCCCTGCTGGTAGAGCACGCGGGCCAGACGCCCGGCCTCGCGGTTGCTGCGCGCCGCGACCGCCAGCCGCTGGTACCGCAGCCGCTGCTGGGCGAGGCCGACGAGGGCGTTCTCGACATCCTCCAGCGCCCGCAGCACCGCCTGGTGGAAGGTGGCGTAGGACTGGTCGCGCTGGGCCTCGGCGATCTCCACGCCAGCCCGCAGGCGCCCGCCGTTGAACACGGGAATGGTGACGGAGGGACCATAGGACCAGGCGAGCGAGGAGCCGTTGCCGAGATCGCCGATGCGGATGCCGCTGGTGCGCAGATTGCCGGTGAGGCTGACGCTCGGATAGAGCGCCGCCTCGGCCCGGCCGATGCGCGCGGTCGCCTGGGCGAGGCTGCGCTCGGCCGCCCGCACGTCCGGACGGTTGAGCAGGACATCGGCGGGAATGCCGGGCGGCAGGTTACGGCGCGGCGAGGGAATGCCGCCCCGCCGCAGGATGCCGACCACCGCCGCGGGCTCGCGCCCCAGCAGCACGCCGATCCGGTGGGCGGAGGCGGCGAAGGCCGTCTCCAGCGTAGGCACATTGGCGGCGGTGCTGTTGGCGATCGCCGTGGCGCGGGCGACATCGACGGCGGAGGCAGCGCCGGCGTCGAACTTCGCGCGCGTCAGCGCCGCCGTCTGCCGCTGGAGCTCGGCGCTGCGGCGGGCAAGGTCCGCACGCGCGAGGAAACCGCGCGCCTCCACATAGTTCTGCGCCACGTCGCCCACGAGCACCAGCAGCGTGGTCCGCAGGTTCTCCTCGGCCACCTCGATGCCGCGATCGGCCGCCTCGATCCCCCGGCGCGTCTCGCCGAACAGGTCGATCTCCCAGCTCACCGCGAAGCCCGACTGGTAGCTGTTGGAGGAGATGTTGAAGCCGGTGGCGGAGGCGCTGGTGCGGCTGTGGGTGGACGAGGCGGTGCCGTTGACCTCGGGGGCAAGGCCCGCCGCCGTCTGGCGCAGCGTCGCCCGCGCCTCGCGGATGCGCGCCTTGGCCGTCGCCACGTCGAGGTTCGCGGCGATCGCCTGGTCGATCAGGCTGTCGAGGGTCGGGTCGCCGAACCGCTTCCACCAGTCCGCGAGCTCGCCGGGCCGGATGGGCCGCGCCTGCGGGGCCTGGGCGTGATGCGCCGGCAGGGCGAGGTTGGGCGCCTGGTAGTCCGGCCCGACCACGCAGCCCGCCAGCCCGCCGGCGAGCAGCGCCAGGAGGCCGGACAGCCGGAAACGAACGGGAACGCAGGCGGTCATGGACTCGTGGGGCGCGAAGGACGACGAACGGCGCCGCGACCCTAGGCTTTGCCGCGCCGCGGCGAAAGGGGCCGCCGCGCCGGACGCGCCCTCCTCCACAGCGCCGCTGTTTCAGGACGTGTCGCGCCGTCAGCGGCCCGGCAGGCAGAGGATGCCGCCCTCCGGCCCGATCACGACCGACAGGACCGCGAAAGCCGTGATGGCGAGACCGACCGCGAGGGCGAGTTGCGGCTTCCGCCCGAGATCGCGCAGGGCGCTCACGCCCATCGCCCCCGCCATGACGGCGGGGATCGTGCCAAGGCCGAAGCCGAGCATCATGGTTGCGCCGCCCGCCCCCGTGCCGGTGAGCATGGCGGTGAAGAGCGCGCCATAGACCATGGCGCAGGGCATGAAGCCCCATGCGATGCCAACCGCCAGCGGCGCACCGACGCCAAGACCGGGATGGCGGGACGTCATGGTCATCACGGCGGTGCCCACGGGCGCCGCCAGCCGGTCGAAGGCGGCCAGCGAGGGGACGAGGCCGGCGGTGGAGAGGCCGATCCAGGCAAGCGTCACCGCGCTCGCCCATTGCAGCATCCGGTAGGCAGCTGCCTGGTCGAAGGCGCCCGCGAGAGCCGAGCCGAAGGCGCCTAGAATGCCACCGGCGATCGCATAGGCGAGGACACGACCGACCTGGGTCAGCAGCAGCATCCGCGCCCGGGTCGCCTGGTCGGCGGTCGGCTGGGTCGTCATCATCAGCGCCGAGCCGATGGAGCCGCACATGCCCGCGCAATGCAGGCTGGAGGCGAAGCCCATGAGCATGCCGGCCGCAAGGGTGACGGGGGAAACCGGCATGGGTCAGACCGCGGCGGAGTGCCGGCCGGCCTTGGCGAGATGGGCGTCGAACAGCGAGGCGACGACGCGCACCAGCGGCTTGCCGGCCTCGCTCACCACCACGCGGCGATCCGAGCGGGAGACGAGGCCCTCCCGCTCCAGCGGATCGAGCCGGGCGAGGTCACCGTCGAAGAAGTCACCGGACACGCCATGACGGCGGGCAACCGCCTCGAGATCGGCGGCGAAGTCGCACATCAGCCGCTCGATGGCATCGCCCCGCACCCGGTCCTCGACGGAGAGGGCAAGTCCGCGCACCGTCGCCGGGCGACCTGCATCGATGGCGCGCTGGTAGCCGCCAAGGTCGGGCGCGTTCTGCACGAAGCCCTGCGGCAGCCGGCCGATGGCTGAGGCGCCGAAGCCGATGAGCGCCTCGGCGTCATCCGTCGTGTAGCCCTGGAAATTCCGCTTCAGCGTCTGCTCGCGGGCGGCGATGGCCATGGAATCGTCGGCGCGCGCGAAGTGGTCGAGACCCACCGCCTCGTAGCCGAGGCCGATCAGCGCCTCGCGCGCCGCCGCCGCCTGATGGAAGCGCGCGACGGCATCGGGAAGGGCCGCCTCGTCGATCAGCTTCTGGTGGCTCTTGAACCAGGGCACATGGGCATAGCCGAAGAGCGAGATGCGGCTCGGCGCCATGGCGGCCGCGAGCGTGATCGAATGAAGGAGGTCGGCGGCGCTCTGGTGCGGCAGGCCATACATCAGGTCGAAGCTGATCCGGTCGATACCGGCGGCGTGGAGCGCCTCCACGGCGGCCACCACGACGGCGTGGGGCTGAACCCGGCCGATGGCCTCCTGCACATGCGGGTTGAGATCCTGAACGCCGAGGCTGGCGCGGGTCACGCCGGCGCGGCGCAGGGCCTCGGCAAGGGCGGGCGTCACCTGGCGGGGGTCGAGCTCGATAGCGTGCTCGACATCGGCGGTGAGTTGGAACCGCGACGCGATGCGGGCAGCGACGGCGGTGAGCCCCTCCTCGCCCAGCCTGGTCGGCGTGCCGCCGCCCCAGTGCAGGTGCTTCACCCGGCGCGCCGGGGTGAGCGAGGCGATGAGATCGATCTCGGCAAGGAGCCGGTCGCGATAGGCGGCAATCGGCTCGGCCTTGCGCGTCACCTTGGTGTGGCAGCCGCAATAGGCGCACATGGCGGCGCAGAAGGGCACGTGGAGATAGAGCGACAGGCTGGTGCAGGGCGACAGCGTCCCGAGCCAGCCGCGATAGGTGTCGGCGGTCACCGCCGGCGTGAAATGCGGCGCCGTCGGATAGGACGTGTAACGGGGCACCGCGCGCTCGGCGAGGGCGATGTTGCCGAGCGAAGCCGGGATCTGATCGGCCGGAGCGGCTGTCGCGGCGGTGTTCTGCGTCATGGAAGGGGTCTGCGTCATTGCAGTCATGGGGGCGGACCTGACGACGGGGCGGGCACCATGCCGCCGATGGAGCACCATCCACCCGCCGGGGCACCGCCCGCGTTGATCGACATCAATCGCCCTGCGCGCCCGTCCACAGGCCTCGCGCCGTCTTGATGCACATCAATGTGGCGATGGCCCGTCCTGCCATTGGTGCTGTGCAATGCGGGATAGCCATGTGGGGCGTCCCGCCTGCCGCCATGCAGGACGAGGGGGACCCCTATGGCCCAAAGCCAAGTTCAAAAGACACTATCGGTACCGGAGATCGGGGCATCCCTCGCCTTCGCCGCCACGGCGCTGCTGTGCCTGTTCATCGCCTCCGGCTCGGTGGACCCCGCCTATTCCTTCCACATCTACATCTTCGCGGCGGCCTCGGTGGCGGCGATCTTCGCCATCGGCAACCGCTACTTCGCCCGCCCGGCGGTGATCCCGCAGGAGATCGACGGCAAGCCCAACTACAACATGGCACCCGTCCAGTTCGCGGTGGCGGCGGCGGTGTTCTGGGGCGTTGCCGGCTTCACGGTGGGCCTCATTATCGCCTGCCAGCTCGCCTGGCCGGCACTCAACTTCGACCTGCCCTGGATCAATTTCGGCCGGCTGCGCCCGCTGCACACCTCGGCGGTCATCTTCGCCTTCGGCGGCAACGTGCTGCTCGCGACCTCGTTCTACGTGGTGCAGAAGACCTGCCGCGCCCGCCTCGCCGGTGAGATCGCGCCCTGGTTCGTCATCCTCGGCTACAACCTCTTCATCGTCATCGCCGGCACGGGCTACCTGCTCGGCATCACCCAGGGCAAGGAATACGCCGAGCCCGAGTGGTACGCCGACCTGTTCCTGACCGTCGTCTGGGTCGTCTACCTGCTGGTCTTCCTCGCCACCATCTGGAAGCGCAAGGAACCCCATATCTTCGTGGCGAACTGGTTCTACCTCGCCTTCATCGTCACCATCGCGGTCCTGCACCTCGGCAACAACGCGGCGATCCCGGTCTCGATCTTCTCGCCGAAGAGCTACATCGTCTGGTCCGGCGTCCAGGACGCCATGTTCCAGTGGTGGTACGGCCACAACGCCGTCGGCTTCTTCCTGACCGCCGGCTTCCTCGCCATCATGTACTACTTCGTGCCGAAGCGGGCGGAGCGGCCGATCTACTCCTACCGGCTGTCGATCGTGCACTTCTGGGCGCTGATCTTCCTCTACATCTGGGCCGGCCCGCACCACCTCCACTACACCGCCCTGCCCGACTGGGCGCAGACCCTCGGCATGACCTTCTCGGTGATGCTGTGGATGCCGTCCTGGGGCGGCATGATCAACGGCCTGATGACGCTCTCGGGCGCCTGGGACAAGCTGCGCACCGACCCCGTCCTGCGCATGATGGTGGTCTCGCTCGCCTTCTACGGCATGTCGACCTTCGAGGGTCCGCTCATGTCCATCAAGGCGGTGAACTCGCTGTCGCACTACACCGACTGGACCATCGGCCACGTCCATTCCGGCGCCCTCGGCTGGGTCGCCTACGTGTCCTTCGGCGCGCTCTACTGCCTCGTGCCGTGGCTGTGGAACAAGAAGCAGCTCTATTCGAACCGCCTGGTCGAATGGCACTTCTGGGTCTCGACCCTCGGCATCGTCTTCTACATCTCGGCCATGTGGGTCGCCGGCATCATGCAGGGCCTGATGTGGCGCGCCTACACCGCGCTCGGCTTCCTCGAATACTCGTTCATCGAGACGGTCGACGCCATGCACCCCTACTACGTGATCCGTGCTCTCGGTGGCGCCCTGTTCGTCATCGGCTCGCTGATCATGGCCTACAACCTGATCATGACGGTGCGGACGGGCGAGGCTGCAGAGCCTGAAGCCACCCCCGCCCTCGTGCCTGCCGAGTGAGGAGGCGAACCATGTCGCTCTGGAACAAGCACGCGATCTTCGAGAAGAACTCGATCATCCTCGTCCTCGGCATCGTCGTGGTCGTCGCCATCGGCGGCCTCGTCGAGATCGCCCCGCTCTTCTACCTCAAGAGCACCATCGAGAAGGTGGACGGCGTGCGCCCCTACACGCCGCTGGAGCTGGCGGGCCGCGCCATCTATGTCCGCGAGGGCTGCTACAACTGCCACAGCCAGATGATCCGCCCGCTGCGTGACGAGGTCGAGCGCTACGGCCACTATTCGCTGGCGGCCGAGAGCATGTTCGACAAGCCCTTCCAGTGGGGCTCCAAGCGCACCGGCCCGGACCTTGCCCGCGTCGGCGGCAAGTATTCCGACGCCTGGCACGTCGCCCACCTGCAGAACCCGCGCTCGATCGTCCCGCAGTCGATCATGCCGGGCTACGCCTTCCTCGCCCAGGCCGAGATCCGGCCCGAGCAGGTCGACGGCCACCTGCGCACCAACAGTATCGGCGGCGTTCCCTACACCCCCGACCAGATCAGCAATGCGCTGGCGGACCTGCGCACCCAGGTGAACCCCGACAGCCCCAATGTGCAGGCCCTCCAGGCCCGCTATCCCGGGGCCACCGTCAGGGCCTTCGGCGGCAATGCGGCGGCGGCCTCGTCCGGCACCGTGACCGAGATGGACGCTCTCGTCGCCTATCTCCAGGTGCTCGGCACCATGGTCAATTTCCGCACCTACGACGCCCGCGCCAACATCCGCTGACCGGAGGAGACGATGAGCACCTACACGACGCTGGCCAGCTTCGCGCAGACGGTCGGCCTTCTCTACTTCGTCGGCATGTTCCTCGCGATCGCCGCCTATGCCTTCTGGCCCCGCAACAAGTCGCGTTTCGACGAGGCCGCCCAGATCCCGCTGAGGGAGGAGTGAACCATGGCCGTCCAACCCGAAATCGACCACGCCACGGGTCGCACCACCACCGGCCATGAATGGGACGGGATCAAGGAGCTGAACTCGCCGCTGCCGAAATGGTGGCTCTACATCTTCTACGCCACTATCGTCTGGTCGGTCGGCTACTGGATCGTCTATCCGTCCTGGCCGCTGGTGACGAACTACACCAAGGGCGTCTTGGGCTATGCCTCCCGGCAGGACGTGACGCGCGAGCTCGACGCGCTGAAGGCGCTCAGGGCCGAGCGCGCCGGCGCCCTTGCCCGTACTCCCCTCGAGGACATCGCCAAGGATCCGACGCTACTGACCTTCGCCCTCGCCCAGGGCAAGGCCGCCTTCGGTGACAATTGCGCGCCGTGCCATGGCCTCTCGGCCACCGGCTCGCCGAGCTTCCCGAACCTGCGCGACGACACCTGGCTCTGGGGCGGCGGCATTGCCGACATCCACCAGACCATCTCCTTCGGCATCCGCAACGCGGATGATCGCTCGCGCCAGGGCCAGATGCCCGCGCTCGGCGGCCCCAACGGCGCGCTGAAGCCGGATGAGGTGATCACGGTCGCGAACTTCGTCCGCGCCCTCTCCGGCCAGCCGACGCGCCAGGGCTACGATCCCGCCAAGGGCAAGGAACTCTTCGCCAGCAACTGCGCCGCCTGCCATGGCGACGAGGGCCGCGGCAACCGCGAACTCGGCGCGCCGAACCTGACGAGCCGCAACTTCCTCTATGGCTCGGACGAGAAGACCATCATCGAGACGATCAACCTCGGCCGCGGCGGTGTGATGCCCGGCTGGGCCGGCCGCCTCGACGAAACGACGGTGAAGTCCCTCGCCGTCTATGTCCACGCGCTGGGCGGCGGGCAGTAACCCGACCGTCCACGCGGAATGGGGGCGCGCACCGTGGCAGCGGTGCGCGCCTTCTTCCGTTTCGGGGGGATTGTTGAGCCACATCAAGGCCCGACAGGCGGCCTTCGGTGATGGTGCGATCGACGCGCCGCATCTGGCGCCCGCACCCCCCGGTTGACCGTCATGTCGGACGTCCTCGCCTCTCCCGCCGCCAAGAAGGGCGCACCGCCGGTCCTTCCCGAATACGACGACGAGCCGCTCTACGAGGGCCGCCGGGAGATCTACCAGCAGAGCGTCAAGGGCAGGCTGCGGACCATCAAGTGGGTCGTCTTGGTCGGCTGCCTCGCCGTCTATTATTTCCTGCCCTTCCTGCGCTGGTACCGCGGCCCCAACCAGCCGGACCAGGCGGTCCTTGTCGATCTCGCCCACAACCGCTTCTACTTCTTCTTCATCGAGATCTGGCCGCAGGAGGTCTACTACTTCACCGGCCTGCTGGTGATGGCGGCCCTCGTCCTGTTCCTGATGAACGCCGTCGCCGGCCGCGTCTGGTGCGGCTATCTCTGCCCGCAGACGGTCTGGACCGACCTCTTCACCACCGTCGAGCGCTGGGTCGAGGGCGACCGGCGCGAGCGGATGTTGGCGGACGCCCAGCCGATGACGGCGGCGAAGTTCGGCCGCAAGACGCTGAAGCACGTTCTCTGGCTGATGATCGCCTGGTGGACCGGCGGCGCCTGGGTCCTCTACTTCGCCGATGCGCCCACCCTGGTGAAGGACCTCGCCACCTTCCAGGCGCCCATGGTCGCCTATGTCTGGATCGGCATCCTCACCTTCACAACCTATTCCCTCGCCGGGCTGATGAAGGAGCAGGTCTGCCTCTACATGTGCCCCTGGCCGCGCATCCAGGCAGCGCTGACCGACCAATACGCCCTCAACGTCACCTATCGCTACGACCGCGGCGAGCCGCGCATGTCGATGAAGGCCGCCGCCAGGGCGCGTGAGGCCGACCAGCCGGCCGGCGATTGCATCGACTGCCGCCAGTGCGTCGTCGTCTGCCCCACCGGCGTCGACATCCGTGACGGATCGCAGATGGGTTGCATCCAGTGCGGCCTGTGCATCGACGCCTGCAACTCCGTCATGACCAAGGTGAACCGGCCGCTCGGCCTCATTGCGTATGACAACGACGTCAATATCGACCGCCGCCGCCAGGGCCTCGACGAGGTCTATCCGATCATCCGGCCGCGCACCCTCGTCTATGCCGGGCTCATCGCCGCCGTCGGCCTCGTCATGCTCTACGGGCTGATGACGCGCAGCTTCACCGACCTCTCGGTGCTGCACGACCGCAACCCGCTCTACGTCCAGCTCTCCGACGGCTCGGTGCGCAACAGCTACACGGTGCGCATCTCCAACAAGCGGCCGGTCCACCGCATCTTCGTCCTCGCCGTGGATGAACTGCCGCTCGCCCGCCTCACCGCCGTCGGCATCTCCATGACCGCCGGCGACTGGCCGGTCATCGATGTCGGCCCCGACTCGACCCGCGAGATCATCGTCCACCTCACCGCGCAGAAGCCGGCCGACCTGCCGCCCTCCTCGCGCGTCACCTTCCGCATCACCGAGCTCGGCACCGGCGAGAAGGCGAGCATGTCCGACCACTTCATCGTCCGCTGACGGAAGGATGCCCCCGATGTCCTCGACCCTCGACACCGCCCTTCCCCGCCAGCGCCGCCTCACCGGCCGCGCGGTCTTCCTCACCTTCGTCGCCTTCTTCGGCGTGGTCATCGCCGTCAACGCGGTGATGCTGTCGCTCGCCCTCGACACCATGCCGGGCCTGACGACGGACAGCTCCTACAAGGCGAGCCAGCGCTTCAACCGCGACCTCGCCGCCGCCGGCCAGCGCGATGCCCGCGCCTGGACCGTGGAGGCGCGTGTGGATCGCGACGCCAGCGGCACCGGCGCCGTGACCATCGCGGTGCGCGAACCCGAGGGCGTGCCGGTGGAACGCATCACCGTGAAGGCCTCGGTGCAGCACCCGGTGCGGCGCGCCAATGACCGCGCCTTCGACGTCGCCCGCACCGGCCCCGGCACCTATGCCGGCACGGCGGATGGCCTCGTCGCCGGCGCCCATGACCTCGTCATCGAGGTCGAGCGCGACGGCGAGACCCTCTACCGCTCGCGCAACCGCGTCATGCTGCCCTGAGCGCCGCGCCATGGCTTCGACCCTCACAGCCGACCTCCCCCGCGCCGTCGATCCGCCAGCCATTTTGCCGGCGGCCGCCGCGACGCCGGACGCCACCGACCTGTCGCTCTTCGTCGAGCCGCTGGGCGAGGGCCGGGCGCGCATGGATTTCGCCGTGGACGGCATCACCTGCGCCGCCTGCATGCCCGTCATCGAGCAGGGCCTCGCCCGCGAGCCGGGCATCGAGGAGGCCCGCGTCAACCTCACCAACCGCCGCCTGACCGTCCGCTGGCGCGAGGCAGAGACGACACCCCAGCGGATCGTCCAGCGCCTCTCCGCGCTCGGCTTCCGCGCCTTCCCCTTCGACCCCAAGGCGGTGGAGGGCGAGGAGGTGCGCGAGGCGCGCTTCCTGCTCCAGTGCCTCGGCGTCGCCGGCTTCGCCATGATGAACATCATGCTGCTGTCGGTGTCGGTCTGGTCCGGCAACATCTCCGACATCACCCAGGAGCAGCGCGACTTCTTCCACTGGGTCTCGGCGCTCATCGCCGTTCCGGCGGTGGCCTATGCCGGCCGGCCCTTCTTCCGCTCGGCGCGCATGGCGATCGCCGCCCGCCAGCTCAACATGGACGTGCCGATCTCGCTCGGCGTCCTGCTGGCCGTCGGCATGTCGCTGGTGGAGACCGCCCACCACGGCACCCACGCCTATTTCGACAGCGCGGTCATGCTGCTCTTCTTCCTGCTGGCCGGCCGCTATTTCGAGCAGCTGATGCGCCGCAAGACCCGCGCGGTCGCCGGCAATATCGCCGCTCTCAAGGCCGAGACGGCGGTGAAGCTCATGCCCGACGGCGCGCTGCGGCAGGTGCCGATCGCCGCCGTGGCCGCGGGCGACCGCGTCCTCGTCCGGCCCGGCGAGCGGGTCTCGGTCGACGGCCTCGTCGTCGAGGGCCGCTCCAGCCTCGACCAGAGCCTCGTGACGGGCGAGACCCTGCCACAGGAGGTCACGGCCGGCGATGCCGTCTATGCCGGCACACTGAACCTCTCCGGCGCCCTCACCATCGAGGTCCGCGCCGCCGCCAAGGGCACGCTGCTCGACGAGGTGACGCGCCTGCTCGAGACCGCGCTCGAGGCGCGCTCCAACTACCGCCGCCTCGCCGACCGCGCCGCGGCGCTCTATTCGCCGGTGGTCCATCTCACCGCGATCTGCACGCTGGCCGGATGGATCCTTGCGGGGCTCGCCTGGCAACAGTCGCTGATCATCGCCATCACGGTGCTCATCATCACCTGCCCCTGCGCCCTCGGCCTTGCCATTCCCGCCGTGCAGGTCGTGGCCTCGGGCGCCCTGTTCAAGGCCAATGTCCTGCTCCAGGCGGGCGATGCGCTGGAGCGGCTCGCCGAGGCCGACACCATCGTCTTCGACAAGACCGGCACGCTGACCCTGCCGGACCTCGCCGCCGAAGGCACTGCGGACATTCCCGCCGCCGATCTCGCGATGGCAGCCGGCCTTGCGGCCGCCTCGCATCATCCACTCGCCCGCGCCCTTGTCGCGGCGGTGCCCAATGCCCTTCCCCTCGCCGAGGCGCGCGAGGAAACCGGCCGTGGCGTCGTCGCCATGATCGACGGCCGCGAGGCGCGGCTCGGTAGCCTCGCCTTCTGCGACGCCGAGGCGGAGGGGGCGAGGGTGGCCGCCCGGCATCCCGATGCCTCGCTCATCGCCTTCCGCCATGGCGAGACCTGCCATGTCTTCGCCATCCGCCAGCAGCTGCGCCCGGACGCCGAGGCCGTCGTCGCGGCGCTGTCCCGGGCCGGCCTGCAACTGGAGATCCTGTCCGGCGACAGGCCGGAGGCGGTCGCGCCCGTCGCGGCCGCCCTCGGCATCCCCGTCGCGCGCGGGGGGCTCAAGCCGGCCGACAAGATCGAGCGGCTCGACGCGTTGAAGGCGGCCGGCCGCAAGGTGCTGATGGTCGGCGACGGCCTCAACGACGCGCCGGCGCTTGCCCGTGCCCATGTCTCGATGTCGCCGATCACCGCCGTGCACCTGACCCAGGCCGCGGCCGACGCGGTCTTCCTCGGCGACCGCCTCGCCCCGGTCGCCGATGCGGTCGCTGTCTCGCGCACCGCGCTCATGCTGATGAAGCAGAATCTCTGGCTGGCGGTCGTCTACAACGCCATCGCCGTGCCCATCGCCATCGCCGGCTGGGTGACGCCGCTCATCGCGGCGCTCGCCATGTCCGGCTCGTCGGTCATCGTCACCGCCAACGCGCTGCGCGCGCGCCACGGCCGGCTCTGAAGGAGGCACCCATGGACGTGCTGATCTTCCTCGTTCCCCTCGCCCTCGGCCTCGGCCTCCTCGGCCTTGCCGGCTTCCTCTGGTCGCTGAAGACCGGCCAGTACGACGATCTCGACGGCGCCGCCTGGCGCGCGATCATGGATGACAATGCGGGATTGCCGGAAGCTGCCGGCACGGTGCAGGCTCAGGCGGCCTCGGGGACAGCCTTCACGAAGCCGACGCTGCCCGGCCGGAACTGATGGGCCGCTAGCGCCTCGTCGAGGTCGCCCCACTGCGTGAGGGGCCCGTCGGCCAGCCGCGTCACGGCCTCCTCGATCACGATGGTCGAGCAGTGTTCCTCACGGGCCAGTTCGTCGACGAAATCGAACAGGGTGTCCGGTGCGGTGCTGGCCGGGAGTTCGGCCTTCGACAGGTAGGACAGTTCCATCCGGCGGCCGGACATGGGGTCTGGCGTGACGCGGAACAGGCATGCCGCGTGGACATAACCGCGCTGGTCGCTGACGACCAGGCAACCCGCCTTGCGGCGTTTGCCGCCGCCAAGCCCCTGAAGATGCTGGCGCCAGGCGTCGATCTCGATATCGGGATAGCACAGCCGGACCAGCCCGAAGACGGTCATCGCCTCATTCGCGTCGATGATGCGGGCTCTGAACATCGAGGCGAAGGCTCCCAGCATGCTTGAGAGCCGGGAGGATGAGGGGCTAGTCGAATGGCGTCCTTGTTCTGAATCAAACGCTGGCCGAGACTCTCCTCTATGATGACAGCGATAAGTGCCTTGTTCCCCCACCAAGGGTCACTGCCATGACCGCGACCATCGAACTCACGTCTCCCAAGGCGGCCCACGCCTGCGGGCGCCAGCCCGGCGACAACTACTGCGATAACTGCAAGGTGCGTTCGCTCGCGGTTTGCGCCGCGCTCGGGCCGGAAGAGCTCCCCGAGCTGGACGACATCGTCCATCACACCCGCGCCGACGGAAAGACCACGTTCATCCACCAGGGCGAGACCGCCGAATCGGTCTTCTCGGTCACCGAAGGCATGGTGCGGCTCTACAAGCTGCTCTCCGACGGCCGCCGCCAGATCATCGGCGTCGCCATGCCGGGCGACTTCCTCGGCCTCGCCCTGCACAACCGCTACGGTTTCTCGGCCGATGCCGTGGACGATGTCGCGCTCTGCCGCTTCGACCGGCGCGAGTTCGACAATCTCGTCACCGCCAAGCCGCACTTCCTGCGCCGCCTGCACGAATTCGCCACCCATGAGCTGGTCATCGCCCAGGAGCAGATGACGCTGATCGGCCGCCGCTCGGCCGAGGAGCGCGTCGCGGCCTTCCTCGTCGCCATGCGCGAGCGCTGGACCCGCATCAAGGGCCCGTCGGTGACGATCCAGCTGCCGATGCAGCGCATCGACATGGCCGACTATCTCGGCCTCACCATCGAGACCGTGAGCCGCACGCTGACCAAGCTCGCCCGCGACGGCGTGATCCTTATCGTGCCGGAGGCCGTCCGCGTCCTCGACGAGAAGAAGCTCCTCTCCATCGCCCGCGCCTGATCCGCGTGGGGCGGCGCCGGCTCACGCCTTGAGCCGGTAGCCCGTCCGGAAGATCCAGCCGATGGCCGCAAGGCACAGGCCGAGGAAGACCAGCGTCATGGCGAGGCTGACGCCGATGGCGACATCGGCGGTGCCGAAGAAGCTCCAGCGGAAACCGCTCACCAGGTAGACGACCGGGTTGAACAGGCTGACCGTCCGCCAGAAGGGCGGCAGCATGTCGATGGCGTAGAAGCTGCCCCCAAGGAACGTCAGCGGCGTCACCACCAGCATGGGGATGAACTGCAGCTGCTCGAAACCGTCGGCCCAGATGCCGATGATGAAGCCGAACAGGCTGAAGGTGACGGCGGTGAGCACGAGGAAGGCAAGCATCCAGAGCGGATGCTCGATCCTCAGCGGCACGAAGAGGGCCGCGGTGGCGAGAATGATGATCCCGAGGATCACCGACTTGGTCGCCGCCGCGCCGACATAGGCCGTGACGATCTCGAAGGGCGACACAGGCGCCGACAAAACCTCGTAGATCGTGCCGGTGAAGCGCGGGAAATAGATGCCGAAGGACGCGTTGGAGATGCTCTGCGTCAGCAGCGAGAGCATGATCAGCCCCGGCACGATGAAGGCGCCATAGGCGACCCCGTCGATCTCCTGCATCCGGGCCCCGATGGCCGCGCCGAAGACGACGAAATAGAGCGAGGTGGAGATGACCGGCGAGACGATGCTCTGCCACAGCGTCCGCCAGGTGCGCGCCATCTCGAACAGGTAGATGGCCTTGATCGCCTGAACGTTCATCGGGTGCTCACCAGGTTCACGAAGATCTCCTCGAGCGAACTCTGCTCGGTCTGCAGGTCCTTCAGCCGGAGGCCGGCGTCGGACAGCCCCTGGAGCAGCGCCGTGATGCCGGTGCGTTCGGCCTGCGAATCGTAGCTGTAGACGAGGGCATTGCCGCCATCGGCCAGCGCGAGGTCGAAGGCGGCGAGGGAGTCCGGGACCGCCGCGACGGGGGCCTGCAACTCCACCGTCAGGCGCTTGCGGCCGAGCTTGCGCATGAGCTCCGCCTTGTCCTCCACGAGGATGATGCGCCCCTTGGAGATGACGCCGACCCGGTCGGCCATCTCCTCCGCCTCCTCGATGTAGTGGGTCGTCAGGATGATCGTCGCGCCATTGTCGCGCAGCCGCCGGACGAGGGCCCACATGTCGCGCCTCAGTTCCACGTCGACGCCGGCTGTCGGCTCGTCGAGGAAGAGGATGTCCGGCTCGTGGGAGAGCGCCTTGGCGATCATGACGCGCCGCTTCATGCCGCCCGACAGCGTCATGATCTTTGCGTCCTTCTTGTCCCACAGCGACAGGTCCTTGAGGATCTGCTCGATCAGGGCGGGGTTTGGCGCCTTGCCGAACAGGCCGCGCGAGAAGCTCACCGTCGCCCAGACCGACTCGAAGGAATCGGTCGTCAGCTCCTGCGGCACGAGGCCGATCATCGCCCGCGCGGCGCGATAGTCGCGGATGATGTCGTGTCCGCCGACGCTCACCGTCCCCCCGGTGGGCCGGACGATGCCGCAGATCGTCGAGATCAGCGTCGTCTTGCCAGCGCCGTTCGGCCCCAGCAGCGCGAAGATTTCGCCCTTGCCGATCGACAGGTCCACGTCATCAAGGGCCTGGAACCCGGATGCGTAGCGCTTTGAGAGTTTCTCAACCTTAATGATGCTAGTCATGGCGCGGAACATAGGCACTGGCTGCCGCCCACGGGAGGGGGTGTTTGGCAGCAGACGTGGCGGCAAGGGAGTGCGGTCGACGCGGTCCCCTCGTGCCGGTTAAGGTTACCCGGACGTCGTCCGGGAGAGCCCTCAGTGGTCCGGAATCCGGGATTTCGTCTTCGTATTGCGTCCGAAAGGTCTGGAATGGTGGCTGACGGGACATTCAAATCCCGCCGATACGCCTGTGTTCTCGCCGGTGTGCTGAACGTCAGCACGCCGCAGACCTCCCATGCCTTCGATTTTTTTGGCCTCTTCGGCGAGCGCCCGCCGACCGTCTCGGCCCAGGCCGTGGCCTATCAGCTCGACATCCAGGGGCTCGGCTCCGACGCGACAGCACTGACCGCGGTGCGCGACGTCTCCATCCTCCATCGCCTGCGCGCCGAGGCGCCGGAGAACGGCGACGAGCTCGTCCGCCGCGCCGAGGCGGACCTCCCGCGCATCGTCGATGCCCTCTGGGGCTCGGGCTACTACGCCGCGAAGGTGTCCATCGTCGTCGGCGGCCAGGCCATCACCCTCGACCGTCCCGCTGGCGCTGGCGCCCGCGCCACCATCGACAGCTTTCGCGGCCGCGCCCTCGTCCCCGTGGCGGTGATCGTCGAGACCGGGCCGCTCTATCGCTTCGGCCGCGTCCAGGTGCTCGACCAGCGCAGCGAACTGCCCTTCGACCCTGCCGTGCTGCCGCCGCGGCTGGTGACCATCAAGCCGGGCGATCCCGCCCGCACCGAGGAGGTTCTGGGCGCCGCCGCCATCCTCGCCGACCATTTCCGCGATCGCAGCCACCCCTTCGTCAAGGTCGGCCGCCGCCAACCGGTCATCGACCACCCCTCCCGCACCGTCGACCTGACGCTGATGGTCGATCCCGGCGCAAGGGCCGGCATCGGCGGCATCGGCGTCTCCGGTACGCAGCAGGTCGACCCCGCCGTCGTCCGCTCCTTCATCTATGCCGAGCGCGGCGATCCCTATTCGCGCAAGGCCATGGCCGATATCCGCCGGTCGGTGGCGCGGATCGAGGCCATCGGGGGCGTGCGCGTGCGCGAGGGCACCGCCCTCGACGCCAATGGCCAGTTACCCATCGATGTCGAGGTGACCGAGCGGCCCCTGCGCGTGCTCGGCGGCTCGCTGCGCTACTCGACCATCGACGGCCCGGCGCTCAAGGCCTACTGGGCCCACCGCAACCTGTTCGGCGGGGCGGAGCGCCTGCGTCTTGACGCCGACCTGTTCTATTTTACCGGCAACCAGAACTGGCCGGGTGGCTCCACCCGGCGCGGCTTCAACACCGACGACATCGGCGGCCGCCTCTCCGCCTCGTTCCTGAAGCCGGCGCTCTGGGGAACGCGCAACGACCTCCTGGTCGACGCCTTCGTGCAGCGGGAGATCACCGACCTCTATACCAGCAACCTCGCCAATGCGACGGTCGCCATCCGCCACCGCTTCACCGACACGTTCAACGTCCGGGCTGGCGTCGAAGGCGAGGTCGGCCGCTCCATCGACGTGCTCGGCCGCTACGATTACGGCCTCGTGGGCCTGCCGGTCGCGGCCTCCTACGACACCACCGACCGGCCGCTGGACCCGAGCCGCGGCGTCCGCGTCACCGCCACGGTGACGCCCTATCTCGGCTTCGGCGCGGCGCCGGACACGTTCCTCATCAGCCGCATCCAAGCCTCGGCCTACTATGCCATCGACGAGCAGGCCCGCACCATCCTCGCCGGCCGCGTCGCCTTCGGCTCGATCCTCGGCGGCACGCTGGCCGACATCCCGGCCTCCCGCCGCTTCTATGCGGGCGGCGGCGGCTCGGTGCGCGGCTACGAGTTCAAGAGCCTCGGCCCCCGCGACGCCTTCGGCAATGTCACCGGCGGCAAGAGCCTGTTCGAGGCCTCCCTCGAGGCGCGGATCAGGATCACCGAGACGCTGGGCGTCGTGCCCTTCTTCGACATGGGCCAGGCCTATTCGGGTTCGCTGCCCGACGGCTCGGCGCCGCTGCGCTACGCCGCCGGCCTCGGCCTGCGCTATTACACCGCCGTCGGCCCCATCCGCTTCGACGTCGCCGTGCCCCTGCAGCGCCGCACCGGCGAGCGGCCCTATGCCTTCTACGTCAGCATCGGACAGGCCTTCTGATGACGACCCGGACCCGCACCCTCTTCGCCCTTCTGCTCCTCGCCGTGCTGGTGACAGGCGCCGCGCTGCTGCTGGGGCCGACCCGCCCGCAGGCGCAGGAAGACCAGGGCGTCCTTGCCGGCTTCATCTCGCGCACCCTGTCCTCGCCGGGATCGACAGTCGCCATCGGCGCGGTGGAGGGACCGCTCTCCTCCGACGCGATGATCCGCAACGTCACGATTGCTGATCGCGATGGCGTCTACCTGCGCATCGACACGATCCGCCTCGTCTGGCGGCGGGTGGCGCTGCTGTCGCGACGGCTGGAGATCCAGAACCTCGAGATCGGCCGTGTCGAGCTCCTGCGCCGGCCGGTGGCCGATCCCTCGGCCGCCCCGCCGCCGAGCGATGGACCGCTGCTGCCCGAGCTGCCGGTGAAGGTGGAGATCGGCAAATTCGCCATCGGCGAGTTCATCCTGGGCGAGCCCGTCCTCGGCGTCGCCGCCCGCTTCACCGCCGCAGGCACGGCCTCCCTCGGACGCGCGGCCGAGGGCCTCAATGCCGATGTCCAGGTCCGCCGCACCGATGCGCCCGGCCTCTCCGCCATCAAGCTCGGCTTCGTGCCGTCGAGCCAGCAGCTCGACCTCTCGGTGCAGCATGACGAGCCGGCCGGCGGCATCCTCGCCCGCCTCGCCAATCTGCCCGGCCTGCCACCGGTCAAGCTCGACCTTGCCGGCACCGGCCGCCTCGACGACTGGCGCGGGCGCATCGCCTTCGATGCCGGTCCCGACATCAACGCCCGTGGCGACGCCATCCTGTCGCGCGATGCCCAGATCCGCCGCCTCGGCCTCAGGCTCGATGCCCGCATCGAGAACCTGTTGCCGCCCGGCGTCTCGACCGTCTTCGCCGGCGCGACGAAGCTCGAGGGCCGCATCGTCTTCGGCGATGATGGCGGCTATGCCATCGAGGCCTTCCGCCTCGCCTCCGACATCGCCGAACTGACGGCGGCCGGCTATCTCACCGCCCGCAACGAGCTGAACGTCACCGCCCGCGGCCGCGCCCTGCCCAATGCCGGCGGCGCCACCGCCCGCGGCTCTGCCCGCATCGAGCGCCTGATCTTCGACATGAGCGCCATGGGCGCCCTCGACGCCCCGCGGGTGGAGGGCAAGCTCAACCTCGCTGGCCTGGACGGGCCCGGCGCGAAGATCGGCAGCATGAGCGCCCTGATCGCCGCCGAGCCAGAGGCGGCAGGCTCCAAGCGCTATCGCGTCGATGCCGACGGGGCGGTCGAGGGTCTCGTCCTTGCCGATGCCGGCGTCTCCGAGGCCATCGGCCCGCGTGCCTCGGTGAAGCTGCGGGCGGTGGTCACCGAGGAGGCGATCACCGACGTCTCGGAGTTCACGCTCGCCTCGCCGAACCTGCGCCTCGCCTTCACCGGCCGCAGCGGCGCCAAGCTGCTGGAAGGCCAGGTCCAGGCCGACATCCTCCGCCTCTCGGCCCTGTCGCGGCTCGCCGGCCGGCCGCTCTCCGGCCAGGGCTATGTGGCGGCGACGCTGTCCGGCGACCCGTCGCAGGGCCTCACCCGCGCCGTGCTCAACGGCCGCGCCACCGAACTCGCCCTCGGCCACCCGGTCGCCGACCGCGTCATCGGGCGGCAGGCGAGCCTTGCCGGCACCATCATCCGCCGCCGCGCCGTCATGACGTTCGAAGGCGTGACGCTGAGCGGCCGCCATGTCACCGCCGGCCTCGACGGCACGATGGGCGATGGCCGCATCGCCATGCGCGCGGCTTTGGCCCTGCCCGATCTCTCGCAGGTGGACGGCCAGCTGGCCGGGGCCGGCCGCGCCGATGCCACGCTCAGCGGCGACCTCATCGACCCCGACATGGTCCTGCGCCTTGCCGCCCCCAATGCCCGCGCGCTCAACCGCCCGATCCGCGACCTCGCCCTCAGCATCGACGCCAAGACCATCGCGTCCCGCCCGGCCCTCACCCTGACCGGCCGCGGCGACATCGATGGCAAGCCCCTGACGGCGGATGCGGTCGCCCGCAGCGAGGGCGCTGGCTGGGTCCTCGACCGGCTGGCACTGCGCCTTGGCTCGGTGACGGCGGAGGGCCAGGGCCGAACCGGTCCCGGCAAGCTCGCCAGAGGCCGCATGACCATCGCCGCCGGCGACCTCGACGACCTGTCTCCCCTCGTCCTCACCCGCCTCTCGGGAAGCCTGCGCGCCACCCTCGTCGCCGATGCCACCGGCGGCCGCCAGTCCATCGCGGTGCAGGGCGACGGCCAGCGCCTGGTTTTCGGAGCCGCCAGCCTCAACATCCTGCGCGCCGACCTCCGCGGCGATGACCTCTATGGCCGCCCGCGCCTCCAGGGCGAGGCGACCGTCGACCGCCTGGTCGCCGGCGGCGAGACCGTCGAGCGCATCGAGCTGAAAGCCACCGGCAGCGGCGAGGCGACCGACCTGACGCTCGCCGCCCGCGCCCGCGGTTTCCTGCTGGCGAGCAATGGCCGCCTCATCCCCGGATCGCCGAACCGCCTCGACCTCGCAAGCTTCACCGCCACCCGGCAGGGCGCCCGCATCGCCCTCGCCCGTCCGGCGACCCTCACCTTCGAGGGCGCCGAGATCCGCACGGAGCGGCTGACGCTCGCCCTGCAGGGCGGCGAGGTGGAGGTCACCGGCACGCTGGGCGCCCAGCTCGACGCCACCGTCCAGGCCCGCCGCGTGCCGCTTGCCGCCATCGACATCCTCGCGCCCGGCACCGGCCTTGCCGGCACCCTCGATGCCCGCGCCACGCTGCGGGGACCGGCTGCAGCGCCCCGCGGGCCCTTCAAGGCGACGGTGCGTGGCTTTGCGGCGCCCGCCACCCGCAATGCCGGCGTGCCCGCCCTCGACATCACCGCCCGCGGCGAGGCGCGGGGCGAGCGCGCCAGCCTCGACGCGACCATCAATGGCGGGCGGACCATCGCGCTCACCGTTGCCGGTTCGGTGCCCATGACCGCCACAGGCGCCCTCGATCTTGCCGTCCGGGGCACACTCGACGCGGCCCTCGCCAATGCCCAGCTCGCCGGCTCCGGCCAGCGCGTCACCGGCCGCCTCGCCGTCGACGGCGCGCTGCGCGGCACCGCCACCCGTCCGGACATCCAGGGCGCCGCGACGCTCTCCGGCGGCTCGTTCAGCGATCCCCTTAACGGCATCGCCTTCACCGCCATCGAGGGCCGCGTCACCGGCCGCGGCACCGACATCGTCGTCGAACGCCTCACCGCACGGGCGAAGAACGGCGGCACGGTGGCGCTCACCGGCCGCGTCAGCGCCGATCCGCTGCGCAACTTCCCCGCCGACCTCAAGGTCACCGCCCGCAATGCCGAGCTGGTGTCGAGCGACGTGATGCAGATGACCGCGAGCCTCGACCTCGCGGTGACCGGACCGCTGGCGACCACGCCGCGCCTCTCGGGGCGGATCGA
This sequence comes from Phreatobacter oligotrophus, assembly GCF_003046185.1. Classification (NCBI taxonomy): domain Bacteria; kingdom Pseudomonadati; phylum Pseudomonadota; class Alphaproteobacteria; order Hyphomicrobiales; family Phreatobacteraceae; genus Phreatobacter; species Phreatobacter oligotrophus. The sequence goes on from NZ_PZZL01000005.1 coordinate 296,109, forward strand.
TGTCGCGACCATCGAGGTGCGCGTGCCGGACCGGCTGCCCTCCAATGCCGAGCCGTTGCGTGATGCCCGCCATGTCGGCGCCCCGGCGCAGACCCGCGCCCGCCTCGCCCAGCTGGCCCGCCAGCGCGCCGCGGCCGCGACGCGTGGCCGGGCGCCGTTCAACGCGACGCTCGATGTGGTGCTCGACGCGCCGGGCCGGGTCTTCGTGCGCGGCCGTGGCATCGACGCCGAGCTCGGCGGCGAGCTGCGCCTCGCCGGCACCACCCGCGACATGCGCGCCAATGGCGCCTTCGAGATGCGCCGCGGCCGCCTCTCGCTCCTCACCCAGCGGCTCGACTTCACCCGCGGCCGCGTCACGTTCGGCGGCGGCGACCTGGTCCCCGACCTCGATTTCGTCGCGGAGACGCGGGCAACCGACATCACCGCCAGCATCGGCATCACCGGCCGGGCCACGCAGCCCGAGTTCACGCTCACCTCGACGCCCACCCTGCCCCAGGACGAGGTGCTCTCGCGCCTGCTGTTCCAGCGCGCCGCCGCGGGCCTCTCGCCCTTCCAGGCCGTGCAGCTTGCCCAGGCCGTGGCGATCCTCTCGGGTAGCGGCGGGGCCGATGCCTTCGAGGCGACGCGCCGGGCGCTCGGCGTCGACAATCTCGACGTCACCACCGGCGCTTCGGGCCCGACCGTCGGTGTCTCGCGTGCCATCAACGAGCGCGTGCGGGTCGGCGTACGCACCGGCGCCAAGCCTGAGAACAGCGCCATCGGCGTCGACATCGACCTCACCCGCCGCATCCGCATCCAGACGGAGATCGGCGCGGACGGGCGCGCCGCCGCCGGCATCGGCGCCGAGGTGGAGTGGTGAAGGACGCCGCCGCAGCCTAGTCGCGCCGCGCGACGAGGAAGATGCGCGGATCGGTTCGTCCCGACCCGTGGCGGCCCCGCTCGATGATGGTGAAGCCGGCGGCGGCCACCGCGGCTTCGAGCTCGGCGGCCCCGAAAACATCGACCGGCGGCGCCTTGCCGATCAGCTGCATGACCGGGATGGCGAGGCGAATGAGCGGGTTCATCTCCTTGAGGCACGGCGTCTTGGAGATGAACAGCCTGCCGGGCTTGAGGAGCCGATGGGCCTCGGCGAGCACGGCGGCGCGATCGGCGACCAGATGCAGGAGATTGAAGGCCAGGACCGCGTCGTGAAGCCCCGCCGGGCCACCCGGCTCCTCGGCGGCACGCGCCTCGAAGGTGACGTTGGCGCAGCCCTGGGCCTCGGCCTTCTTCCGGGCGATGGCGATCATCGCCGGGGAGACATCGCTGGCGATGATCCGCGAGACGGAGGGCGCCAGCCTGAGCGCGGTGGTGCCCGTACCGCAGCCGATCTCGACGACGCTGTCGCTTGGCTTGAGCAGGGCCGCCGTCCGCTCCAGCGTGCGCTCATAGCCCGCCATATCCTTTATCGGATCGGCGGCATAGCGTTCGGCGATGCGGTCCCAGAAGCGCGTGGCGGCGGCAATGGTCATCAGGCCCTCCTGCCCCAGCGCTAGCACGGCCAGCGCGGATTCGGATCGCCTGCGACATCGTGGCGGCAAACGAAAGGGCGGGCCGGTGACCCGGCCCGCCCCATGGTGGTGAGCGATGTGGCTGGCTCAGAAGTCCATCCCGCCACCCGGCATGGCCGGGGCGGGCGCGTCCTTCTTCGGCTTCTCGGCGATCATCGCTTCGGTGGTGATCAACAGGCCCGCGACGGAGGCCGCGTCCTGGATCGCCGTGCGCACGACCTTGGTCGGGTCGATGATGCCGAGCTTGAACATGTCGCCATAGGCATCGCCCTGGGCATCATAGCCATGGGCATAATCGGCCTTGTCGGTGACCTTGCCCACGACGATCGAGCCCTCGACGCCGGCATTCTCGGCGATCTGGCGGATGGGGGCCTCCAGCGCCTTGCGGACGATGTCGATGCCGGTGCGCTGGTCGTCATTGGCGCCCTTGAGGCCCTCCAGCGCCTTGGCGGCGCGCAGGAGGGCGACGCCGCCGCCGGGCAGGATGCCTTCCAGCACCGCCGCGCGGGTGGCGTTGAGCGCGTCGTCGACGCGGTCCTTCTTCTCCTTGACCTCGACCTCGGTGGCGCCGCCGACGCGGATCACCGCGACGCCGCCGGCGAGCTTCGCCAGCCGCTCCTGCAGCTTCTCGCGGTCGTAGTCGGAGGTGGTCTCCTCGATCTGCGCCTTGATCTGGGCGACGCGGGCCTCGATGTCCTTCTTCGAGCCGGCGCCGTCGACGATGGTCGTGGCCTCCTTCTCGATGCGGACCTTCTTGGCGCGTCCGAGCATGTTGAGAGTGACGTTCTCCAGCTTGATGCCGAGATCCTCGGAGATCGCCGTGCCGCCGGTGAGGATGGCGATGTCCTCCAGCATGGCCTTGCGACGGTCACCGAAGCCCGGCGCCTTCACCGCGGCGATCTTCAGGCCGCCGCGCAGCTTGTTGACGACGAGGGTGGCGAGCGCCTCGCCCTCGACGTCCTCGGCGACGATGAGCAGCGGCTTGCCGGTCTGCACCACGGCTTCGAGCACCGGCAGCATGGCCTGCAGGCCGGTCAGCTTCTTCTCGTGGATGAGGACGTAAGGGTCCTCGAGCTCGGCCACCATCTTGTCGGCATTGGTGACGAAGTAGGGCGAGAGGTAGCCGCGGTCGAACTGCATGCCCTCGACCACGTCGAGCTCGGTCTCGAGGCTCTTGGCCTCCTCCACCGTGATGACGCCCTCGTTGCCGACCTTCTGCATGGCCTCGGCGATCATCTTGCCGATGGCGACGTCGCCATTGGCCGAGATCGTGCCGACCTGGGCAACCTCGTCGGACTTGGTGACCTTGCGGGAGTTCTTCTCCAGCTCCTTGGTCACCGCCTCGACCGCAAGGTCGATGCCCCGCTTCAGGTCCATCGGGTTCATGCCGGCGGCAACCGACTTCGCGCCCTCCTTGACGATGGCCTGGGCGAGAACGGTGGCGGTGGTGGTGCCGTCACCGGCAGCGTCGTTCTGCTTGGACGCCACCTCGCGCACCATCTGCGCGCCCATGTTCTCGAACTTGTCGGAGAGCTCGATCTCCTTGGCGACGGTGACGCCGTCCTTGGTGATGCGCGGGGCGCCGAAGCTCTTCTCGATGACGACGTTGCGGCCCTTGGGACCGAGCGTCACCTTGACCGCATTGGCCAGGATGTCGACGCCGCGCAGCATCTTCTCGCGCGCGTCCTGCGAAAACTTCACGTCCTTCGCAGCCATGGTTCCTCACTCCATTGATCAGACTTGAGGGATAGGATCAGGCCCCGCTCAGGCGGCCTTCTTCAGGCTCGCCGAGCTCTCGACGATGCCCATGATGTCGCTCTCCTTCATGATCAGGTAGTCGACACCGTCGATCTTGACCTCGGTGCCGGACCACTTGCCGAAGAGCACGATGTCACCCGCCTTGACGTCGAGGGCGACGAGTTCGCCGCGCTCGTTGCGCCCGCCGGGGCCGACGGCGATCACCTCGCCCTCCTGCGGCTTCTCCTTGGCGGTGTCGGGGATGATGATGCCGCCGCGGGTCTTCTCCTCGGCGTCGATGCGCTTGACGACGACACGGTCATGCAGTGGCCGAAACTTCATGAGTTCCTCCGGATGTGGATCATCGCTTCTGTCAGTGGCCGGGACCCGTCGCGAGGAGTGAGCGAGCGCATCGCCCGATGCCCTCCGGCATCCCGTCCGGGCGATGAGTTAGGAAGCCGGATTTTGCCCTTCAAGACCCCTGTCAGCACTTTTTTCAAACGAGTGCTAACAGACTGATTTCGATGACGAAAATGAATTTTCTTGTTGCCTGGCGCTTGATGTTGCGCTGCACTCGGATTCGTCATCCGGCAAAGGAGGTTCGT